>JAOUNA010000055.1 GCA_029881215.1 Myxococcales bacterium | reverse complement strand
GTCCGATTCGCTCGCCGCTCCGGCCGAAACGCCGGGGCGGCGCGTGTCTCGCGATCGGGATGCGCGTCAGATGAAATACATGGGAGCTTCGTGCTCGGCGCGCGCCACGCGAGACCGCGCGGCGTCCCGACACAGCGACTCGAGCGTGACCGAAGCGAGCGCGGTACCCACGCGCTCGGCCAGCAAGGGCCAGAGAAAGTCGGGACGAAAGACCGCCGCGCCGGCCTCGGCCTCGAACGGCGCCATCTCGAAGGCCTCGCCGAGCGCCCCCTCCACCGCCTCGACCACCTGCCGCAGCGTGAGCTGCCCCGCGGCGCGCGCGAGGGTGTAGCCGCCGCCCGGCCCCCGCTTGCTGGTGACGATGCCCGCGCGGCGCAAGCGCTGGAAGATCTGCTCCAGATAGCGCGCGGGAATCCCCTGGCGCTCACTGATGACGCGCACCTGGACGGGCTCCCCCTGCCCGTTGTAGGCGAGGTCGAACACGCCGCAGATCGCGTACTGCACCTGGAGCGATAGACGCATCGCAGGCGAGCATGCAGGAAGCCACCGGCGGGGACAAGCGAGTGCGCGCCCCTTGAAGCCGCCCCCGCGTGCGGGATAGTCTGGGGGCTCCCCTCAGTGCGACTTCCCGAGCGGACCTCCCCGTGCGGGTCGACGAATCCGGTTCGCTGCGCGCCGGATTCGCGGAGAAGCGTGTCCGACGTCGCTGCATTCGTCGCCTCCACCCGAGCCGATCCGGCCTTCGCGGACGCGTTGCGACACCACGAGGTGCTGGCCGCGCAGACGGCCTCGTTCGCGGCGCACCTCCCGCGCGGATTCGAGCCTCTCGCCCCGGTGCTGACCCAGCGCGGGATCGGGCGCCTCTACGGCCATCAAGCGCGCGCCATCGAGGCGCTCGAGTGCGGCCACGACGTGGTGCTCGCCACGGCGACCGCGAGCGGCAAGACCCTGGTCTACAACCTGCCAACCCTGCGACGCGCCCTCGAGAATCCGCAGGCGCGCGCGCTCTACCTGTTTCCGCTCAAGGCGCTCTCGCAGGACCAGCGCCGCCGCCTCGAGGAGGACATGGCGGCGCTCGGCCGGCTCGACCTGCGCGTCGCGGTCTACGACGGCGACACGCCCCAGGCCGCGCGCCGCAAGCTGCGCGACGAGCCGCCCACGGTGCTGATCACCACGCCCGACATGCTGCACGCCGGCATCCTGCCGCATCACGCGACCTGGCAGCGCTTCTTCGCGCATCTGCACCTCGTGGTGCTCGACGAGCTCCACACCTACCGCGGCATCTTCGGCTCGCACGTGGCCCAGGTGCTGCGGCGCCTCGACCGCGTGGTGCGCTTTCACGGCGCGCGGCCGGCGTTCGTCGCCGCCTCCGCCACCGTCGACAACCCGGGCGAGCTCGCGACGGCGCTCACCGGCCGCGACTTCACGGTGATCCAGAGCGACGAGGCGCCGCGAGCCGAGCGCCACGTGCTGCTGTTCCGTCCCAGCGCATCTCCATACACGCTGGCCGCGCGCCTGTTCCGCCACGCCCTCGCCCAGGGACTGCGCACCATCGCCTTCACCAAGGCCCGCGTGATCACCGAGCTGATGCACACCTGGGTCGTGGAGGCCGATCCGGCCCTCGCCTCGCAGGTGAGCTCCTACCGCGCGGGCTTCCTGCCATCGGAGCGGCGCGAGATCGAGCAGCGCCTCTTTTCCGGCGCGCTGCGCGGCGTGATCAGCACCTCCGCGCTGGAGATGGGCATCGACGTGGGCGGCCTCGACGTGTGCATCCTGGTCGGATATCCGGGGAGCCAGGTCGCCACGTGGCAGCGCAGTGGACGCGTGGGTCGCAGCGGCGACGCGGCCATCGCGCTGGTCGCGCAGCCCGACGCCCTGGACCAGTATCTGGTGGCGCACCCGCAGGTCTTCCTGCACCGGGCACTCGAGCGCGCCGTGCTCGACCCTCAGAACGCGGAGATCACGGCGGCGCACCTGCCCTGCGCAGCCACGGAGCTCCCGCTGCGCAGCGACGAGCCGTGGCTGACCGAGCCCGGCACGCGGGCCAATATCGCCGCGCTCGAAGAGAGCGGAGCGCTGCTGCGCAGCGAATCGGGCGGCGAGTGGTTCGCGGCGCGCCGCCGCCCGCACCGGGACGTGAGCCTGCGGCAGATCGGCGCGAGCTACACGATCTCGCTGGACGCAGGATCCGGCGCGCGCCCGACGCTGGTGGGATCGATCGGCGCCGCCAACGCGTTTTCCGAGTGTCACGAGGGCGCGATCTATCTGCACCGCGGCCGCCAGTATCTCGTGACGGCGCTCGACCTCGACGAGCGCGCGGTTCACGTGCGAGCCGTCGACGCGCCCTTCTACACGCGCGCGCTCTCCGAGAAGGAGACCGAGATCCTGTCGCGCGAGCGCAGTCGGCCGGCGGGCAATTTCCGCGTCGGCCAGGGGCGCCTCAAGGTCACCACGCGCATCACCGGCTACGAGCGCCGGCGCGTGCGCGGCCAGGACCTGCTCTCGACGGAGCCGCTCGCGCTTCCGCCGACCGCCTTCGAGACCGTCGGCATCTGGCTCGAGCTGCCGGACGAGATTCCGGCCGCCCTCGAGCGCGCCGGCCGACACGTCATGGGCGGCATCCACGCCGTCGAGCACGCGGCGCTCTCGCTGTTTCCGCTCTTCGCGCTGTGCGATCGCCACGACGTGGGCGGGATCTCCTATGTGCGTCAGGCGCAGCTCGAACGCGCCGCGTTCTTCCTCTACGACGGCCATCCCGGCGGCGTCGGCATCGCAGCGAGCCTCTTCGAGCGGGTCGAGACGCTGCTCGAAGCCACGCACGAGCTGATCGAGGGCTGCGAGTGCGAAGAGGGTTGCCCGGCTTGTGTGCACTCGCCCAAGTGCGGCAGCGGGAACCGGCCGATCGACAAGGCAGCGGCCGTGCAGCTGCTTCGGCTGATGTTGGCGCACGATCCCCTGCCGGCTCTCGAGTCTCCGCGCGCCGGCGGCACCGACGTCGAGCGGTCCGAGCCGACGCGCCTCGCTGCGGCGGCGCAGCGAGATCGAGTCGTCTACTTCGACATCGAGACCCAGCGCGGCGCGCAAGAAGTGGGCGGCTGGCACAATGCCCACCTGATGCGCGTGGCGATCGCCGTTCTCTACGACGCGCGCGACGACCGTTTCGAGAGCTTTCGCGAGGCCGACGTGGCGACCCTGCTGGCGCGCCTGGAGGCCGCCGATCTCGTGGTCGGCTTCAACGTGAAGAGCTTCGATTACGCCGTGCTGCGCGGCTACACCGATCGAGATTTCTCGGCGCTGCCCACGTTCGACATGCTCGATGCCATCCGCCGCCAGATCGGCTTCCGATTGCCGCTGGGTCACGTCGCCGAGGAGACCCTCGGCGCCGCGAAGAGCGCCGACGGACTCCAGTCGCTGCGCTGGTGGAAGGAAGGACGCATCGATCTCATCGAGGAATACTGCCGCCAGGACGTGGCGCTGCTGCGCGATCTGCTCGACCACGCGGAGACGCACGGGCACCTCTTCTTCCGGACGCGAGACGGACGGCGCGTGCGACTCCCCGCGCGCTGGCACATCGCCGAGCTCGTGGAGCAGGCGCGTGCGGGCTGCGAGCCGAAGGCGGCGCGCCCGCGCGCATTCTCGGGCGCAACGCCCGCATGACCTCCTGGGCGCGCACGCGCAGCTTCTTCCCGGTGACGCGCGACTGGATCTACCTCGACCACGCCGGCGTCGCTCCGATCTCCACCCGGGTGGAAGAGGCCCTGCGGCGCTACGCAGACCTCGCCTCCTGCGACGGGGCCACCGACTACGCCGCCTACGAAGCCGAGGTCGCGCGCGTGCGCAGCCGCGCCGCGCTGTTGATCGGCGCCGCGCCCGAGGAGATCGCCTTCGTCAAGAACACGACCGAGGGCCTCGGCATCGTGGCCTGCGGTCTCGACTGGCGCCGCGGCGACATCGTCCTGACCTGCGATCTGGAATATCCGTCGAACGTCACCCCCTGGTGGGGTCTGCGCGCGCGCGGCGTGGAAACCGTGATCCTGCCGAGCCAAGACGGGCGCCTTCCCATCGAGCGGGTGGAGGGGGCACTCGGCAATCCGCGCGTACGCCTGCTCGCACTCTCGTCGGTCGAATTCGGAAACGGCGCTCGCAACGATCTGGAAATGCTGGGGCGGCTGTGCCGGGACCGCGGCGTCCTCTTCTGCGTCGACGCCATCCAGAGCCTGGGCTGCCTCTGTCTCGACGTCGAGCGCGCGAACATCGACTTCCTGGCCGCGGATGGGCACAAATGGCTGCTGTCGGTGGAGGGCTGCGGGATCTTCTTCTGCGCGCGCCGCATGCTCGAGAAGCTCGCGCCGCGCATCGTGGGATGGCACAACGTCGCGGAGCCGACCCACTTCGACCGCTACCAGACCGAGTTGCGCCGAGACGCCCAGCGCTTCGAGGAGGGCACGCGGAACACCGCGGGCATCTTCGCACTGGGCGCCGCCATCGACCTGCTGCTCGAGCTCGAGCTGCAAGCCGTCGAGAAGCGCGTGTTGATGCTCACCGAACACCTCGCCGAGGGCCTGCGGGCGCGCGGCGCCACGCTGCTCAGCCCGCGCGGCGACGCCGCATCGGGCATCGTCTCCTTCCGAATGGGCGACATTCCTCCCGCCCGCAGCATCGAACGACTGCGCGCCCGCCACATCCACTGCGTCGCGCGCCGGGGTGGCGTGCGCGCGTCTCCCCACTTCTACATCGACACCGCGGAGATCGACGCGCTGCTCGAATCACTCTGAGCGCGCCGGCTGCGTGGACACGAGCTCGAAATCGATGCGGGCGGCGATGCGATCGACCTTGGCGACGCGCACCTCGACGCGATCGGAGAGCGCGTAGCGCCGCCCCGAGCGCTCGGCGACGAGCGCCCAGCCGCGTTCGTCGAGCACCACGTATTCCTTCAGCGTCGACACGTGCACGAGGCCTTCCACGAACCACGCGTCGAGGGTCACGTAGAGCCCGTGCTGCGCCACGCCCGTGACCTGGCCGGCGTGAATTTCGCCGACGTGGTCCGCCATGAACGCGCACTTCTTCAGATCGAGCATCTCCCGCTCCGCCTCGATGGCGAGGCGTTCCCGATACGAGATCCGCTCGGCGATGCGCCGCGCGGTCTCGCGCGACAAGCGCGGCGGCGCGCCGGCCAGCAGCGCCATGAAGACGCGGTGCACCACCAGATCGGCGTAGCGGCGGATTGGCGAGGTGAAGTGCAGATAGTGGTCGAAGGCCAGCGCAAAGTGCCCGCGACTCTCCGCCGCGTAACGCGCCTGCCGCATGCAGCGCAGCACCGCGGCGTGCACGAACTGCTCGGCGGGGTGACCGCGAGCTCGCGCCAGCGCGTGCGCCACGTCGCGCGGGGTGAGCTCGGCACCGAGCGGGGCGTCGATCAGACCGAAGCCCGCGAGCAGCTCCCCGAGCGCCTCCGCGTCGGCGGGCGCCGGCGCGTCGTGCGCTCGATGGATCGCCGCGACGTCGGCATCCACGAGCAGCTCGGCCACCGCCCGGTTCGCCGCCAGCATCGCCTCCTCGATGGCGCGGTGCGCCTGCGTGCGCTCGGCGCGCCGCACGTCGACGGGCCGGCCCCGCGCGTCGAGCACGATCGCGGCCTCCGGAAGCTCGAAATCGATGGAGCCCGCCGCGCGACGCCGCGCGCCGAGGCGCCGCGCCGCCTCCGCGAGGTCGCGCAGCATCTGCGCCTGGGGATGCACCGCGTCCGCGCGCTCCATGGCGCGCGCGGCGTCCTCGTAGCAGAGGCGCGCGCGGCTGCGGATCACACCCGGGTAGCCGGTGCGGCGCGTCACCCGACCCGCGCCATCGATCTCCAGCTCGACGACCAGAACGGCCCGGTCCACGTCCGGACGCAGCGAGCACACGTCGCCGGACAGCCGCTCGGGGAGCATGGGGATCGCGCGGTCCGGAAAGTACACGCTGTTGCCGCGGCGCAGGGCCTCGCGATCGATGGGCGAACCGAGCGGCACGTAGTGCGCGACGTCGGCGATGGCGACCCACAGGCACAACGCGCCGCGTGCGCGCGCCTCGACGCACACCGCATCGTCGTGGTCGCGCGCCGTGGCGGGATCGATGGTGACGAAGGCGCGGTCGCGCAGATCCACGCGACGCGCGAGCTCGGACGCGTCCAGCGCATCGGGAACGGACGCGGTCTGGGCGAGCGCAGCGGCGGGGAATTCGACGGGCAGCCGTCGCCGCCAGACCACCGCCGCGAAATCCGCGTCGGGATCTCCGGGGCGACCGAGTCGCTCGATCACCCGTCCCCAGGGCGGCGCGTACGCCGGGCGCTCCCCGCGCGAAGCCCCGCGCTGCCGCGCGCTCGTGGCGCGGCGCGGAAGCGGCACGAGCACCACCACCTCCCCGTCCGACGCGCCCCCCATGTCCGCATGGGACACGCGCACCAGCCACTCGCCGTCGTCGCGATACGGCGTGACGACTGCGAGGCGGCCGCGGCGCTGCAGGATGCCGACCCACGTCGCGCGCCCACCGCCGAGAACCTGCAAGACCTCTCCGCGCGCGGGGCCGCCCTCTCGGAATGGCTGAAGCAGCACGCGGTCGCCGGCCTGCGCAGCCGCATCGCGCTCGACACACCAGATCGCGCCGCTGTCCTCCACGACGCGCGCACCCGCGCTGTCCTGCTCGAAGATCCCCTCGACGAGCCCATCCCGCCGTCGGGCGCGGAAGCGGCCGCGCACGCGCTCGACACGCCCTTCGTCCTCGAATGTGCGCAGGATGCGGCGCACGCTGCGCAGCGCGCCGCCGCCGAGCGACAGCTCCGCCACGAGCGCGGCCGGCGCGAGCCAGCGTCGCCCGCGCGCTTCCAGGGCCTTGAGCACGCGCTCCTCGAGCGGCGCGCCGCGCCTCGAGCTCGCGCCGCGATGCCGGCCCCCCGTCGCGCGGCGAGCGCGCGCGTGTCGGTCGGAATCCCCGCGCGCCCTGCCGCTCCGACCGCCTCCCCCGTGCCCGCGTCGCGGCGTTCCGGATCGACCCTTGCGTCCTCTTCCACCTTGCGCCACGCCGAGGAGTCTAGGGCAACCGGGTGGTGCACCCTGCACCGCGTTGACGCCCGACCACGCCAAACGTAGTCTCCGGCGCTGTCGCCCGGGTGGCGGAATTGGTAGACGCGCTAGATTCAGGATCTAGTGGCCGCAAGGCCGTGCTGGTTCGACTCCAGTCCCGGGCACCATCGGCTTGATCCGTCGCGCCCGAGCTGTGCACGCGAGGCCAGCGCGGGCGCCCGCCGTGTGACGAGCGCTGCGGGTGCCGTGTGACGGGGTCGGACCCCGCGGGAAGAAGCGGCGTTCTCCGGGAGCTCGGCGGCGAGCTGCTTGACCCTCTGCCGCTCGCGCGTATCGTTCGCCGCACCACGAGAGGCGAAGTGTCCGAAGAATCCGAAGCGCACGAGAAGGACCGAGCGCAGGCATCGGAAGCAAAGGCAGAGGCCCCCAGCGAAGCGGCCCACGAGCGCCAGGACTTGCTGGTCGCCGGTCAGGAGCGCGTGCAGGTTCCGAAGATCCTGGCGGTTCTGCCCGTGCGCGACGTGGTCATCTTCCCGGGTGTCACCGTGCCTCTGGCCATCGGTCGGCGGCGCTCCCTGGCGGCGCTCGAGATGGCCGGTCCGAACGGGTTCCTGATCGTCGCGACCCAGCGCGATGCGACGATCGAAGAGCCGGGCGCGGAAGATCTGCACCCGGTGGCGTGCATCGCCCGGATCGTGCGGGTCATCGACGCGAAGCGGGACGGCAAGCAGGCGATCGTGGCGGGGGTGGCGCGCAACCGCCTGCGCGCGCCGCTGTCGCTGGATCCCGCGATCACCATGCCGGTCGATCCCATCTTCGAGGTCGAAGAGGACACGCCGGAGCGAGAAGCGCTGTGGCAGCGCGTGATCGAGCTCTCGCATCGCGTCATCGATCTGCACGACGACTACCCGGATGAGTGGAAGAACTTCGTCCAGGGCATTCCATCTCCCGGCCTCCTCGCGGACCTGATCGCCTCGACACTCCCCCTGCCGCCCGAGGAGAAAGTCGCCCTGCTCGGCGAAGCGGATCCCGCGCGCCGGCTCGAAATCGTGGCCGTGCACCTGGAGCGCGAGGTGACCATCGCGGAGACGCAGCGCGCGCTCAGCAGCCAGAGCGAAGAAGAGGAGATGGATCCCAAGCGCCGCGAGCGGCTGCTGCGACGGCGTCTGCGCGACATCGAAGAGGAGATCGGCGAAGGCGATTCCGGCGCGCGGGAGATCGAGGATCTGCGCGAGAAGATCGAGGCCGCCCGGCTGCCGGAGGTGGCGAAGGCACAGGCCGAGCGCGAGCTTCAACGCCTCTCGGCGCTGCCGCAACACGCCCCGGATCGACACCTGATCCGAACCTACATCGAGTGGATGGCGGATCTTCCGTGGTCGAAGCTCACCGAAGACAAGCTCGATCTGCACGCGGCACACGAAGTGCTCGACGCGGACCACCACGACCTGGACAAGGTCAAGGACCGCATCCTGGAGTTCCTGGCCGTCCGCAAGCTCGCCCCGCACGCCAAGAGCCCCATCCTCTGCTTCGTGGGACCGCCGGGTGTCGGGAAGACGTCGCTCGGGCGCTCCATTGCGCGCGCGCTGGGGCGCGAGTTCGCGCGGGCGTCGCTCGGGGGCGTGCGCGACGAAGCCGAGATTCGCGGCCACCGACGCACCTACGTGGGCGCCATGCCCGGGCGCATCCTGCAGAGCCTGCGGCGCGCGGGCACGCGAAATCCCGTCTTCCTCCTGGACGAGATCGACAAGCTCGGCGCGGATTTTCGCGGCGATCCTTCGTCGGCACTGCTCGAGGTGCTCGACCCGGAGCAGAACAACAGCTTCAGCGATCACTATATCGAGGTTCCCTTCGACCTGAGTCAGGTGATGTTCATCGCGACGGCGAACAGCCTGGGGACGATCCCCCCGGCGCTGCTGGATCGGATGGAGCTGATCGAGCTTCCGGGCTACACGGAGCGCGACAAGATGGTCATCGCGCGGCGCTACCTCGTACCGAAGCAGCTCGAAGCGCACGGTCTCGGCGAGGCGAACGTGACGTTCCTGGACGAAGCCATCGAGAAGATCGTGCGCGAGTACACGCGCGAGGCGGGCGTCCGCAACCTGGATCGTTACATCGCAACCTTGATGCGCAAGGTGGCTCGCCGCGTCTCGGCGGAGCGTGCCCGCGCGAGCGACGGCACCGCGGCGCAGTCGCAGCTGACCATCGACGCGAAGTTCGCCGAGGAGGGCCTGGGCGCGCCGCCGCATCTGCCCGAGACGGCCGAACGCACCACCCAGCCCGGCGTGGTCGTCGGACTCGCGCACACGAGCCACGGCGGCGACATCCTCTTCGTGGAAGCGAGCGTGCTGCCGGGAGGCAAGGGCGTGCGGCTGCGCCTGACGGGACAGCTCGGCGACGTCATGCGCGAATCCGCGGAGGCGGCGCTCTCCTGGGTGCGAACCAATGCCGAGGCACTCGGCATCGATGCCGAGCGGCTGCGCAACTGCGAGATCCATCTGCACGTGCCCGCCGGCGCGGTGCCGAAAGACGGGCCATCTGCGGGCATCACACTCGCCACCGCGATCGTCTCGGCGCTCACGGGTCGCTGCACGCACAGCCGGGTTGCGATGACGGGCGAGATCTCGCTGCGCGGCCGCGTGCTTCCCGTCGGCGGCATCAAGGACAAAGTGCTCGCCGCGGCGCGCGCGGGCATCGAAACCGTGCTCCTGCCGCGCCGCAACGAGAAGGACCTGGTCGAAGTGCCGGAAGAAGTGCGCAAGGCCCTCGACCTGCGCCTGGTGGACACCATCCACGGCGTCCTGGACGCCGCCCTCGTCGAGCAGCCCGCGAGTGCTTGACCCGCGCGCGGAAACGCCCCCACCAGGTGGCGCCCACTGCGCGCGTGATGCGCGTCACCTGAGCGCGCTGCGCCGGCGGCACCACCCGCCCCTGCTGTGACACGAGTCACCCGCATGCGTCGCCCGAGGACCGAGAAGAGCTCGGAGGGTCGAGTCCGACGCAGGCGAGGGTGTCTCCATGACCATTCGGATCCGCAGCACGACGCTTCTTCTCGCCATCGCTGTCGCGGCGTGCGGCGCCAGCGCTGCGAGCGCTTCGACGCGATTGATCGACACGACGAGCGCCAGCTTCAGCTGGGCGCCAGCCTCGGGGCCCGTCCACGGCTATTACGTCGTCGTGTCGCGCAACAGCGGGCCGCCGCTGGTCACCGGCTTCAGCGCGGACACGAGTGAGACCGTGAGCGGCGAGTACGGCGACACCATCGTCGTGCAGGTCGCCGCGTACGACGCGAGCGGCGTGGCCGGCCCCCTCTCTCCGCCATCCGACACGATCACCTTCAGCCCGCCGCTCACCTCCAGCACCGGCAGCTCCACGGGTACGGCGACGGGAGGCGGAAGCGGGAACAGCGCGGTCCGGACGCCCCTCGATTTCAGCGGAGACGGCGCCTCGGATCTCCTGATGCGGGACCTGCAGCGCAGCGGACTGGCGCTGTGGCGCATGAATGGCGCCGACGTCACGGGCGCGACGGCGCTTCCCGAGATGCCGAGCAGCTGGAAGATCGTCGGCAACGCAGACTACGACGGGAACGGCGTAGCGGACATCCTGTGGCAGGAGGACGACACCGATCACGTCGCGATCTGGAGCCTGGACGCTGGCAGCGTGACGGCGACGCTCCACTACGATCTCGCCGGGCTCGAGGCGCAAGGGCGCTGGACGGTCGAGGGATCCGGAGACTTCGACGGCGACGGGCGCGATGACTTCCTGCTCTTCAATCGAAGTCTCGGCGTGCTCGAGCTCCTGCACCAGGACGCAGCCTCCGGAATCGCCTCGTGGGCGCGCATCGAGGGCTACCGCGGCGCCTGGAGCATTGCCTCGACGCTCGACCTCGACGGCGACGGCATCGCAGAGATCACTTGGCAGGATGAAGTCGAGAAACATCTCATCACCTGGCGCCTGGACGGCGCCGGCCTGGGAGCCGCGACCCCCATCGCGCGCATGGATGCGGGATGGCGCGTGATCGGATCCGGAGATCACAACGGTGACGGCAAGGGAGACCTGGTGCTGGGCAACGCATCCACCCGGGCGCTCCAGCTCTGGTTCCTGGACGGAGCCACGATCACGAGCCAGCAGAATCTCCCGGAGGGCATCGACGCGGCGTGGTCGCTGGTCGCGGGCGGCGGTGATTACGATGCCGACGGCAACGCGGACCTGGTCTGGACGAACGAGGCGACGGGAGAGGTGTCCATCTGGTTCACCACGCCGCCGACGATCGCCTCGGAGAACGTCGCGGGTGTCTCGCCCACACGAGGCCTCCGCGTGGTCAGCGGCAGCGAAGGCGCCGACGATGGGGAGTTCCTGCGCAAGCTCTGCAACGGCGATTTCAATGGCGACGGCACCATCAATATCCAGGATTTCGGACGGCTGCGCCGCTGCGTGGATCGACCGGCCAACGGAAGCTGCGCGGATGTGGATATCGACGGCGACGCGTTCGTGGACGCGAACGACTTCAACATCTGGTCGCAGCTCTTCGGCGCACCGGCCTGCAGCGCCCAGACCTTCTGAGCAGGGGAGCCGGAGACGGCGACGCAGCGGCGCGTGCGGAAGCCACGGGGCTGGCATCAGGAGTCGGCGGCGTCGGCCTCCACCGCCTCGCGCAGCTCCTCGAGGAAGCCGGGCAGCGCGGAGATCACCCGGCTCCAGTTGGGGATCTGGGGCACCTCCATCGGATCCTTGACGAAACCCAGACCCGCGATGCGCAGCCCCCGCGAGAAGGTCTCCACCGCGAGCTCCTCCGCGTGACGATCGAAGGCGAGGCCGTTGAGCGCCGCGTCGTGGCTGTAGGCGGCGATGGCGTCCTGGGCGGTGCGCCGGTAGGCCGCCGTCAGCGTGTTCAGGAAGCCCGCGTCGAATTCGACGCCGTAGCTCGCCAGATTCCGGATGGCCGACGAGGCGATGTCCACCACCATCCGGTGCAGACCGCAGCTGGCGTCGTGCTCCGAAAGATCCTGGTGGCGGTGATCGTAGTTCTCCGCGATCTCGACCTGACAGATCCGCTTGGGCGAGCAGTTCCGGTACACCTCGACCAGCGTTCCGATCTCGAGGCCCCAATCGCTCGGAATGCGGTTGATGCGAGCGAGATCCGTCGTCATCGAACATTCGCCGGCCAGCGGATACCGGAAGGAATCCAGGTACTCGAGCAGCGGATGGGATCCGAGCACGGCCTTCATGGCCTTGAGCAGGGGCGTGACGAAGAGCCGCGTGACGCGCCCGTAGAGCCGTTCCGCCACGCGCCCGTAGTAGCCCTTGGCGAACTCGTAGTTGAGATTGGGGTGCGCGGTGGGATAGCAGAGCCGCGCCAGGAGCTCGCGGTCGTAGGTGCTGATGTCGCAGTCGTGCACCGCGATGACGCGCGACACGTTGCTCGCGAGCACGTAGCCGTACGCGAGCCAGGTGCTGCGGCCCTTGCCGTCGGTCCCGGCGTGCAGCCCCTCGGCCGCGAGCAGCTCGTACAGCGACTGCACGCGGGGCCCGCTGTTCCACAGCAGGATCGGCGCGCGCCCGTCGGTGCTGGCCACGCCGTCGAAGATCGTGCGAATGTCCTCGTAGCCGCCGCGCTGCGCCGTCCCCGAAACGCTGACCACGATCTGCCGCAGGTAATCGACCCCGCGCAGCGCATCCACGATGCCCTTCAGTCCGGGCCCCTGCAGCTCGGAGTAGAGGCACGGGAGCACCAGGGCGACGGGTCGGGAACGCGTGTGGTCGCGCAGCTCGGCCTCGAGCCGCTCGACCCGGGGTCGGCCCAGTCGGTGAAGCGTGCTGATCACGCCCCCCTGGTGGAAGTCGCTCATGCAGCAAGACCGTGGCACACGGGGCTCCGAAGAGCCAACCGGGCTCAGCCGATCTCGTTGTCCACCAGGATCTCTTCGAGGACGCGCGACGCCGAGGGGTCGATCTCGATGAATTCGAGGCCCACGTCGGTGGTGATCGGATCCATCTCGGTCGACCACGCCACCCGGCCGACCGCAATCACCGTGTGATCTCCCACGTTGAAGGTCACGCGGAGCACGTCGCCGAGCTCGATCTCGCAGCCCACGGCCTCGAAGCGGATGCCGCCGATCGAGAGGTTGCGGCTGACGCCCAGCAGGTCGCGCGTTTCGACCGGAGCGAAGGAAATGACCTGATCCGTTGCAATGCGCCGATACTTGCGCCGATCCGACGCCAGATCCTTGTCCGCGCCCATGAGCCCGACCCCGGCCGCGGCACGATGCCGCTCGCCCTCTCCTTCGGCCGCGCAGGTCGCGTGCTTGAGAGCCCAGGGAGCCTCACGAATCCACCGGGAAGAGCGTCAGCTGGCGATCGATCGTCCCTGCGGGGATCAACGCCGAGAGCTGCAGGCCCAGGCGACGCACCGGGCGCGCACCGACCTGGGTCCGGCGCAGCAGCTGCTCCGCGGTACCCAGCAGATCGGGAGCGCGATCCACCGCGACCGCCAGTGTGCGCGAGCGCGTCTCGGCGCCCTGATCCGTGTAGCGCACCTTCAGCGCCACGCGGCCCGCCGCGAGGCCCTGGCGCCGCAGCTCGCCTTCGAGCTGCTGGGCCAGACCAGCGAGCTGCTCCAGCAACGCGGTCAGATCCGTGGGCTCGGCGCGGACGGTCGCTTCGCGACTGACGCTGCCCGGATGGCGCGCGGCGCGGACTGGCTCCCGGTCGTGTCCCGATGCACAGGCGTAGATGCGCAGCCCGTGGGCGCCGAACATCTCCTCGAGTCGCGCCCGACCGAGCGCCACCACGTCCCCGATGCTGCGGGCGCCGGCCTCGGCAAGCGCCGCTGACGTCTTGCGCCCCACGCCGTCGAGCCGGGTCACGTCGAGCGGAGCGAGGAAGCGGTGCTCCGCGCCGTTCGGAATGCGGTACACGCCCTCCTCGGCCAGCTCCTGGGCGGCCAGGCGCGCCAGGAACTTTCCCGAGGCCAGCCCGACGCGCAGCGGCAGATCGAGCGCCTCGCGCACGGTGCTGTGCATTTCCGTTGCGATCGCCTCCACGGCGGCGGCGCTCGGCGCGAACTCCGCGTACACGCCGGCCAGACCGAAGGCCTCGAGATGCGGATGCACGCGGCGCAGAGTCGTCAGCAGCTGACGGGACACCTCTCGGTAGCGGCGCATGTTGGTGCGCACGGAGCGCGCGCCGGGGCAGCGCTGCAGCGCCTCGATCATCGGCATGTCGACGCTCACGCCCGCGCGCAGCGCATCCGTCGTGGCGGCCTGCACGCGTCCCCGCTTGCGCGGGTCGCCGCCGACGATCACGGGCCGCGCCGCGAGGGAGGGGTCGTCCGCGCGCTCGACCGCGGCATAGAACCCCGCCACCTCGGCGAACAGGATCGTGCGCGACATGGCGCCTCCGCGATCAGCGTACCGGCTCGAGCACCAGGCGCGCGAGGCTCGACTCCTCGACCAGCAGCCGATCCGTCACGAGCAGGCTCGAGCGGCCCGCCAGCCAGGTGTCGATGCCGTCTCGGTAGTTGCCGTGGCCGACGTGTTCGGACTCCCCGGGCGCCAGGCTGGCCAGCGCCTGATCGAGCGCGGCGCTATCCACCCCGAAGCGGGCGGTGGACGCGATGCGCACCCGGAAGGGATCGGACGCGAGGTAGGCCGCGGCGCTGACGGTGTTGCGGCTGCCGGCATACGGATAGCTCCCGATCCCGGCGGCGTTGCCGAGGACGTCCCCGAGGCCGCCGAAGGGCTCGAAGCGCAGCGCGTGCAGCCTTCCCCAGGTCCAGCGTTCGCGATTCGGGCCGAGCTGAAACGAAATGCGCAGCCACGCTTGATGCAGGCTGTCGCGCACGCCTCGCGCCACCGCCGCGCGGTCCTGCCAGTGCAGGGGCGTCTCGTCGAGTGCGGCGCCGCGGACGAGCTCGAACACGACCTGCTCCGCGTCCGCCTGGGGAAGCGCCAGGTAGCGCTGCAGCAGCGCTTCTCCCAGGCGCGGTTGCAGGAGCCCATCCGTGAGCGCCGTGAGGAATTCGTGATAGACGGCCGCGCCGACGCTGTCCGCAAGGGAGCGGCCATCCCAGGCGCGCAGAATCTCGATGATCTCCTCGGTCTCGGGTGCGAGACGCTCCTCGGGCTCCGACTCCAGCAAGGCCAGCGCCGCCTCGATCAGGCTGCGCGCTCGCTCTCCCCCGACGTCGGATTGCAGGGCCACCAGGCTGCGCAGGTCCATCGGACCGGATGCGATCGCATCCCCGAGCAGCCGCTCGATGCGCGCGGTCCGCTCGCCCGAGCGCCAGAGCCATTCGATGGGCTCCCCGCCCGACGGCTCGGGAAGCGCAGCGTCGGCCACCACGATCCAGTCGTCGCCCTCGGAGAGGCGTTGCTGCGGGAGCGCGTCGAACGCCACGGGCTCGGTCCAGTCGTACCAGCGCGCACGGCCGGGCAGCGGAAGCAGCCCGGGGGAGAGAGAGCGCCGCGGAATCCAGCCGGCCACGTGCATCCCGGCCTGTCCTTGCGCATCCGCATAGACCACGGCCAGCACGGGCTCGTGATGTCGTCGCAGCGCATCGATCAGCCCTTCGGCGTCCACCGCCCGCGCCACGCCGAGCAGCGAGCCGATGCCGCTCGGTCCGTCGACGCGCGCTCCGGTCCACGCCACCGAGAGAGGATCGCGACCTTCCCGCTCCGGCAGCAGCGGTCCGTGGCGCGTCTCCACGACGCGCAACTCCTCCGCCTCGCCGCCCCGCACGCGCAGCAGCTCCACGCGTTCCGACACGTCTCGCCAGCTGCGCCCGTCGTGATGGCGCGCAGAATCGCGCGGGTGCAGCGTCTCGGCGAAGAGATCGGTGACGACGGCGCGGGCGTGCACCGAGGCCCAGGCCACGTGCGGATTGCGTCCCGTCCAGAACACGGGAACACCCGGAAGTGTCATTCCGGCCACGTCCAGATCCCCTGCGCGCACGTGATCCAGGTGCAGGAGCGCGGGCACCGTGGGCGCGAGGTGCGCGTCCGCCACCAGGATCGGACGTCCGCTGGCGGTGTGAGCGCCCGCCACGACCCAGGCGCTGCTTCCCACCGATGGGCCGAGCAGGCCGAGCGCCTCGCGCAGCGGGTCCGGGGCGCGCGGGCGCTGCGCCTCTGCCGCGCGCGCGGTCGTCTGCGGCGCGGGCGGCGACGCGGGACCGCGACGCGGGAAGAAGGGGCGTGCCGCGCCA
>JAOUNA010000054.1 GCA_029881215.1 Myxococcales bacterium | reverse complement strand
CGCGGCGTGAGCACGCCGCTTCCCGGCCTGGGGGAGACCATCGCGTTGAATCTCCTGGCGGGGCGGCGCACCAATCCCGAGATCCGCTGCGTGGGCATCTCGCTGGATACGTCCCGGCTCGAGCCGGGCGCGGGGCGGGACCTGTTGCGGCGCACGGGCCAGAAGCACGGGCTGCCCTGCGTCGATCCGCTGCGCACCGGCGTCGCACCCCTCGTCGACGCGCTGCTCGCGGGGTGAGCGCGGCGTGCCCGCGCTGACGATCCGCACGGAATCCTGGCCGATCGCGGGCCGCTTCGCGATCGCGCGCGGTGCGAAGACGCGTGCCGATGTGGTCGTCGTCGAGCTGCGCGCGGGGAGCGCGCTCGGCCGCGGCGAGTGCGTCCCGTATGCGCGCTACGGCGAGACGCTCGACGGTGTCGCGGCCGCCCTCGAAGCGCTTCGACCCGAGCTGGAAGGGGCGGGCGTCGATCGCGCGCGGCTCGAGGCGCTGCTGCCCGCCGGCGCGGCGCGCAACGCCCTCGACTGTGCGCTGTGGGACCTCGAAGCGAAGCAGAGCGGGCTCCCCGTGTGGCGCCGTGCCGGGCTCGCGGCGCCGCAGCCGGTGCTCACGGCCTATACGATCAGTCTGGATGCACCGGCGACCATGGCGCGCGGCGCCCGCGCGGCCCGCGAGCGGCCGCTGCTCAAGCTCAAGCTCGGCGCGCCGGGCGACGCCGAGCGGGTGCGTGCCGTGCGCGAGGCGGCGCCCGCGGCGCGGCTGCTCGTGGATGCGAACGAGGGCTGGTCGATCCGGGAGCTGGAGCGCATGGCGCCGATCCTGCTCGACGCCGGCGTCGAGCTGCTCGAGCAGCCGCTGCCCGCCGACCAGGACGCGCTGCTCGAATCCTTCGAGAGCCCGGTTCCGCTGTGTGCCGACGAGTCGTTTCGCGAACAGCGCGCGCTCGAGGCGTTGCGCGCGCGTTATCGGCTGGTGAATGTGAAGCTCGACAAGTCCGGGGGCCTCAGCGAGGCGCTCGCCAGCCTGCGCGCCGCGCGCGCGCTCGGCTTCGGCGTCCTGGTGGGCTGCATGCTGGGCACGTCGCTCGCCATGGCGCCGGCGCTGCTGCTGGCGGGAGCGGCGGATTTCGTGGATCTCGACGGTCCGCTCCTGCTCGCCCGGGATCGCGAGCCGGGCCTCGCGTTCCGGGGCAGCTGGATCGAGCCCCCGCAGCCCGCGCTCTGGGGATGAACGCAGCGCGGCGCGACTGCGATCAGAAGCGCTCGGGTGAGAAGGGTGCGAGATCGAAGCGCGGTGCTTCTCCCAGCGCGAGCTGTGCGATCAGCTCGCCCGTGATCGGTCCGAGCGCCATGCCGTCCATGCCGTGTCCGCTCGCGACGATGAGGCCCGAGGTGCCGGCGGGTCGGCCCAGGATCGGCAGATCGTCGGGGCTGAGGGGGCGCAGCCCGCGCCAGATCTCCTCGCGTACCGGGGAGGGAAGACCCGGCAGGTAGGTGCGCACCGCGCGGCGGATGGCGCCGACGCGCCGCATGCTCACGCGCATGTCCAGACCCGCCAGCTCGAGCGTGCCGGCGAAGCGCAGCCGCGAGCCCATCGGGGTCACCACGACTTCGGCTTCGTTGAGCGACACCGGGAGGTCCGGGTAATCGTCGGGCCGGTCGACGCTGACGCTGTAGCCCTTGGCGGGCTCGATGGGCAGCCGCACGCCGATCTTGCGCGCCAGCTCCGCCGTCCAGGCCCCGGCGGCGAGCACGCCCTCGTCCGCCGTGAAGCTGCCGCGCGTGGTGTGGAAGCGGATCGGCGCGCGGCGGGACCACTCGATCTCCAGCACCTCGGTGTCGCGCTCGATCGCGAGGCCGCGCCGCTCCGCTTCGCGGGCCAGGCTTCGCACGAATGTGTCGGGACGCAGATGCGCGTCCACGGGAAACTCGAAGCCGCCGGCCAGCTGCGTGGTGAGCGCCGGGATGCGCGCGCGCAGCGCTTCGGGGCTCAGCGCGCGGGCGATGCCGCCCTCGGCTTCGAGCAGCGCGACGTCGCGGGCCGCGTCACGCAGGGCCGCTTGGGACGCGAATGCCATCAGGATGCCGCGCTGCGCGAACCCCGACTCGACGCCGTCGATCTTCGCGAGCTCCGCGTGGCGCTCCAGGCTGGCGAGGGCGAGGGCCCGGCGCAGGCGGAAGCTCCTGAGTTTGGCGGCGCTGTTGCAGCAGGCGCGGAATCTCCACAGCCAGCGCGCGAGTTCGAGGCTCGGCCGCGGCTTGATGTAGAGCGGGCTCTCGAGATCGAGCAGCCAGGGAAGGGCGTGTCGGATCACGCCCGGCCCGGGAATCGGCATGCTCAGGCTCGCGAGGATCCAGCCCCCGTTGCCGAACGAGGCGCCCGAGCAGACTTCGCCCCGCTCGAGGAGCGTGGTGCGCACGCCGCGCTCGACGAGCGCGTAGGCGGTGCAGACTCCGACGACCCCCCCTCCCACGATCACGACGTCCGGCCTGTGCGTCACGGCGACCTCCGGCGGCGGCCCGGGCGCGAGCCACTGCACCTCTCCGGGCCATGGTCACGCGCCGCGCCCGGGTTCTCAAGGCGCGCGGCCCGGTCGCGCCCCCCGGCTGGCGCCCGTGCGCAGCGGGCTCGCAGCGCCGCGGCGGCTGGTACCCTGGCGGAAGCTCGGCTGGGCGATGGCGGCTCGGCGGCTTGGAAAGGGGTGCCAGGATGAACGAGAGGCAGATCGTGGCTCGGTTCACGCGCATGGAGGACGGCACGCGCGAGGAGTACCGGCTGCTCGAGCAGCTCTACGAGCCCTTCGCACGGGCGCTGCCCGACCGGGTGCTCGTGCATCTGCGGCAGCTCGCCGGCAGCAGCGGCGGGATGCGCGTGGACCGCCTCACCCACTGCCTGCAGACCGCCACGCGCGCGCAGCGCGACGGTCGGGACGACGAATACGTCGTGTGCGCGCTGCTGCACGATCTGGGCGACTTGCTGGCGCCGCACAATCACGCCGACCTGGCTGCGGCGATCCTCAGGCCCTTCGTCTCCGAGCGCAATCTGTGGATGGTGGCGCAGCACCCGGTCTTCCAGGGCTACTACTTCTGGCATCACATCGGCGCCGACCGGAACGCGCGCGAGAAATACCGGGATCACCCCCATTTCGAGTTCACGGCCGAATTCTGTGCCCGCTACGACCAGTGCTCGTTCGATCCCGACTACGACACGCTCCCGCTCGAGCACTTCGAGCCGCTGCTGCGGCGCGTCTTGCGCGAGCCGCGCTGGAGCGAGCTCGAAGCCTGACGCGCCTCTTCAGCGCGCGGCCAGGGCGCGCACGATCGATTCGACCACGTCCTCGTGCGCGCGTCCGTCGCAGGCCACGCGCACATCGGCCCAGCGCTCGTAGAGCGGGCGTCGCTCGTCGAGCAGGCCGCGCAGATCCTGCCCCGGGGCGCGGAGCACGCCGCGGGCATCGAGGTCGCCGAGGCGACGCGCGAGCTCTTCGAGCGAGACATCGAGATAGACGCGCACGGCGATGCGGCCGAGGTGGCGCATGGCCGCCTCGCTGTACACCACGCTTCCGCCGGTTGCGATGACGCAGCGCGCGCAGTCGAGGTCGAGCACGCAGCGCTCCTCGATGCGGCGAAAGCCGTCGATGCCGTGCGCCTCGATGATCTCCTGCAGCGAGCCTCCCTGGGAGGCTCGGAGGAGCGCGTCGGTGTCGAGAAACACGCGGTTCGTGCGCCGCGCGAGCTGTTCACCCAGCACGCTCTTGCCGGCGCCCGGCATGCCGATCAGCGCAACGTTGTCGCGGTCCCTCTGCATCGGGCGGGCCAGTCTAGCCGAGATGCGCGGCGCGGTCTGGCGCACCGGGCGGCGGCCGCCCTCTGCTAACTTGGCCGCGATGCGCCGGGACGTCGAGGCGGCCGTGGGAAGAGTGGCGAGCCTCGTCGCGATCGTCTCCCTCGTGTCGTTGCTGGCGTCGCTGCTGTGGCTCGTGGGTCGACCGGTCGGAACGGACGACGTGTGGTGGCACCTCGCGCTGGGCGAGCGCTACGCGGCGCAGGGGCCGCTGCTGGCGGAGGACCCGCTGCTGCACACCGCCGAGCGGCCTCCCGCGCCGGTCGCCTGGCTGTTCGACGTTGCGCTGCACGCGAGCGAGCGGGCACTGGGCTTCCAGGGGCTGCGCGTCCTGCACGTCGGACTCGTCGCCGGCATCCTCGCGCTTGCCTACGCCCTGTTCCGCCGCGAGAGCGGCTCTCGGCTCGCCGCCTGCCTCGCCACCAGCGTGTTGCTCTCGCTCGCCTGGTATCGCTTCATGCAGCTGCGCGCGGCCCTGTTCACGATCCTGGCGGTGCTGCTGTTGTACCGCCTGCTGCTCGAGGACGCGCGGCTCTCCTGGCGCCGCGTCTTCGGCAGCGCCGCCCTGTTCGGAATCTGGGCGAACGTCCACGCGGCCTTCCTGATCGGCCCGCTGCTGATCGCCGCGGCGCTGCTGGGCAGCGGAATCCGCGAGATCATGATCCGCTGGGGACGCGCGCGGTCCGGGAGTGACCTCCCGGGAGACGACTCGAACGCGCAGTTCGCAGGGCGGCTCGTCGCGGCGCTGGTACTCGGCCTGCTGGTCTCGCTGCTGAATCCACAGGGCTTCGGGCAGCACCTCACCCTGCTGGATCCCACGCCCAGTCCGGAGCTCTCCCATGTGGCGGACGATTGGATGCCCTTCGATCCGCTCGCCTTCGGCGATGTGCGCACGCGACTCGGCCCGCTGATCTGGGTGCTGACGGACGCGCTGCTCCTCCTGGTTCCGGGCCTCGGGATCGCCGCCGGCCTGCGCTTCCTGCGCCGGCCCACGCGCCGCGCGCTGCACGCCGCGGATCCGGTGCTCTTCGGCGTGACGGCGGCGTCCCTCGTCGCCATCCTGTCGGCGATCCGCTTCCAGTGGCTCGCCGTGTTCCCGCTGCTCTACGTGCTGCGCGCCGGGAAGGGGCTGTGGGGCGAAGCGCGCGAGCATGCGCCGAGCTGGCGCCTGCTGCCCGCACTGGGCTGTGCCGCGCTCGTGCCCGCCTTCCTCTTGTCGAGCGGCTATGCGCCGAGCGCGTTCGGCGTGCCCTCGAAGGCGTCGGACTACCTCGAGATGTCGTTCTCGAGCGGCAAGTACTACTCCCACAGCGTGTGGTTCCTGCGCGATGCCGAGCTCGAGGGCAAGCTGTGGAACGACTACTTCATGGGCGGCTATCTCGGCTACTGGCTCGCGCCGCGCATCCGCTGCTTCGTGAACGGGACGCTCAACTTTCCCCCCGACGTGGGCGTGGACTTTGCGGCGATCAAGGACCAGCGCGGCGTGCGCCCGGGAGAGCGCTTCCTCGACGTGCTCGAGCGCCGCTCGGTCAACCTCGTGCTCGGCGTCGGGCTTCCCATGGCACGGGATCCACGCCTGGCGCGTCTCTACACGACACCCCTGCTCGAGGGCGCTCCGGGCTGGTTGCTCGTCTTCCGCGATCTGCGCAGCGCGGTCTATCTGCGCGACGATGTCGCGAACGCGGAGAATCTGAGGCGCGTGCAGCGCTACTACGCGCGCGCGGGGGTGCCCTTCGATCCCGCGCGCGGATTCGACGCGCTGGCCGCGGAGCGTGCGCGGCCGGCGTGGGCCGTCGCGCACGGACTCGTGCCGAGCGATTTCAAGCGGATCCGGGCGGCGAGCCGCGCGCCGAAGCCGCGCCTGCGCGCACGCGCACTCGATCGCCTGGCGGGCCTGTACGGGGCGCTCGGCGCCCACGAGGAACAGGTGATTCTCGACACGGAGCTGCTCGGCCTGCGTCCCAATTCCAAGAGCGCGTTGCGCCGCCTGGTGCAGGGGCTGCTCCTGCTCGGGCGGCCGGACGAGGCCCTCTCCCACGCCCAGACGCTGCAGCGCATCGACGCCCGCGACGCCCGCCCGCGCGTGTTCCTGGCGATCGCGAGGCGCGCCGTCGCGCAGGCGGGCGACGCGCCGCCGGCCCGCGACGCGCCGGTGCAGGCGCCGGAGGCCGCGATCCATCGCCTGCCCGTGCTGACGAACGCCGAGGCGGTCCAGCTGGTGGCGGGTGTGGAGCGGCCGCCCATGCGCCGCAAGTGACGCGTCCGCGGGCCGCGCGGAACTCGGCGCGCCGGGCTCAGGCCGGGTGCGCGGCGCTGCGCCGCACGAAGCCGGGCTCCAGCGCGCGCACGCTCGGGGCGCCGATCAGCATCAGCGCGCGACGCAGCTCGGCGCGCAGCAGATCCAGAGCGCGCGACACGCCCGCCTCGCCGCCCGCGCCCAGGCCGTAGAGGTAGGGGCGGCCGATCATGCAGGCGCGGGCGCCCAGCGCGAGGGCCTTCAGCACGTCGGTACCGCGCCGCACGCCGCCGTCGAGGATCAGCTCGGCGCGATCTCCGACGGCCGCCGCGATCTCGGGCAGGACGTCGAGGGCTGCCGCTGCGTGATCGAGCTGTCGCCCGCCGTGATTCGAGACGATCACGGCGCGAACGCCGAGCGCGGCGGCGCGCACGGCGTCCTCGCCGCGCAGGACGCCCTTGATCGCGAAGGGCCCGTTCCATTCCTGCACCATCCAGGCGAGGTCGTCCCAGTCGAGCGAGGCGTCGAACTGCTCGGTGATGTAGCCCCACAGCGTGGTCAGATCTCCGGCGTCCGCGTCTCCGGCTCCGCGCACGTTTTCGAAGCGGATGCGCCGGGTCGTGAGAAACTTCCAGCACCAGGCCGGACGCAGCGCGGCGTCCGCGAGGGCGCCGAGCGTGAGCCGCGGTGGAATCGTCATGCCGTTGTGCAAATCGCGTTCTCGCTGTCCCAGCGTCGGGGTGTCCACGGTCAGACACAGCGTCGAGTAGCCGCTCGCGCGGCAGCGCGCGAAGAACTCGCGGACGAGACCGCGATCTCGCCACACGTAGACCTGGAACCAGTGCGGGCCGGGCACGGCGGCGGCCAGGTCCTCGATCGAGGTGGTGGAGAGGGAGGAGAGCGTGTACGGGACGCCGGCGCTGCGCGCCGCCCGCGCGACGGCGTGCTCGCCCTCGTGGTGGAAGAGGCGCGTGAGGCCGGTGGGCGCCAGCACGAGCGGCAGCGCGCAGGTCTGCCCGAGGACCTGCGTGGAGAGATCGACCTCCGACACGTCGACGAGCGTGCGGGGCAGCAGCGCGTAGGCGTCGAAGGCGCTCTCGTTGCGCGCGAGCGTGACTTCGTCTTCCGCGCCGCCATCGGCGTAGTCGAAGGCAGCGCGGGGGAGCCGGCGGCGAGCGGCGCGCCGCAGGTCTGCAATCGAGTGACAGCGCGCCAGCCGGCGCTGCGCGAAGAGCGGCGAGGGGCGGTCGGATCGGGTCAAGGCGAGCGCCTCAGCGACGCTCGACGCCCGGCAGCACGCAGAGCATCTCGAAGAGCAGATTGGCGCCGACCAGGGCGGTATTTCCGGAGGCGTCGTAGGCGGGTGCCACCTCGACGAGATCGGCGCCCACCAATTCGAGTCCCGCGCAGCCGCGCACGATCTCGAGTCCCTGCACGACGCTGAGGCCGCCGATTTCGGGCGTTCCCGTGCCGGGTGCGAAGGCGGGGTCCAGACCGTCGATGTCGAAGCTCAGATACACCGGCCCGGCGCCGAGCTGCCCGCGCACCTCCTGCATGAGCGGGGTGAGCGAGCGGTGCCAGCAATCCTCTGCCGGGACCACGCGGAAGCCCTGCTCGCGCGGCCAGTCGAAATCCTCGGCGGTGTAGCCGGTTCCGCGCAAGCCGATCTGGACCACCCGTCTGGTGTCGACGAGGCCCTCCTCCACGATCCGCCGGAAGGGTGTCCCGTGCGCGATCTTCTCGCCGAACATCGTGTCGTTGACGTCCGCGTGGGCGTCCACGTGCACCACGCCGAGCGGGCCATGCACGCGGTGCAGCGCGCGCAGGATCGGCAGCACGATGGTGTGGTCTCCGCCGAGACTCAGGGGGATGCAGCCGTGCGAGACGATCTCGTCGTAGGCGCTCTCGATGATCTCGATGGAGCGCTGCAGATTGAACGTGTTGATGGCCACGTCGCCCAGATCGGAGACCGAGAGCGAATCGAAGGGGGCGGCGCGCGTTGCCATGTTGTACGGGCGCAGCAGCGACGACTCGGCGCGGATCTGGCGCGGCCCGTAGCGCGCGCCCGGCCGGTTGGAGGTGCCAATGTCCAGGGGCACGCCGACGAAGCCGACGTCGAGCCCCTCGGCGCTGCGGGCGGCGGGGAGCCGCATCATGGTGGTCGGCCCCGCGAATCGGGGCATGGCGTTGCCGCCCAGGGGCTGGTGGTACGTCTTGTTCACGTGATTTCCGGCAGGCGACCTGGCGTGGCGCTGCGCTCCCTCGACTCCGGCGGCAGAGTATCGGCGCTCCGGCGCCCGCGCCATCCGCGCGCGGCGGGCCGCGGCGGGATGCTCGGCGCCGCTGCGATGCGGCGGACGCCCTGCGCCTCCGAGAAGCGGCGCCGCCGCGAGGGGGCCGGGCCGCGCTTTGCCTCGAGCCGGGAAGATCGCCTAGCGTCTCCTCGAGATCCGAATCCACTCGGCGTCACGCATGCGGAGCGGGGCGCGGGAGCGAGCCGGTGAACACGCGACAGCGGATTCTCGACGAGGCAGAGCGTCTCATTGCGCAGCGTGGAATCGAAGAACTGAGGCTGCGCGACATCGCCGAGGCGCTCGGTATCCGCGTTCCCTCGATCTACGGGCACTGCGATGGCCGCGAGGGTGTGTACGCCGGCCTGGTCGAACGCTACACGGAGCTGATACGGGATCAATTCCCGTACGATGGGAACTCCGATCCCGCGGCGGCACTCCTGGACGGCATGCGCGAGTACGTCCGGGTCATGGTGGAGCGCCCCGCGTTCGCGCGTCTGGAGCTTCGCGACCTGGAGCGCGCACGAGGCTTCCGACATATGCGCGCGCAAGGTGTGGGGGTCGGCGAAGATCTGTACACGGGCCCCCACGCGCCTCTGTACCGGCGCGTCGAGGCCATCCTCGAGCGCGGCCACGCACTCGGACAGTTTCGCAAGATCGACGTGGTCTGGTTCTTTCGCGTGTTGGGAGGCACGATGCTCGCGAGCCTGACCTGGCCCGATCAGGCTCTCCTGTTCGGGAGCGCAGCCGACGGCGAATTCGAGCGCGTGGTGGCGGAGATTCAGGACCTCGTGCTGCGCTACGTGCGCGCCGACTGAATCTCCGCGGTGTCGGATCCGCACGCTCGAGATCGAGGATCGGCGGCTTTGCTCGCTGCGATCGGATGAATCCGCTGTTCCGACCGCGCGGGAAGCCTCCTTCGCTATGCTGGAGAGGCTGGGTTGGGTCGGACGGGATTGCCAGAGCCGCGGGGTCGGAATCTTGCACACGAGAGAGCGGATTCTCGACGCAGTCGAGCATCTTGTCGCGCGGTACGGAATCGAAGAGCTGCGATTGCACGACGTCGCGGAGGCCGTCGGCATCCGCATCCCCTCGATCTACGGGCACTTCGAGAGCCGTGAGGCGCTGTACGAAGGTCTGGTCGATCGCTACGTGAAGTTGACCGGAGAGATCTTCTGCTACGAGGAGGATTTCGACCCCACCACGGTGCTCCTCGACGGCATTCGCGAGTGGGTCCGCATCATGATCGAGCATCCCGCATTTGCACGCCTCGAGCTGCGCGACATGGAGCGCACGAGAGGTTTCTCGCAGATGAGCGAGAGAGGCGTGGGAGTGGGCGAGGACATCGAGCGGAGCCCCTTTGCCCCTCTGTACGGGCGTCTGCGGAGGATGCTCGAGCGCGGCCACGAGCTCGGACAGTTCTGTAAATTGGATGTGGTCTGGTTCATTCGAGTGATCGGGGGCACCCTGGTTGTGGGCATGGCCTGGCCCGACCAGGATCTCCTGAGCAGCGATGTCTCCGAAGCAGAGATGGATCGATACGTGGCCGAGCTCCAGGATCTGGCGCTTCGCTACCTGCGAGCGCATTGAGCCTTGACTGGCGATCCTGCGCGGATGCAGCGAATCTAGACTCGGATTCGCTAGCGTGCACGGGACGTGGTGCGTGCGTTCCTGTCGGTCCGGGGGTGAGCGGTGAGTACCCGGGAGCGGATCATCGATGAGGCGGAGCGGCTGATCGCCCTGCACGGCTTCGAAGACCTGCGCCTGGCCGACATTGCCGACGCCGTCGGGATTCGGATTCCCTCGATCTACGGGCACTTCGACAGCCGCGAGGCCGTGTACCGCGCCGTGGTCGAGCGCTACGTCGAGGGCATGAAGGAGCGCTTCCCCTACGACGGAAGCTCCGACCCCACCGCCGCGCTTCTGGATGGCGTTCGCGATTACGTCGTCTTCCTGGTTAAACGCCCCGCATTCCCCCGCCTCGAGCTGCGCGACATGGAGCGCCCGGGAGGGATCCCCGACGTGGCGGATCTAGGGGGGGTCACGCACGAGGATCTGCTGGCGGGGCCGCACGTGCCCATGTATGCGCGCGTGCAGGCGATCCTGGCACGCGGCCGAGCGCTCGGGCAGTTTCGCGAGATCGGCGTGATCGCGTTCTTTCGCGCGCTCGGGGGCACGGCACTGGCGAGCTTGACCTGGCCCACCCAGGACCTTCTGCTCGGAGATGCGCCGGAAGCCGAGCTCGAGGCCGTGGTGGCCGAGATCCAGGACGCGATGCTCCGCTACGTGCGAGCGGATTGAGCGTCACGCCTCGGGGCGGTGCGGCGCGCTGGCAGGCTGCAGGCCGCGGCGCGCGGCGGCGTAGAAGCCCGCACCGAGCGCGCTCCAGGCGAGCACGATGCCCCATTCCTGGGGCCACGCCAGCGCCACTGGACTCCACGGTGTGTAGAGCGCGGCCAGGCCGAGCGAGACGAGCAGCGCGGCCCAGCCCACGAGCGCGCCGTGCCGAACGCGGAAGGGGCGCGCCATGTCGGGCTCGCGACGCCGCAAGACGAGGAAGGAGAGGGCCACCATCGCGTAGGCGATCACGATGCCGAAGCCGCCCGCGTCCACGAGCCAGACCAGGGCGCGCCGCCCGAACAGCGGCGCCAGGCAGGAGAGCGCGCCGATCAGGAGCACGGCGCAATGGGGCGTGCGGAACCGCGGGTGCAGCCGGCCGAGGAAGCGCGGCAGCATGCCGGCGTGCGCCAGCGCGTACACGGCCCGGCTGCCTCCCACCAGGAAGGCGTTCCAGCTGGTGAGGATGCCGGCGGCGCCCGCCAGCACGATGCACTGGCCCGCCCAGCCCGCACCCCACATGGCCGTGGCGGCGTCGGCCGTCGCCAGCTTGGATGCCTGCAAGGCCTGCGCGTCGAGCCCGGCCGCCGCGCCCGCGATCATCGCGGCGTACCAGGCGACGGCCAGGACGACGGAGAGCAGCAACATGCGTCCGATGTCGCGCTCGGGCAGGTCGACTTCTTCGGCGGATTGGGGGATGACATCGAAGCCGACGAACATGAAGGGCACCATGATCAAGACGCCGAGCATGCCCTGCGTGCCGTTGGCGAACGGCGCGGCGGCGCTGAGATCCCCGTGCAGGGAGGCGCCGAACAGCAGCAGCAGACCGCCGGCGAGGATCCCGAGCGTTGCGCTCGTCTGCAGCACGGCGGTGGGGCGCATGCCGAGCACGTTCACGGCGGTCATCAACACGGCGCCCGCCACGCCCACGCCGACCCAGGAGGCATAGACGGGGGAGCCCGCCACGGTCCACAGCGGGAGCGCGGAGAATCCGGGGATCAGATAGTCGAGCACGGTCGGCAACGCGACTGCCTCGAAGGCGACCACCGATCCGTACCCCAGCACGATCGCCCAGGTGCACACGAACGACGCGAGGGTGCCCAGCGCACGCAGGCTGTAGACGTGCTCGCCCCCGGCGTACGGCATGGCCGAAGCGAGCTCGGCATAGGCGAGTCCGATGAATCCGATGCCGAGGCCGCCCCCGACGAAGGCGGCGATCGCGCCGAGCGCACCGGCCGTGTGGATCCATTCTCCGGTCAGAATGACCCAGCTCCAGCCCACCATCGCGCCGAAGGCCAGCGCCACGACGTCCTTGCGCCGCAGCACGCGAGCGAACGATCCCCCCATCGACACCTCGGCGCAGACGGTAGCGGAGCTGGGGTAGGATCGCGGCGCGATCCGGGCCATCGAAGGCGGCGCCCGGGTGCGTTCGCGCGGCGCTCGAAGCGGAGTCGGATTGGACGAGCGATCTCTCAGGCTGTTTCCCGCGCCGAGGCAGCTCGCGCGCGCGGGCGGCTGGGTGGAGCCCGGCGTTCCGCTGCGCAGCGTTCGCGACGCGACGCTCCCCGCCGAGGGATTCGCGCTGCGCATCGCGGGCGACGGGGTGCGGATGGCCTACGCCGACGCCAATGGGCGCCGCTATGCGCAGGCCGCGCTCGAGCAGCTGCGCCGCCAGTGCCCCGACGCGCTGCCCGAGCTGGAGATCCGCGACTGGCCGGATTTTCCGGTGCGGGGCTACCTGCTCGACACGAGTCGCGACCGGGTGCCGACCCGCGCGACCCTCGAGAGGCTGCTCGAGCTGCTGGCGCTGTGCCGCATCAACCAGCTGCAGCTCTACACGGAACATAGTTTTGCGTATAGGGATCATGCCGTCGTGTGGCGCGACGCGTCGCCGCTCGACGCGGACGACATGCGCTGGCTCGACGCAGCCTGCCGGGCGCACGGCGTCGAGCTGGTGGCCAACCAGAACTGCTTCGGACACATGGGGCGCTGGCTCCAGCACGCCGCGTACCGCGCGCGGGCGGAGTGCCCCGACGGCTTCGCGGGTCCCGACGGCCGCTGGCGCCGCGCCGCGGTCCTGGCGCCGAGCGAGGAGAACGCGCGCTTCGCGCTGGAGCTGGTGCGCGAGCTGCGCGCGAACGTCACGAGCCGGCGCGTCCACATCGGCTGCGACGAGACCTTCGAGCTCGGCGAGGGGCGCAGTCGCGAGGCGGTGCGGGCGCGCGGCCGTGGCCGCGTGTATCTCGAGCACCTGCTCCGCCTGCTCCGCGGTCTGCACGCGGACGGCTGCGAGGGGCTCTTCTGGGGCGACATCCTGCGCCGCCATCCGGAGCTGGTCGGCGAGCTGCCGCGCCGCGACAGCGTGGCGCTGGTGTGGCACTACGAGGCGCCCATCGAGCCGGCGAGTCTGCCGGCGGACGCGCGCGCCGTGCTCGCGCGCTTCGGATTCACGGCCGCCGGCTTCGCCGAGCAGGTGCCCGTCTATGCCGAAGCGGACTTTCCGTACTGGGTCTGTCCGGGAACTTCCGCCTGGAACTCCCTCGTCGGCCGGCTGCCGAACGCGCGGGCCAATCTTCTCGACGCGGCACGGGTGGGGCTGGCGAACGGCGCCCGCGGCTACCTGATCACCGACTGGGGCGACAATGGCCACCTGCAGCCGCCCTCGGTGAGCTTCGCACCGCTCGTCTACGGCGCCGCCGTGGCGTGGTGCGAGGCGCGCAATCGAGATCTCGAGACGGCCTGGGTGCTCGACGCGCTGGTGTTCGAGGATGCGGCGGGCGCGCTCGGGGCGGTGCTCGAGCAGATCGGCGCCGCCTACGCGCAGACCGGCCAGAGCGGCGTGAACGCGAGCCCGCTGCACATTGCGCTGCTACCGCAGGGAGCACTCCCGGCGTTCGGCGAGGCGAGCGAGCGGGGCACGCGCGGTGTCTTGGATGTGTTCGAGGACGCGCTGGCCGCATTGGCGCGCGCGCGGCCCCGCTGCGCCGACGCCGCGATCGTGCGCTCCGAGCTGGCGCAGGCGATCCGCCTCGCCCGGCACGGCGCCTGGCGGCAACGCCGCGCCGCGGGCTTTCCCGGCCCCGGGGCTGCGGCGCTGCGGCGCGATCTGGCCGAGGCGATCGAAGCCCAGCGTGCCTGCTGGCTCGAACGCAGCCGGCCCGGCGGGCTGGCCGACAGCGTGGCGCGGCTCGAGGCGACACTGACCGGCACCGCGTGATTGGAGCGCCTGCGCTGCGCTACGGACGCAGCGCGCGGGCCAACAGGCGGTCGGCGAGACGCGGAGGCAGCAGCGCGACGATCTCGAGCGCGAGTGCGAGCAGCGCCGGAAAGGCATAGCGCGGACGGCGCTCCTCGATGGCGCGGTGCATGAGATGGGTCGCGGGCTCGAGCTCCATGCGAAGCCACGGATCGTGCCGACTCGCGCGGCTCGGATCGCTGCGCACGAAGCCGGGCAGCAGCAGCGTCACGTCGATCCCGCGCGGCGCGAGGTCGATGCGCAGGCTCTCCATCAGATTCGTGAGCGCGGCCTTGGCGCCTCCGTAGGCGGCGCTGCCGGGCAGCCCGCGGCGTCCCGCCAGGCTGCCCATCGCCACGAGGTGCCCCGCGCCGCGCACGAGCATGCCGGGCAGCACGGCCTCGATGCAGTGCGCGACGCCGAGCACGTTGAGTGCGAAGAGGCGCTCGATCTGTGCCGCGTCGAACGCGTCGACGAGGCTCGGCTCGCTCCCGCCCGCGTTGGCGACCAGGCGCTCGATGGGTCCGAGCGCCGCCTCGACGCGGCGCACGGCCTCGTGCACGCCCGTGCGCTCGGTGACGTCACACGCGAGCGGCAGCGCCCGGCCGCCCTCGCTCTCGATCTCGTTCGCCAGCGTATCGAGCAGCGCCTGGCGCCGCGCCAGCAGGGCCACGGGCTCGCCGCTTCTCGCCAGGCGCCTCGCCAGGCTGCGCCCGATCCCCGAGGAGGCGCCGGTGATCAGCGTGACTCCCATGGCCGCACAGCCTAGGCGATTGCCGCCGGATTCCGCTCGCGCGGCCTAGCGGAAGCGCGACCAGATGTGCAGCAGGAGCGTGATCGCGGCGCTCAACAGCAGGCACGTCGTGATCGGGAAGAGCAGGCGCAGGCCCGGCCGCTCGATGCGCAGATCGCCGGGCAGGCGCCCGAGCCAGGGCAGCACCGGTCCGAAGACCAACACGGCGCCCAGCAGGGCGATGGCCAGGCCGATGACGAGCAGCGCGCGTCCCAGCTCCTGCACGCCTTCTCGCCCTCCACGCTTCGGCCCTGGCGGCTCGCGCGGCCCAGTCTACGTCGACGCGTCCCCTACCAGCCAGAGGCCTCGGGGCGGAGCGCGCGCGGGCGTTTCCCCGCCGTGATTCGGGTAGACTGGCGCCGCCCCGCGGCGCCGCGCTCGGGCGCGAGCAGGCAGGAGCAGACCCGTGACCGTGCGCATCGCCCCTGAACGAACCCGCATCGGCTGGATCGGCCTCGGCGTCATGGGTGCGCCCATGTGCGCGCACCTGCTCGACGCCGGCTTCGCGACGTGCGTGCAGACGCGCAGCCGCGCCAAGGCCGAGCCGCTGCTGGCAAAGGGCGCCGCCTGGGCTGCAACGCCCCGCGCGGTGGCCGAAGCGAGCGACGTGATCTTCACGATGCTCGGCTTTCCGAGCGAGGTGCGCGCCGCGGTCTTGGGGGAGGACGGGGCGCTGCCCGGGTGCAGGGCAGGGGCCGTGTTGGTGGACATGAGCACCAGCGAGCCCGCGCTCGCCATCCAGATCGCCGAGGCGGCGCGCGCGCGCGGTGTGCACAGCGTGGATGCGCCGGTGTCCGGAGGCGACGTGGGCGCCCGGGAGGCGCGGCTGTCGATCATGATCGGTGGCGATGCGGAGATCGTCGCGGCGCTGCACACCTGCTTCGAGCGAATGGGGCGAACGATCGTCCACCAGGGCGGCGCGGGCGCCGGCCAGCACGCGAAGCTCGTCAACCAGACCCTCGTGGCGGCGAACATGGTGGGCGTGTGCGAGGCGCTGCTCTACGCCTACCGCGCGGGGCTCGACCTCGAGGCGGTGCTCGAGTCGGTCGCGAGTGGTGCGGCGGGCAGCTGGTCGCTCTCGAATCTGGCCCCGCGCATCATCGCAGGCAATTTCGCGCCGGGCTTCTACGTCGATCACTTCGTGAAGGACATGGGCATCGCGCTGGACGAGGCGCAGCGCATGGGCATTGCCATGCCCGGCCTGGCGCTCGCGCGCCAGCTCTACGTGGCGCTCCAGGGACAGGGGCACGGGCGCTCGGGCACGCAGGCGCTGCTGCTCGCGCTCGCGTCGCTCTCTGGCATCGAGTGGAGCGAAGCGGACCCGCAATCCTCTCGAGTGTAATCGCGAAAGTAATTTCTAACTAAGCCTCGCAAAGCATCTTTTTCTCGTTGGCTTTGTTGGATTATGGCGCCCGGATTGCGCACGCGGCGAAGCTGCAGCGCGAGACGATCGGCGCCGCGCGCGGTGCGCTGGCGCTGCGCAGCGCACGCGCGGTGGCGCCGTGCTGGGGAGTCGGGGCTGAGTTTGCGATGATCCC
>JAOUNA010000224.1 GCA_029881215.1 Myxococcales bacterium | reverse complement strand
CGTGGAAGGTGTCGCGGTAGCCGGTGAGCTGCTCTTGGTGGCACTGACCGCACATGCGGTCGGCCTGCAGGCGGAACTCCGGAGAGTAAGGCGGATCCGAGACGTGCGAACGATGGCAGGTGGTGCAGATCGGAGCGCTGGTGTCGTGTGAGGTGAGCGAGCGCCCGTGGATGCTGGCGTTGAAGACGTCTTCCACCAAGACGTGACAGCGCCCGCACGTATCTGGTACCGCTTCGCGGCTGACTCGGGAGTCCGGATTTTCGTTGGGCAGGATGTCGTGGACGCCGTGGCAATCGTTGCAGCTCGGCGCCACGATGAGACCGTCCACGAGCAGCGCCCTGCCGTGGATCGAGTCGACGAAATCGGGAACGGCCTTGTCGTAGCCGATGGGGCGTGTATCCAGGACGACCTGGCTCTCGTGGCACTTGGCGCAGGTCTTGTGCAGGTTGAAGGCGTTGGTCCGCGACTTTCGATCCGACGACGGCAGGATGTCGTGGTTGCCGTGGCAATCCTTGCAGTTCGCGGCAGCTGTGTCGCCCTTGGCGTGCCAGATGCCGTGGATGCTGCGGTCGTACTGTTTCACGACGTCGTCGTGACAGCCGCCGCAGTTCAGCTCCAGCGGCCTTCCGTCGTTGTGCGGAGCGTCTTCGAAATCCTTCGCGCCCCTGTGGCAGTCGGTGCAGAGCAGATCCTCGTGGACGGATCCGGCCAGGATGGTCTCGTCTACGTGGAGCGAGAGCGTTGCGCCGCGTTCGGTTTCGCCTTCGAGTTCCTCGTCTCCATGGCAGATCATGCAGTCTTCGCGCGTGAACGCCTGGTAGTCGCTCTCGCTGTAGACCGGTTCCTGGATCTCCGCGGCGGATGCGGATCCCCCGCTCCAGCACACGAGCAGCAGGAAAGAGAGCGCGATCTTCGTTCGATCCAGCATGAACCGTCTTCTCCAAGCTCCGCGGATGCGCGATTGCGCGAGGGGGTGCGCCGGATTGTCGTCGTCGGGGGGGAGCGCGCCGAACCGTGGCAGAGCTCCTTCCTCTCACCGCGCTCGCGCGTCCCGTGCATCACGGAACGCCGCGCTCGGCGACCTCGAGGCGATGCGCACCCCACACGGCGGCTCGAAATGGACCCTCGGATCGCCCTGAGGAATGGCAAGTTCTGTGCCATCTTGCCCGGGTCTCTCCGCCTGCCCGAAATCGTTTTTGCAATGGGGTGTTGCCCGAGTTCGGGGCGAAGTTTCCGCTGACTGTGAAACACGGTCTGGGACAGTTCGCCACACGCAGGGGACAATGGGGGACGAGGGATCGAAACGCCCGAAAGTCCCGGATCCCGGTCGTGCGGCCTTCGCGCGCGCGTCGCATGGCGCGACGCTTCGACAACGGCGCTGTGTCTTCGCGCGTCATCTGGTCAGCGCTGTTCGGCGCGATCGGGTGACTCACCGGGCGCACCGATGACCAACGTCTTTGCCGTTGCGCAGAATCGGCACGCGGATGCAGGGTTCGAACCGGCGCTGCGCGTCGCGTGCGGCGGCTCGGACCCCTGGGAGAATTTCGGCGATTGTGTACCGTCTCAGCCTTCCAGAAGGCTCAGTGTCGGTGTGCGCGTTCGGGAAGGTCTTGCGGTTGCGTGGAGTCGCGACCCTCCGCGCGGTCTCGGAACCAGGGATGGCGCTCCGGAGCAATCGAGGTGATGGCCGAGAGCGATGAGCGCAGAGGGGGCTGTACACGCCGACGGTGGCCCGATTGCCGGGAAAGGATATGAGCGAAGCGAACGAGTATTCATCGACCAAGCGCCCGCGAAACTGGTGGCTGCTGCTGGGCTCGATCCTGATCGGGATGGGGCTCTTCAGCAGCGTCTTCCTCGTCGTTCTCGAGGCGATCCTCACCGCGGCGCCGTATCTCGGTGTTCTCTATCTGTTGTTCGCCCTGGCGATTGTGGTCGGTCTGGGCATGCTCCTCGTGGGGGTCATCCAGCGCCGGCACGTCGCAGATCCGCAGCGCAAGGGTCTGATTGCCAAGATCCGCTTCACCCTGGATCTGGCCAAGCGTTCGCACTTCTACGCGATCGTCTCGATCTTCATGGCCGGCATGTTCGTTCTCGCCCTGCTCAGCTTCGGGAGCTACAAGTCCTATCGCGCGACGGAATCGGCGAGCTTCTGCGGCGAGCTCTGCCACAGCGTGATGCACCCCGAGTGGACCACCTATCAGACTTCCTCGCATGCCCGGGTCGCCTGTGTCGAGTGTCACATCGGCGAGGGAGCCGACTGGTTCGTCAAGTCGAAGATCGACGGGCTCCGTCAGGTCTGGGCCGTCACGGTGAACAGCTTCTCGCGCCCCATCCCGACGCCCATCCACAACCTGCGCCCCGCCCGTGAGACCTGCGAGGAGTGCCACTGGCCGCAGAAGTTCATCGGCTACAGGGAGCTGGTGCGCGCCTACACGCTTTCGGACGAAGAGAACACGGCGCATCGGCTGCGGATGCTGTTGAAGATCGGCGGCGAGCAGACCGGCTTCATGAAGGGCTCGGGCATCCATTACCACATGCTCATCGCCGCCAAGATCGAGTACATCGCCACGGACGAGAGGCGACAGAACATCCCCTGGGTGCGCGTGACCCGTTCGGATGGCAGCGTCACCGAATTCGACAGTCTCGACTCCCCCCTCAGCGAAGCCGAGAAGGCCGGTGCAGAGGTGCGGACCATGGACTGCATGGATTGCCACAATCGCCCCTCCCACCAGTTCATGGCGCCCATGTCTGCCGTGAACATGGCGATCGAGCAGGGAGCCATTCCGCGGACTCTGCCTCACATCAAGGTGCAGGCCGTGCGGGCGCTGAGCCACGAGTACCAGACGACCGATCAAGCGATGGTGGGCGTCGCGAACAGCCTGAGGAACTACTACCGGGAGGAGTATCCTCAGTTCGTCGAGAACGGGTCGGAGGATCTGACCCGGGCGATTCAGGCGGTGCAGGCCATCTACCGGGGATCTATCTTTCCGGAGATGCATGCCAGCTGGTCGGCCTACCCGGACAACATCGGGCACCACTACTCACCCGGCTGCTTCCGATGTCACAACGAGAGCATGCAATCGGCAGAGGGTGAGAACATCTTCACCACGTGCACCAAGTGCCACCTGATCCTCGCCCAGGGCGAGTCGATCGACGACGTGAAGGTGGACTTCCGAACGGGCCTCACCTTCGTCCACCCGGAGGACGGCGCCACGATCGAGGAGTATGTCGATTGCGTGGACTGCCATACGGGTGGCGGCGGAGTCTACGAGTGAGAGGGTGTTGCACGGGACTCTTACGAATCGGTTCCACCGACTGCTTCGAATCCTCCGGGAGTGAAGAGTGAAAATTCACAGCCACGACCTCGAAGATCGACGGAGCAGGAATGTTTTGCGCGACCTGAAGCGCAATGGGAGGCAACGATGATCGCGAGACTGACGTGGATCGCCATGGCCATCGGTGTGGCCATGGCAGTGAGTACTGCGAGCACAGCCGGCACGGACGCCAAGTACGTCGGTGCGGACAAGTGCAAGACGTGCCACAAGAAGGAGTTGATCGGAGATCAGTATTCGGCGTGGCAGAAGAGCGCTCACGCCAAGGCCTTCGACCGCCTGAAGGGCGACGAGGCAAAGAAGGTGGCCGCGGCGAAGGGAATCGCCGGAGCGCCCCACGAGGCGAAGGAATGCCTGGAGTGCCACGCGACGGCTGCGGCCGTGGATGCCTCGCGCATGGCGGAGAAGCCGCTCGACGTCAAAGACGGCGTCCAGTGCGAGTCGTGTCACGGGCCGGGCAGTGAATACCGCAAGAAGAAGACCATGTCCGATCACGCGGCGGCGGTGGCGGCGGGCATGTGGGAGCCTGGCAAGAAGGCGGCGATCTGCACCGCCTGTCACAACGAGAAGAGCCCGACCTGGGATCCCGCGAAGGGCTTCGATTTCGAGGCGCGCAAGAAGGCGATCGCCCACCCCATTCCGGCGAACGTGAAGGGGCGCTACGACGCGGCGGCCAAGGAAGCCAAGGGCAAGTAGTAGACAGGGCCCGACGGAACGGGAGCGACGCTCGTCACGGGGCGGGTTCCGCCCGCCTCGTGCCAGCGCCGCGAGACGTTCTCGCGCTGTTGTGCGTGCTCCCCGAGCTTCGGGTCGACGTGGACTGCCGAAGATCCGGTGGCGTCGTCCGCGTCGATTCCGAAGGTCTCGTGGAGCCACCGCACGCCCCCCGGATGGCGCGCGAGCGCCTGACGCACAGCGCGCGCGGCGCGAGCGCGGGCAGTCCGGCGTTGCTGGCGCCTCCCGGTGGGTGGTAGGGTGCTGGATCACCGAGGGGCGAAGCGATGCGCAGTGGGAATCCTGGGATGTTTCTGGCAGGCTTGGCGCTGG
>JAOUNA010000223.1 GCA_029881215.1 Myxococcales bacterium | reverse complement strand
CGAGAAGCTGGTGGTGGACGACGCGCTGGCCGAGGGCACGCACATCGGCCCCGTGATCGACGAGGGCCAGCTCGCCAAGGATCTTGAGTACGTCGAGATCGGCCAGCGCGAGGGCGCCCGACTCGCCTGGGGCGGCGCGCGGCTGGAGCGCGCCAAGCGCGGCTACTACCTGCAGCCGGCGCTCTTCACCGAGACCGCGAACGAGATGCGGATCAACCGCGAGGAGATCTTCGGCCCGGTGGCGAGCGTGATCCGCGTGCGCGACTACGAGGAGGCGCTCGCCGTGGCCAACGACACGCCCTTCGGTCTCTCGTCGGGCATCTGCACGCGCTCGCTCAAGCACGCGAGCCACTACAAGGCCCACGCCCAGGCCGGGCTCGTGATGGTGAACCTGCCCACGGCGGGGGTCGACTACCACGTTCCCTTCGGCGGCCGCAAAGGCTCGAGCCTCGGCAGCCGCGAGCAGGGCAGCTACGCCGTCGAGTTCTACACGAGCGTCAAGACAGCCTACACCGCGCCGTGAAGCGCACGCGCTACTTGATCTCGAGCAGCTCCACCTCGAAGACGAGCGTCGCGTTGGGCGGGATGCGAGGCGGTGCGCCGCGCACGCCGTAGGCGATCCTGGGGGGGCAGAGCAGCCGCGCCTTTCCGCCGACCTTCATCTTCTGCACGCCTTCGGTCCAGCAGCGAATCACCCGGTTGAGCGGAAACGTCGCCGGCTTGCCCCGCTTCAGGCTGCTGTCGAAGACCTTCCCGTTCTGGAGCTTGCCTTCGTAGTGCACGACGACCGTGTCGGAGGCCTGCGGGTGGGATCCCGCGCCCTCGCGCAGCGTCGTGATCTCGAGCCCGGAGGCGGTCTTCTCCGTGGCCTCGGCTTTCGACGCGGCGCCGGCAGCCTGCGCTTCGGAGGAAGCGACTTCCTCCGCGCGCCCCCGACTGATTCCGATCAGAAGCAGGCACGCGGCGAGGATCGTGACGCGGGAACGCATTGCGATTCACTCCAGCAGTTCCGCCGGATCGAGCGGAACGCATCGCCGACCGGGGGCGCAGGGTATCAGGAATCCGCAGATCCGGAGACCTCTCTCGCGTCGCAGCTGGGCCTCGAGGATGGGGCGCTCTGGTCCACGGCGCGGGCAACAACGCGGCGTTTCGCCCCGAATGCACCTTCGAAAGTCCGATTCGCCGACACCGGAATCCGCAAGCGCGCCGGCCGGTGCTCGCTTCGCGCTGGGGCTGGAGGCTGCGGAGGCGCGCCCGGGTGCCTGCGCAGAGCCGCCGGTGCATGGGCGCCGTGGGGTTGGCATCCGAATTGCTCCGAGCTGTGGGGTTGATGTTGTGCATCCATCGGGGAGGAGAACCGTGAAGCCCACACTGAGCCTGCTGGATCGCGAGGCGATCCAGCAGATCCACCAGTCCGCCCTCGAGCTGCTGCAGAACGTCGGCGTGAAGATCGGCTCCGAGCCGGCCGAGGTGCTGCTGCGCGACGCGGGTCACCGGATCGATGCCGGTACGGGCGCCGTGCACTTCTCGCCCGATCTGGTGGAGCAGGCCGTGGCGAAGCTCCCGCCCCGCGTGCTGCTCGCGGGGCGCGATGTGCAGCGCGACGCGCTGCTCGGCACGGGCAAGGTGCACACCTGTCTCGACGGCCAGGGCACGTTCGCCCTCGACGCGGAATCGGGCAAGCGGCGTCCCTCCACCCTCGCGGATCTGGTGGCGGCCACGCGCCTCTCCGACGCGCTCGATTCGGTGGATCTCTGCTGGCCGGCGGTGGTGCCGGGCGATGTCCCGCAATCGGTGCGCACGCTGGTGGAGTCGGCCGTCGGCTTCCTCCACACCTCGCGCCACATCCAGCACGAGATCAAGGACCCCGAAGAGGCTCCCTATCTGCTCGAGATGCTCGACATCCTGCTCGGCGATCGCCGCCGCCACGCCGAGCGACCGATCTTCTCGGTGGTCTGCTGCCCGGTGTCGCCGCTGCAGCACGAGGCGGAGATGACCACGGCCTGCATCGAGCTGGCCCGCAACGACGTGCCGATCTGTCTGATGCCGATGCCGCTCGCGGGTGCGACCGCACCGGTGACCCTCGCCGGCACGCTGGCGATGATCCACGCCGAGTTCCTGAGCGGCGTGGCGCTCTATCAGCTGGTGCGTCCCGGGCTGCCGATGATCCTGGGCATCGGCGCGACCATTCTCGACATGCGCACCGGTCTGTATTCGGCGGGCGCACCGGAGCTGTCGCTGCTCAACATGGCCATGACGCAGATGGGCAAGCACCTCGGCGTGCCGGTCATGGCGCAGGGCATCGTGTCGGACGCCAAGACGCCCGGCACGCAGGCCGCCTTCGAGAAGGCCGTGAACGGGCTGAGCGCCTTCCTGGCGGGCAGCGATGTCGTCAACGGCCTCGGTCTGCTGGATTCGCACCAGCTCCTGGCGCTCGAACAGATGGTGATCGACGACGAGATCGTGCGCCTGCTGCGCCGCGTGGAACGGGGCTTCGACGTCGACGCCGATCACCTGATGCTCGACCTGATCGCGGACGTCGGCATCGGCGGACACTTCCTCGGCAAGCGGCGCACCCTCGAGCACCTGAAGAAGGGTGAGCATTTCCAGCCGCAGCTCAGCTTCCGCGGCTCGTATCAGGCCTGGCAGGAAAGCGGCTACGACGAAGTCGCGGCCGCGCGCGAGCGGGTGGGGCGCCTGCTCAAGGAGCACGAGGTGCTGCCGCTCGCAGCGGAGGCGGAGAAAGGGCTCCGCGAGCTGATCTTACGCGCGGACCCGGCGCTCCGCTTCGACCTGCGCACGGCCCGTGCGGGCGGCTAGACTGCGCAGCGCAGCAACCAAGAGGAGACGTGATGGCCGAGAACGAGATCTACGAGGACATCAAGCAGTGCATCGCCGACGGCGATGAAGCGTGGGCGTGCGAGCTGGCGCAGCAGGGTCTCGACCAGGGCCTGAGCGCGCTGGATCTCATCGAGAACGGCTTCACACCGGCGCTGCGCGCCGTGGGCGATCGCTGGGATTCGGGGACGATCTACCTGCCGGAGATGATCCTGGCGGCGGATGCGATGAAGTCGGCCATGCGCGTGCTACAGCCGTCGCTGCAGAAGGAGCGGCCCGGCGCGCAGGAAGCGAAGTCGTGTGTCGTCGGCACCGTCAAGGGCGACATCCACGACATCGGCAAGAGCATCGTCGGCGCCCTGGTCGAGGCCTCGGGGCTCAACGTCATCGACCTCGGAACCAACGTGGAGACGGCCCGCTTCGTGAGCGCCGTGCGCGAGAGCGGGGCCTGCGTCGTGGGGCTCTCCGCGCTGCTGACCACGACGATGGCCGAGATGAAATCGGTCATCGCGGCGCTGGAGAAAGCCGGCTTGCGCGGTCAGGTGCGCGTGGCGGTGGGCGGAGCGCCCGTCACCCAGGCGTTCGCGGACGAGATCGGGGCGGATGGCTATGCCGAGGACGGCATGTCCGCCATGCACCTGATCCAGAACCTCGCGGGGGGCCGGGATCCGGCGCCCGGCGAAAGCGTGAGCAAGGTGGCCTGAGCGCTGCGCGCAGCCAGCCTGGCTGGCTGCGCTACCAAGAGAGCGCGCGCCGACCGAATGCACCTCGACCCTCGTGAGGTTGCAGAGGGGGTACGATGATCGACCGTTCGCGCAGCCGCTTCTCCCGACGCGCTTTCCTGACCGGCGCCGTGGTCGGCGGTGCCGGCATGTGGGCGGCAGGCGTGATGCCGCACTGGCTCGCCTCGCGAAACGCGAAGCGCCCCCCGAAGCTCTACGAGTACTTCGTCGACAACTACTGGTTCGAGTCCGCGAACCTGTACGAGACCCGAATCAATCCGCCGCTCAAGGGGCGCCAGCGGGCCGACGTGGCGATCGTGGGCGGGGGCTTCGCCGGCATGTCCACGGCCTACAACCTGGCCACCCGCCTGCCCGGCAAGCGCATCGTGCTGCTCGAGGGCGCGCGCTGCGGCTACGGCGCGAGCGGGCGCAACGGCGGCTTCGCCGATCTCGGGATGCCCGGCGTCGAGAGCGTCTACGAGACGCAGGGGCCCGAGGCGGCGCGCGCCTACTACGACGCCACGCGACTCGGCCTCGAGCAGATCCGCACCTTCGTGCGCGACTACGGCGTGGACTGCGAGCTCGAGTCGACCGGCAGCACGATGCTGGCCGCGGAAGAGAGCCACATCGAGCGCCTTCTCGAGGAGAAGGCGCGCTACGACCGGATGGGCATCGAGCTCGAGCTGTTCGACAAGGCTGCGCTGCGCGGCAGACTCATCTCGGAGCGCTTCGTCGCCGGCCTGCACGATCCGAACCACGCCATCGTGAATCCCGCGAAGCTCGCGCGCGGCATGAAGGACGTGATCGAATTGCTGGGCGTCGAGGTCTCCGAGCGCTCGAAGG
>JAOUNA010000053.1 GCA_029881215.1 Myxococcales bacterium | reverse complement strand
GCCCGCTCGATCACCACCTGCACGCGCACCGTCACCGGCTCGTCCGTCTCGCGCCAGACGTGATCCTCGGCTTCCAGCGAGAGTCGGACCTGCCGCTCGAACGGCGCCGTCACGCCGCTGACATCGATCGTTTCGGTCGCGATCTCGGACAACCGAAGTACATCTCGCCGCGCCCCGGTGAGCCAGACGTGTGGGGGATTCGCCTCGATCGATGCGATGGCGAAGCCCTCGGCCGGCTCTCCGATCAGATCGGCCTTGATGCGCACCGCCTTGCGGCCCCGCTGTTCGAGCTTCACCTCGATCATCGCCGGCGAGCGGCTCGTCACCCGCGCTCCGCGCGGCAGATCGATCATCGAAGGATCCACTTCGTGCACCATCAGGCCGGGCTTCGCGCCCGAGAGATCGATTCCATACTCCTGCTCGCGCGGGCTCACGTTGCGCAACGCCGCGCGACTTCCCAGGACCCGGATGTTGAGGACCTCGGCGCTCTTCTCCGTGATCACCAGATCTTCAGGCACGCCGGTGAAGACGATGGGAATGTCCACGCCGCGCTCGATCGGCGAGGTGCCGTGCGCCATCAGCCAGAGCACGGAGGCGATCGCGAACGAGAGGATCAGCGTTCCCACGTACAGCCGCACGAACTACTCCGTCATCCGGCCGACCGCACGGAGTCCGTCCTCGGCGCATTGCCGGTCCGCTCCGGCTCGCGCGACGCGCCCACCACTTCGCCCCCGAGCGGCAGGTTGCGCAGATCGTCGCGCTCGCCGCTCAGGATGTCGCGCAACAGGACACGCAGCACGGGGGGCTCCAGATTCTGCGCCATCTCACCGCGCAGCACGATCGAGATGCCTCCCGTCTCCTCCGAAACGACGATGACCACGGCATCCGTCTCTTCCGTGATGCCGACAGCCGCGCGATGTCGCGTGCCGACACCCTCCGGCAGGTCCTCGCGCAGCGTCAGCGGGAGGATGCAGCCGGCTTGCGCGATGCGACCCCCCTGCACGATCAACGCCCCGTCGTGCAGGGGCGAACGGGGCAGGAAGATCGAGGTGATCAGCTCCTTCGTCACCGTTGCATCGATCATCACACCGGATTCGATCTGATCGTCGAGCTGCGTATCGCGCTCGAGGACGATCAGCGCACCGATGCGCTTCGGCGCGAGCTTCTGGGCGCTGCGCACGATCTCTTCGAGCATCTGCGATTCCTCACGGGCCGAAACCGGCGAGAAGAAACCGCGACCCACGCGCGCGAGGGCACGGCGGATCTCCTGCTGGAAGACGATGACCATGATGATGACTGCCGAGCCCAGGAAGTTGTCGAGGATGAGTCGCAGCGTCACCAGGTGCAGGACATTCGACACGCCATTCACCACGAGCAACACCAGGAGGCCCACCAGGATCTGGACCGCGCGGGTGCCGCGGATCAGAAGCAGCAGCCAGTAGATCCCGAACGTGACGAGCAGGACGTCGGTGAGGTCGCGCACGGGGTCGAAGTTCGACCCGATATAGGAGGCGAACTCCTCGAGCATCGACCACAGCTGCTCGATCACGAGATCGTCTCCTTGCACGCGGCGCGCAGGGCCTCCGCAACGATCACCGCGCGCGCCGCGCCCGCCACATCATGCACGCGCACGCCATCCGCGCCCGCGAAGACGGCCACGGCGCAGGCGGCGTGCGTGGCGCAATCGCGCGCGTCGACGGGGTCGCCGGTGAGTGCAGCCAGGAACGACTTGCGCGAAGGTCCGACGAGCACCGGAACCTCGAGCCGCTTGCGCAGCCGCCCCGCGTTGGCGAGCAGCGCCAGGTTGTCCGAGAGCCGCTTGCCGAAGCCGATGCCCGGATCGACCGCGATCTGCTCCGCGCCCACGCCCGCCCGGCGCGCCCGATCCAGCGACTCCCCGAGCTCGCGAATCACGTCGGCCAGGACGTCTTCGTAGTGCGGCTCGCGCTGCATCGTCTCCGGCGTCCCGCGCATGTGGCCGAGCACCAGGTAGGCATCCGCCTGCGCCACCACCTCCGCCAGCCGCGGCTCGAAGCGCAGTCCTGACACGTCGTTCACGATGCGGGCGCCCACGGAGAGCCCCGCCTCGGCCACCTCGGCCTTGCGCGTGTCGATCGAAATGGGCGCATCGAAGCGTTTCGCGAGCGCCTCGATGACCGGCGCCGTCCGCGCGATCTCCTCGGCGACCGGCACCTCCTTCGCCCCCGGCCGCGTGGACTCTCCCCCCACGTCGAGCACGTGTGCTCCGTCCTCGATCAACGCCGCCGCGAGATCCACGACCGCGTCCACAGCCACTCCCGCGGTGCCGTGAAAGAGTCGCCCGCCATCCGAGAAGGAATCCGGAGTCACATTCAAGATTCCAAATATCGTCACACGATCCGGCGGAAAAATCGCCGACTTCATCGGCGTCTCCTATCCCGGGACGGGCGCGGGATCGGGAAGCTCGTCTCCGGAAAACTTGCCCTCGGTCTTCTCTTTGGCGCGCTTCGCCGGGGTTTCACCCTGCGTCTTCGCTGCAGGGACCGGCACCGGCAGCGGCGGCAGCGGCTTGCCCTCGAGCAGCAATCGGAGCTCCGCCGCGTCGAGCGTCTCCCGCTCCAACAGCGCATGGCTGATGCGGTCGAGCGTGTCGCGATGATCGCTCAGCAGCTGCTTCGCCTCGTCGTAGATCGACTTCAGGAGCTTGCAGATTTCCTCGTCGATCTCCTGGGCCTTCCTCTCGCTGTAATCCTTGCGCTGCATGAAATCGCGGCCCAGGAAGACATCGTGATCGTCGTCCGACAGCGACACGGGGCCGATTTTCTCGTTCATGCCGTAGGAACACACCATCCGGCGCGCGAGATCCGTGACCTGCTTGAGATCGTTGGCCGCTCCCGTGGTGAAGCGGTTGAAGACGAGATCCTCCGCCGCGCGCCCGCCCATGCCATGCTTGATCCGGGCAATCAGCTGCTCTCGGCTCAAGCCGTACTGATCCTGCTCGGGCATCGTCATGGTCACGCCGAGCGCCATGCCGCGCGGGATGATCGTCACCTTGTGCACGGGGTCTGCGTGCTTCTCGAGCAGGGCGACGAGCGCGTGACCCGCCTCGTGGTAGGCCGTCTCCCGCTTGTCCTCCTCACTCATGATGAGGCTTCTGCGCTCGGTGCCGAGAATGACCTTGTCCTTCGCGCTCTCGAAATCGACCCGGTACACCTGCTGCGCGTCACGCCGTGCCGCGAGCAGACAGGCCTCGTTCACCAGGTTCTGCAGATCGGCCCCCACGAAGCCGGGCGTGCCGCGCGCAATCACCTCGAGATCCACGTCGTCGGCGAGATTCACGTGCTTGGTGTGCACGCGCAGGATGGCCACCCGCCCGCGCAGATCGGGCCGCGGCACGACCACGCGCCGATCGAAGCGCCCCGGGCGCAGCAGCGCCGGATCCAGCACATCGGGCCGGTTCGTCGCGGCGATCAGGATCACGGCCTCGTTGCTCTCGAAGCCGTCCATCTCGACGAGCAGCTGATTCAGCGTCTGCTCGCGCTCGTCGTGACCGCCGCCCATGCCCGCGCCGCGATGCCGCCCCACCGCGTCGATCTCATCGATGAAGATGATGCAGGGCTCGTTCTTCTTGCCCTGCAGGAAGAGATCACGGACCCGCGAGGCGCCCACGCCGACGAACATCTCCACGAAATCCGAGCCGGAGATCGAGAAGAAGGGCACCCCGGCCTCCCCCGCGACCGCACGTGCGAGCAGCGTCTTGCCGGTGCCGGGCGGGCCGATCAGGAGTACGCCCTTCGGAATGCGACCGCCGAGGCGCGTGAACTTCTTGGGATCGCGCAGGAACTCGATGATCTCCTCGAGCTCGATCTTGGATTCCTCGACGCCCGCCACGTCTTCGAACGTCACGCGGCGCTGGTCCTGGGTGAGCAAGCGCGCGCGCGATTTTCCGAAGCTCATCGCCTTGCCGCCGCCCGCCTGCATCTGGCGGATGAAGAACAGCCACACCCCGATGAAGAAGATCAACGGGAGCCACATGATGGCCACCTGGCGCCACAGGCTGCCCTCCGGCTTCGGACGCGCGGTGATGTTCACCTGCCGGGAGTGGAGCTGATCGAGCAGATCGTCCGTCACCGCGGGCGCGAAGGTGGTCCGCTCGCTGCCATCCTTGAGCGTCACGAGAATGTGGCTTTCCTCGATGACGACGGAGTCGATCCGGTCTTGCTCGAGATTCCTGAGAAAGTCGCTGTACGCGAGCTCCTCCGGCACCTGCGGCCCTTGCCGGAGCATGGTCAGGAGCAGGAGGATCATCACGAGGACGACCACCCAGACGGCGATGTTCCTATAGAGGTGTTGGTTCACGCGTGTCCCCGCTGAGCGAGCGGCCGATCGCCCGCGCGCCTGGCCATGGCCCGCCCCGGCGCCACCCCGATCCGAAAGGATCCGTCCGCATTGCGTTCAGCGGCGACAGCAGGCTCGGTCTCATTCGCTTGGGCGAGCTCGGCGCGAGGCCAGTCGGCACCTCGCCGAGAGCCAGCGGGGCTGCCGCCGCTCGGCAGAATTCCCATGGTTTGGTTGCAGCTTAGCACGCACCCTCGGTGCCAACCGGGATGCAGCCCCGCAGGGGACCCAGGCGAAATCCACCGCGCTCGCGCGTCAGCGTGAGGCCGCCCGGCAACTCGATGCGCTTGCCGTTGCTGGCGTTCCTCAGGAACTCGAGCATGCGCCCGAGGTGCACGCGCGATGCGTGCCGTCCAGCCCCACAGCGCGCCAGCGCCTCGCGCGCCAGCCGGCGAGCCAGTGCCTCGGGAAGCGCGCTCCAGTCCTTCGCCTCGATCCGCAGCCATGCTCCCTCGATGGAGAAACGCGACGCCGCCTCGCGCGATACCAGACTCTGGATCCACTCCGAATCCCTTCGCTGTGCTTCGGCCAGATTGGCGATGGCCCTGAGCAGGCGCGGATTGAAATGCGCCGTCAGGCCTGGAATCCAGTCCCGCCGCAGTCGATTGCGCGCGTAGTCGCCCCGCGCGTTCGAGGCATCTTCGCGCCATGCGAGCGCGTGGGTCCGGGCGTAGCGCTCGATCTGGGCGCGGGATACCTCGAGCAGCGGGCGCACGAGCCGTCGGTCGGGCGAGCGCTCGGGAATGCCACCGAGGCCGTCCGGACCGCTGCCGCGCAGCAGGCGCAAGAGCACGGTCTCCACTTGATCGTCGGCGTGATGGGCCGTGGCGACGCGCGATGCCTCGAGGCTGTCGGCCAACGCGTCCAGCGCCGCGTAGCGCAGGGTCCGGGCCGCCTCCTGGAGCGTGGGGCGCTCCAGGCTCGATCGCCCCGCCCGCAGAGCGAGCGGATCCACGCGCCGACTCGAGCACGGCACACCGAGCGCGGCGGCCAGCTCTGCGACGAAGCGCTCGTCCGCGTCGGATGCCGCGCCGCGCAGGCCGTGGTTGACGTGGCCCACGCAGACCTCGATGTGCGCGCGCGGCGCCAGCCCACACAGCGCGTGGGCCAGAACCACGGAATCGACGCCCCCGGAGACGGCCACCAGCACGCGCCGTCCGCCCAGATCGAGCACCTCCAGCGCGCGCTCCAGGGCCTCCACCACCCCGGCGCCATTGCTTCTATGCTTGGGCGTCATTGTCTGCGACCTGCTCGACACCGAGCTCGGATGCGCCACGCCGCGGCTCGGTTCCGCGTGCTGCGAACATTGTCCCGCGTGGCGCGCCATGCGCCACTCGGAGTGTCTGGCGGGAAGCGTAGAAGATTTCTGAGGAAATAGTATGCATCCTATTGAAAATAGATCAGAATTTGATCTCAGTGGAAAGTGCATTCGCACGCGCGGGGACGGCTTGCCGCCGCGCGCGGCGCGGGATCGCGGCGCCGCGCAGAGCGTGCGCGCGATCGGCCGCGCGGGAAACGCATGAATCCGCCCGGCGCCGCGACGGCGGTGCAACCCTCCCCGGTTCACAACGTGGGCGCCTGGACGACGCGCCGCGCGGCGATCCGGGGCGAGCAGCTCGCGCTGGTCGACGCCGATCGCGCGCTCGACTACGCGGCGTTCCACGCGCGCACCCAGCGCTGCGCGGCGCTGCTGCGCGGCGCAGGGCTCCAGCGCGGCGAGCGCGTGGCGCTGCTGCTCGGCAACCGCACGGCCTATCTCGAGGTGGTGATGGCAGCCGCTCGGCTGGGCGCCATCGCGGTCCCGATCAACGCGCGGCTGACGGCCCGAGAGGTGCGGGTGCTGCTCGACGACTGCGCGCCGCGCCTCTTGCTGCACGAGGCTTCGCTCGCCGAGGTGGCGGGCGCGGCATGTGCCGAGCTCGACGCACCGCCGGCCCGCATCGTCTGCCCCGAGGCCTACGAGCGGCACCTCGCCGAGCAGATTCCCGACGACCACGTGGAGCCCGTCACGCCCGATCACCCGATGATCCTGATGTACACGTCCGGCACGACCGGCGTGCCGAAGGGGGCGCTGCTGCCCCACCGCAAGACCCTCTTCAACTGCCTCAACGCGCAGCTCTTCTTCGATCTGACCCACCATGACCGCGTGTTGGTGGTGCTCCCGCTCTTTCACTCCTTCGGCCTGAGCATCCTCTCGCTTCCCACGCTCTACGCGGGTGGATCGATCCACCTCGAAGCGCGCTTCGATCCCGAAGCCACCTGGGATCGGATCGCGGAGCGGCGCATCACCTTCATGGGCGCCGTCCCGACGCAGTTTCGGGCGATGCTCGACGTGCTCGAGGCTGCGCCGCGGGTGCGCGACACGGGATCCCTGCGTTTTCTGTTCAGCGCCGGCGCGCCCATCGCCGTGGAGCAGATTCGCGCCTTCGAGCGCCACGGCCTGCTGCTGAAGCAGGGCTTCGGCCAGACCGAGACGTCGATTCTCTGCTGCCTGGATGCGCGCGATGCCGTTCGCAAGGCCGGCAGCGTGGGGCGGCCCGTCTTTCATGCGGAGATCCGCGTGGTGGCGCTCGACACGGTCGATGGCGAAACCGGCACGTGGCGCGACGTGGAGCCGGGTGAGACCGGCGAGATCGTGGTGCGCGGCCCGATCACCATGCTCGGCTACTGGCGACGCCCCGAAGAGACCGCCGAAACGCTGCGAGGCGAATGGCTGCGCACGCTCGACCTGGCCAGCGTGGACGCAGAGGGCTTTCTCACGCTGGTGGGACGGGCGCGCGAGCTCTACATCTCCGGCGGCGAGAACGTCTATCCAGCGGAGATCGAAAGCGTGTATCAGGAGCACCCGGACGTGCGCGATATCGCGGTCGTGGGCGTGCCGGATGCCAAGTGGGGGGAGGTCGGGCGCGCCTACGTGGTGCTGGCGCGCGACGCCCGCTTCGACGCGGAAGCGCTGCGCCGCTGGGGCACCGAGCGTCTGGCCGACTTCAAGCTCCCGCGCAGCTTCGTCGCCGTGGATGCGCTGCCCCGCACGGAGACCGGCAAGGTCCAGAAGCACCGGCTCGGCGCAGAAGAAGGCGCAAAATCGGCCGGCGCTCCGGAGGTCAGCGCGCAATGAGCAGGCGGATGCGGTTCCCCACGCGCTCCGCGTAATCCGCGAGATCCGCGACCCAGTTGATCAGCTCGTACCAGAACACGGTGCCCACGCCGAGAGTCGATTCCATGGAGAAGAGCTTGCGCTGCACGCGCTCGGCGAGCTCGTCGGTCTCGGTCTCGATGCGCGCCAGCTCCCGCAGCATTTCCTCGACGCGCCCGCTCTCGCGCCCGCCGAAGCCCGTCTCGAGCAGCTCGTCGAGCTCGTCGACGATGCGCTCGGCCTGCTCGCACGCCTCGAGAACGCGGTGCACGAGATCGAGCATCGGCTCTCCGAGGCCTTCGGGGATCACCATCGAACGCTGATCGACCAGGCCCGCAATGTCCTGGGCGACGTCGGCGATCGAATCCTGGAAATCGAGAATCTCCAGCATGTCGCGCCGCGCCACCGCCATGAAGAGGCGCTTGGGAAGCTGGCTGCGGATCTGGTGCTTGATCTGGTCCGCCTCGTGTTCGAGCCGGTCGATCTTCTGGCGGTGGGCCGACAGTCGATCCGTGCGGCCGGCGGCCATGTCCTCGAACAGCGGCAGCACCTCGCGGGCGCAGCCGACCGCAGCCTTGATGTGCTGCTGCATCGGACGAATCGGCGAGTGGCCGAACAGGTTACCCATGAGTGCCATCGGCGGATCCCCCGGGGTTCAGGGCGAGAGCAGCCCCTTGAAGAAGTAGAAGAAGAATATCGACAGTCCGGCGGCCAGCGGAAGCGTCGCGATCCAGGACACCAGAATCTTGCCCACGACCTGGAGGTCCAGCGCGCCGATGCCCCGCGCGAGTCCCACGCCGAAGACCGAGCCCACGAGGATGTGCGTCGTCGAAACGGGGATACCGAGCCTCGACGCCAGAACGATGGTGAGCGCCGCAGCCAGCTCGGCCGAGAACCCGCGGCTCGGTGTCAGCTCCGTGATCTTTCGCCCGACGGTCTCCATCACCCGGTAGCCCCAGGTGGCGAGTCCGATCACGATGCCGACGCCTCCCACGACGAGCATCCACGGCGCGACCGACGCCTGCGCCGCGTAGGCGGCGCCCCGCGAGAGCTGGATGACTGCGGCGAGCGGCCCGATCGCGTTTGCCACATCGTTCGATCCGTGGGCGAATGCCACGGAGCAAGCCGTGAGGATCTGCAGCACGACGAAGACCTTCTCCACCTGGCGGAATCGATCCGAGCCGGTCGGGTCGGGCTGCTCACTCACGCGGCGCAGAAAGAAGCGCCCGATCAGCGCACCCAGGACGCCAACGAGCGCGGCCACGCCCGCGGCCTCGGAGAAGTCGAGATGGAGCCTGAGCTGCTTGAGTCCCTTGAAGACCGTGACCAGCGAGATCACGAAGAAGACGACGAAGAAGAAGATCGGTCCGATGCGCCGCGCCTGCGCCATGGGCGCCTCGCGATCGAGAATCAGGTAGCGCGTGAGGTTGAAGATCAGGAAGGCGAGCACGCCACCGATCAGCGGCGAGGTCACCCACGTCACCACGATCTGCGCGACCTTGCCCCAGACCACCGAATCCACGCCGAGCCCCACCGCGCCAAAGCCCACGATCGCCCCCACGATCGCGTGCGTGGTCGAGACGGGCAGTCCGAAACGGGTCGCCGCCAGGAGCAGGGTGCCCGCCGACATCAGCGACGCGAGCATCCCGTAGACGATGAGCGGCTCGTGACCCGCGGCGAAATCCGCGACCAGGATGCCCTTGCGAACGGTGTCCGTGACATGGCCGCCGGCCAGGAAGGCGCCGCAGAACTCGAGGATGCCGGCCACCACGACGGCCCGAAAGATGGTCAGTGCACCCGAGCCGACGCTGGTACCCATGGCATTGGCCACGTCGTTGGCCCCGATGGTCCATGCCATGTACAGGGCCAATCCGGCCGCCAGCCAGACGATTCCCGGGGCCCCGAAGATCAAGGCATCCAAGACGGCCCTCACCCCCCGCGGTAGTGCAAGGATGCGCCCGCAGCCCCTGTGCACACGCTCGTCACACGCGTTGCTGGTAGCAGCGTGCACGGGGCGTGACAAGACAGGAATGGAATCGAACGCCGCCGGAGCGGGTCAAACGCCGTTTCTTGGGCGCGTGGAGCGACCGCCTCGCGCCGCGCCTGCACGCGCCCGAGCCGCGAATCTCCGCTCGGCCAGGGAGAGTGGGTGGTAGCGGTGGCTGGGCTCGAACCAGCGACCTACGGCTTATGAAGCCGCCGCTCTAACCGACTGAGCTACACCGCCCCAGATCCATCTGAACCCGACTCCGCCCTCGCGCGGCGCAGTAGGGTAGCGCAGGAGCTCGGAGCAGGGGCCCCTCAAGACTCCGGCAGGCCCTTGTCCTGGAGTGTCGCTGCGCTGGCGTCCTCCGGGACCGGCGCGCGGTAGACGGCCTGCTCGAGCGCCTCGATGCGCTTCTGCAGGGCGCGGATCGCCTCGCCGCCTTCGGCTCCGTCGGCTCCCGGCGTACTCGGTTCCTTGGCAGCAACCCGTGGATCCGCGCTCTCGATTGCTCCGCCCTCTCGGAGGAACTTTGCGATCTTGTCCACCAGCCGGTCGAGCTTGGGAATGATCTCCCCAACCGTGCCGGACTGGATGAACACGCGGCGCACTGCCTCGCCGTTTCCATTGTTCGCGCTCAAGGCAGCGCATTGCATGTCGAGACTCGCGCCATCCCCGAACTGGGTGAAGGAGCCGTACAGGACGTAGTCTCCTTCGATCCGACGCGCTGCCTCTCGAGCTGCAGCGAGGTCGGTCGTCGCGGCGCCCTCGCCTTCCAGTCGCAGAACCTCGATGCCGCCGATCTGCTCGAGTCGCGCGCTGAGCATTTCGGCGATGCCCCGGCTCACGTAGCTCGAGTCACTCGAGTCGCGGTGGACCACGACGGGGAGAATGACCATGCGCACCGGGTCCTGTGCCCAGGCGCGTGGCGCGACGAGCACGGAAGCAACCAACCAGGCGGCGAGAACGCATGCTCTCACTCGAGTTCTCCTTCCACAGCGTTCTGCACGGGGGGGATCCGGGGAAGATTCACGAGACGCCGCGGTGGCCGCGGCGAGGGGGGAAGTCACCGAGATTCCTAACAATTCCCCAGAGCGGGGTCAAGCTGCGGCGCGCCCGGCCTAGCGCCGACCATCCACGGGGAGCTGCACCGTGAATCTCGTTCCCTCGCCCTCTCCGCTGTGCACCTCGATCGTGCCGCCGTGATCCGTGACGATGCGGTGGCACACCATGAGCCCCAGGCCCGAGCCCTGGTCAGGCCCCTTGGTGGTGAAGAAGGGGTCGAAGATCTGATCGAGATGCTCGGGAGAGATTCCCGGCCCCGTGTCCCGCACCTCCAGCCAGATGCCCTCGAGATCCGGCATGGGCCCGGCGCGCACGACGATCTCACCGCCGGCTGGCGTGGCTGCGATCGCATTCAACACGAGATTCAACACGATCTGATGCAGCTGATCGCGCACCGCGATGATCTTGGGGGTCTCGCGATCGCACTCGGCGCTGAGCCGCACGCGCTTCAGCTCCGCCTCTCGGAACAGGAGCGTCACCACTTCGTTCACCAGCGCATCCACGCGTACGGTCTCGCGTGGCGCGCCGTCTGTGCTGGACTGCCCGAGCCGGCGCATGGTCTCGACCAGGCGCCGAATGCGCTCGACCTCCCGACAAGCCAGGGCGTGGTACTCGCCCCAGAACTCGGCATCGTCTTCCGCGCGCTTCTCCGGCGCCATGCTCAGGAATGTATTGATGCATACCAGCGGATTGTTGATCTCGTGCGCGAGTCCCGCCGCCAGGGTCCCGAGTGTTCCGAGGCGGTCCGCTCGGCGCACCTGCTCGCGCGAGCGCCGAAGGTCGTCGACCAGCCACGCATTCTCGATGGCGATCGCCGCCTGATTCGCGAGACCCTCGAGCAGCGTGCAGTCGTCCGAGGTGAAGGGGGTCCCGCCGCGCCGGTTGTCCACGCTCAAAGCACCGATCGTGCCTTCCTTTCCGTGCAGCGGCGTCACGATGATCTCGTTGGCGGCCACCTCGCTCACCCAGGTACGCACCGGCCCTTCGTACTCGAGCACGTCCGCGCTGCGCAGGATCTGCGTCGTGCCCGCCGCCAGCTTCTGGATGAATTTCGGCGCCGCTTCGGGCTGGATGCGCAGGGCACGCAGCACCGGATCCGCCGCACTGTTTCCAGGCGCCATCCGGCTCCACTGCAGCGCTCTCGACTGGAGATCGAAGAAGAGAAGGCCGGCGGCGTCGTAGCTCATCTCGTCCACCAGCGTCCCGAGCAGCAGATCGAGCAGGCGCTCGATGTCCAGCTCCTGCGCAACGGAGCACGACACCCGATTCAGCAGCGACAGCTCGCGCACCAACTGCTCACGCTCGCGGTCGAGCGCGTAGACCTCGATGCCGCGTCGCAGCGTGCCCCGCACGTCTTCGGGGGTCCACGGCTTCGGGATGTATCGGTAGATGGATCCGGTGTTGATCGCATCCCCAAGAGTTTCCGCGTCTCCGTAGGCCGTCACGATGACCCGGATCGTCTTCGGATCGATCTCCGCAGCGCGAGCGAGAAATTCGGTCCCGGTCATGCGGGGCATGCGGTGATCCGACAGCACCAGGGCCACGGGGCGCCGGCTCAAGATCTCGATTCCCTCTTCACCACTCTTGGCGCTGAAGATGGTGAATTCTCGCCCGAACGTGAGCTCGAAGATCCGCAGATTGTCCGGCTCGTCATCGACGTAGAGAATCGGGTATTCGCGGTAGTCGGTGAGGCGTTCGGGGCTAGGACGCATGCGTGCTCTCGCTGGTCTCGACCCTTCGAATGGGCAAGCGCACGCGCATGATCGCTCCGCGATCCGGTCCCGATTCCACTTGAATGTCGCCTCCGTGCTGCATCACGATGCGATGGCAAATCGACAGGCCGAGTCCGGTTCCGCGCTGCGCACTTTTCGTGGTGAAGAAGGGCTCGAAGATGCGATCCTTCAATTCCGGCGGAATGCCGGGGCCGTCGTCGCGCACCTCGACAACGACCGCGCCGTTCTCCGCACGCGCCGATACGTCGATGCTCCCCCGCTCACCGGCAAATGATTCGGCCGCATTCTTGATCAGGTTTAGGAAAACCTGATTCAGTGCGCGGGCCTCTCCTGCGACGTGCGGCAGGTCCGGGGGAATCTCCACCCGCAGCTCGATTCCGGCGCTCGCAAGGCTGTGCCGGACCAGCTGGACCGTCGAGCGCAGGCCCCGGGCCACGTCCAGATCGGCCCGCGGCCGATCGTCCGGCGCGGCAAAATCGCGCAGATCGCCGACCAGCCGGGAGGTGCGCTCCAGGCCTTCTCCCACAATGCCCGCGAGCTCCATCATCGTGTTCGCCCGCTCCTCGAACTGGAGCCGATCGCGCATCAGCTGGAGCTCGCGGATCCTTCTCCCGAACTCCTCCGGATCGCAGGTGTCGACTTCCGCCATCTTGGCCGCCACCTCTCCGACCTCGCTGACACACTCCTGCAGCGCCTTGACTGCGTTCAGCGCAAAATTCACCGGATTGTTGACTTCGTGCGCCACGCCGGCGGCCAGCTCTCCGAGAACCGAGAGGCGCTCTGCGTGCACGAGCTGTGCGCTTGCCTCCTTGAGCTCGGCCAGCGTCTCCCGCAGCTCTTCATTGGTACGTTCCACGAGCTCGTTGCGCTCCGCCAACTCTTCCTGCAGGCGTCGCAATCGAACGAGCGACCGGATGCGCGCCATCAGCTCCCTGGGATGAAACGGCTTCGTCACGTAATCGTCGGCGCCGAGCTCGAGGCCCTGGATCTTCATCTCGCGCTCGGCCTTCGAGGTGACCAGAACCACGGGAATCCCCGCGGTCTCGGCATCGCGCTTCAGCGCTGCGCACAGCTCCGTGCCCGACATCTCCGGCATCATCACATCGGTGAGCACCAGATCCGGCTTGCGCTCGCGCACCTCCTGCAGCGCCTCCCGCCCGTTGCGTGCGATCCGCAACCGATACTCGCGTCCAACCAGGAAGGAGAGCAAGCGGCGCATGTCCGCGTTGTCCTCCACAACCAATACTTCCGGCGCATCCCGCGGCACCTGCCCGTCGGGCATGAAGGCGCCAAACTGTGCCGGCGCCACCGCGCCCTCGGCTCGTTCCACGCTCTGCTCCATCTCCGCCAGGCGCAGCTCCCCGCTCCGTCGACCTACCTCTTCGCTGTCGTCGAAATCCAGCTCGGCCTCCATGGCCGCCATCGAGTTTCCGACCGCCACAACGGAGCCATCCGGACCCGCGAGCATCGGCTCCGCGAGTGCCCCCTCCCCCTCCGTATCCCTCTCGCCGGCGGGCAGCACCACGTGCATCCGAGATCCGCGATCCCGGCCCTCGCTCTCGGCCCAGACCTCGCCGCCGTGGAGGCCAGTGAGCTCCCTGACCAACGCCAACCCGATCCCGGTGCCCTCGTAGGCCCGGGTGTTGGAGCCGTCCACTTGAGCAAAGCGATCGAAGATTCTCTCGAGCTCGTCTGGAGGAATGCCCACGCCCGAATCCGCGACGACCAGGTGCACGCCTCCTTCTGACGTCGCCTCTCCCGATACGGCGATGTGCCCGCCCGCCCTCGTGAACTTCAACGCGTTTCCCAGCAAATTCACGAGAATCTTCTCCACCGCCTCCGGATCCGCATTGATCTCCGGCAAGCCGTCCAGCGACTCCACTCGCAGCTCAACACCCTTCCGCTCCGCCAGCGGTCGAGCGCCCTCGACCATCTCGCGGACCGTCGCGCCGATGCGCATCGGCCGCCGCTTGACCGCCATCTGCCCTCCCTCGATCTTCGAGAGATCAAGCAGGTTGTTGATCAGCTTCAGCAGCCGAAGGCCATTGGTGCGAATCGTCCTCAGATAATCGCGCTGCAGCTCCAACAGCGGCCCAAACTCGCCACTCAGCAACGCCTCGACTGGAGCCAGTGTCAAAGTAAGCGGCGTCCGCAGCTCATGGTGAATATTTGCTGTAAACCGCGACTTCGCAACGTCAAGCTCACGCAACTCATCGCGAGCCCGCTCGAGCTCAAGCCTTCGCGAATAATCCCTCAACCGGTTCCGCGACAACACAGAACAACTAACAACACTTTCGACTGCTCCCGAAAACAAGAACACTCCGTGTATCCACAACATCCTCTCGTCACCAGCCGCCCCTCGCCAGATTGTCGCAGCTCCGAAGCCCACGCAACACATCCCGCAGATCACCAGCGCATCCACCGCACGCAACGGCTGAAGCACAGGCATACCTACAAAAAGCACAATAAGACCTGCATAGTAAGGACTTGTGGGCGGAGACGTCACCCAAACCATTGCCAACACTTCGGCGCCCACTGCTGCACAAACACAATACTCACAACTGCGGGGCGCAAAGAACCGACCACGTACAAGCACAAGAACTACGACACAGTTCACAGCTACCCTGAAGAAGAAAAATTCAAGAAAGTGCTCCGGAAAGATCCATCTATCAAGAGTTATGAACACGCATTGCAGACCAAGAATGAAATAACACGTAACCCTCAGTTGCTCGATTGAGCGCTGCCTACCAAAGGCCGACCAATATTCTCGATAGCTCGGTCCGCTCTGCGCTGAGCCCGCCCTCATGCCTATCCGATCGGCAGACCCTCGCACAATCTTGAACTAACGTCCTGGAATGTCTCCCCTTATTACCCCTCGCCTAAGGACTGCCATTGCCCGCGGCTTTGCCTTTCCCCCTTCGATCCAATCGTCAACAAAACCGGCAGCAAGAACGTATTAGAGACCAAGCACATGAATAGGACGCCTGACATTAGAAATCCTAGATTCCTAGTAACAGCAAAACTAGAAAATCCGAATATTAGGAATCCCAAACCAAGAGCCACCGAGGAGACCAACACCGGGCCAAACGACCTATTCAGTGCAAATTCCAGTCTTGATGCCGCCGTAACTCCACGAGTTTCTGCAAGCAGGAATCCACTTGCAATATGTATCGAGTCATCAATCGCTATTCCTAGCGCTAAGCTCCCAATCAGGACAGTTCCTGCGTCCAACGGAATGTTCATTATTCCCATCACTCCGTAACCCGAAGCAATCGGAGTCGCGTTTGTTAATAACGCGCACAATACAATCCACGGTGCACCTAGCGCGAACATTAAAAAGCACCCTATGAGCCCAATTGCCCCTGCTAGGCCGTAAACCTGGCTCTTCGAAATTTCTTCTTCCGCCCTGGCAAATTCATACATGATTCCAGTTGCATACAACGACATCCCTTCCACTCCGAGCTCGCTCCAAAACTCCTCCCCTTCCCTAGCGATTCTCAAGAGGGCGCCCGATCCGTTGTCATCTACGCGCACCTGCAGATTTGTCGATCTTCGATCACTCGATAAGAAATCACCAAGTCTTTCATTCCCGCCACTAAGCAACAGAAATTGCTCTACCGCCTCTTCCGATTCCGGAATCTCGCCACTTTCCTTTTTCCCAAACACTCGATCAACATCTCTTATCACGTCAACAATCGAGATAATCTTCCCCACGTCCTTTCGGCTTCCCACGTACGCCGAAAGTCGCTGAATTTCGCGCAATATTGCCGGCTCCGTGACTCGCCGCTCGCCAGTTGACTGAATTACAAAATTCACCGGACTAATACCCGAAAGCCTTCGTCGAATATTTTCGTATGCGTCCCGTACCTGAGTCCCCTGGACGAACCACTTCGTCGCGTCCGTTTCAAACATAATTCGATTCCATCCTGCACTTAAGAACGCCAACACACTCGCTGTTGTCACCAGAATAAGAACGCGCCGACCTGTAACTATTTGCAGTACACGCGGAATCAAGCGATTGATAAGAAATACCCTCGCTACTAGTTGCTCAATGCCGCTATGTCGTTCCAAAACTCTGAGTGCTGGAAGCAGACTCAAGCACGCACCCGCGCTACATAGGGCTCCAACCGCACCAAGGGCGCCTACTTCTTGTAGCGCGGCAATCCGACTGGCTCCTACTCCAAGGAAACCGATAGCCGTCGTCACACCGGATAATAGAACCTGTTGCC
>JAOUNA010000222.1 GCA_029881215.1 Myxococcales bacterium | reverse complement strand
CGGCGTCGGCGACATGCCCGATCTGCGCAATCCCGTGCGCCTCTATCAGATCGGCTCGTTCTTCTCCGGCGGCGCGCCGGACTTCGCGGATGCCTACGTGAACGCACTCGAGCGCGCGCACCGGGCTGCGCATGCCGCCGATTCCGAAGTGGTCGTCGCCCACGCGGCGTTTCCGAGCAGCGGCGCGCTGCTCGAGAGCGCGAACCCCGGCGAGGCATCCGCTCTCGACGCGCGGGAGGCGCGCGTGTCGGAGCGGAGCCGGGCCGACCTGCGCCGCGTTCTCGATCGCCCCGACGCGTTCGATGCGCTCGCCGTGAACGGTCTCGGCGACGCGGTCGAGATCGAGGCTGCGCTCGAGTGGCTGCACCACGAGACCGAGGCGCGCGGTGTCTTCAAGCCCGTGATCGTGACGGAGGTGGCGCCCACGCCGCTGGTGGCCTGGGGGCCCGCCACGCGCTGCGCGGGGCCACCGTACGAGATCGGCCTGGTGTCGTATCCGGCCCGCGAGGAGGATCGCTGCCGTCTCGCGGAATGGTTCCAGAAGCTCGTGGCGGGTCAGGACGAGGCGCTCGCCTGGGCCCGGGCGCGCGCAGCGCTGGATCTGGTGAAGAAGCTGATCGTGGCTGCGGATCGCGGCGTGTGGTGGCTGAGCGTCGCGCCGATCGAGGATGCCGCGTGGTGGACGCAGCCGCCGTTCGAAGCGGCCGCGGGCCTGTCGCCCTGGGGAGGATTGATCGACGCGCGCCGCAGCGAGTACCGCCCGGTCTTCTACGCGCTGCGCCAGCTGCTGCAGGCGCTGGGCGGTCGCGACCAGATCCGGCGCATCTTCGTCGGTCCGAGCGACGTCCGCCTCTACCTCTTCGACGGCCCGGCCGGGCCGGGCTGGATCGGCTGGTACGACCCCGTGCGCGTGCACCTGCCCGGAGACGCGACCCTGAAGCGCGTCGTCTCCCTGGAGACCGGCGCCGTGCGCGTGCACCTCGAGCCGATCATCACGCGTCCCGAGCAGACCGAGCCCGCGGCGCGCGTGATTGGCACGCAGGACGGCGCCGTGCGACTCGAGCTGACGTCGACGCCGCTGCTCGTGCTTCCGCTGCGCTGAGCGCGGGCCCGGCGCCGGCCGCTGCGGCGCGCCTCAGGCCTCGAGCACGGTCAGCCCGCGCGGCATGCGCGAAGCCAGCTCCGCCGCATCCTGCTTGAAGAGCAGCGTGTCGATCAGATAGGTCAGACCGGACATGCGCGGACCGAAGAAGACGCTCTCGAAGTTGACGGCGGTGCCGGGCTCGAGGAGCACGTCCGAATCCTCGTGACTCATCTCGTAGACGAAGTTTCCCACCCAGTCGGGAGGGAAGGCGATGCCGAGCTCGTAGCCGCCCAGCCAGGAAGCCTCCTCCCAGATGCCCTGCTCCTCGTAGTAGGCCTTCAGGGCCTTGACCAGCTCGCCCACGCGCAGATTCGGCCGGATCAGGCTGCCGACGAGCTCCATCGCGCCGGCTGCCTTGTCGTAGAACTCGACCACGTCGCGCGGCGGCTCTCCGACGTAGAAGGAGCGCGCGGCGTTGCAGTGATAGCGGTTGTAGACGCCGCAAACGTCCACGTTCACCTGCTCCCCCGCCTGGATGCTGCGGCGCCCGGCCAGCGCGTGGCCGGTGTTGGCCTTGGGGCCCGAGAGGACGGGCAGCGTGATGCCCGGATTCTCGCCGCCGGCCTTTGCCATGGCGCAGATCACCTCGCCGTACACCTCGAGCTCGGTCACGCCCGGGCGGATGGCGTCGCGCGCCGCGGCGAGACCGATGTCGCCGATGCGGCCGGCCTGCTCGAGGTACGCCATCTCCTGGGGCGACTTCACCCAGCGCAGCTCGCGCAGCACGGCGCTGCCGTCGATCACCTGGCAGCCCGCGGCCTCGAAGGCCTGGCGGAAGCGCTGGCTCACGGCGGGATTGGGGCGGTGGGAGTGCAGCTCGAGCCCGACACGCCCCTGCAGCCAGCCCTCGGCGCGCAGCTCGTCGACGATGAAGGCGATGCCGTCACGACGCTTCTCGAGCGGGAAGATGCGCACGTCGTCCGCCAGCGTCACGAAGCGGACCATCACCTGCTCGCTCGGCGTGTCGAAGAGCACGTACTTGTCGTGGTCCACGTGAACGGCGATGCCGCTGGTGGGCGGCCAGCTCACGGGGCTCTCGGTCTGATACCACTCGCAGGTATAGCCGCTCACGTAGAAGAGGCTCTCGGGCGAGGTCAGGTACAGCAGGTCGATGCCGTCCGACGCCATGCGCTCGCGAATGCGCGTGAGCCGGGCGCGGTACTCCTCCCGACCGAAGGGCACCTCCAGTGCGGGGTGGCAGTGCTCGAGAACGGTGGCGCGGTTCTTGCTCACGGGGGCCTCTCCGGCGAGTATGGGGTTGCCCGGGCAGTTTCGAGTCCGAATGCGGCCCGGTCAAGCCGCGCGCCACCGGGCGCAGCGAGAGGAGATCGATCCGATGACAGCGCGCCTCGCCGTCTACTACAGCCCGCTCGCGCTGCGGCACGACACCGGATCCGGCGTATTCGAAGCCGCGGCGTCGCCGCTGCTCTGCATCGCGGAGCCCCATCCGGAGAACGCCCAGCGCCTCGAGAACATGGTCTCGATCCTGCGGAAGGGGCCGATCTCCGACCGCCTCGACTGGCGCGAGGCGCCGCCCGCGGAGCTGGAGGCGCTGCTTCGCTTCCACGACGCCGCCTATCTGGAGTCGCTGCGCGCGATTCCGGCCGGCGAGAGCCGTCGCGTCACGTCGACCACCGTGTTCGGACCGGGCAGCTGGGCGTCGATCAGCGCGGCCGCCGGCCAGGCGATCGCCGCCGTGGATCACGTGTGGCGCGGCGCGGGCAAGCTCGCCTACGCGCTGGTGCGCCCGCCCGGACACCACGCGCAGCCGACGACCGCGGACGGCTACTGCTTCCTCAACAACATCGGCGTCGCGATCGAGGCGGCGCGCGCCCGGGGTCTGCGCCGCGCCGCGGTGATCGACTGGGACGTGCACCACGGCAACGGCACGCAGGAGGGCTTCTACGCGGATCCCGACGTCTTCACCGTGTCGTTTCACATGGATCACGGCGCATGGGGCCCCGCCCATCTCCAGACCGGCGCGCCGGAGGAGGCGGGTCGTGGCGCGGGGCGCGGCGCCAATCTCAACGTGGCGCTTCCCTTCGGCTCGGGAGACGCCGCCTATCACGCGGCCTTCGACCGCCTCGTCGCCCCCGCCCTGGAGGCGTTCGGGCCCGAGCTCCTCGTCGTGGCGGCCGGGCAGGACGCCAATCAGTTCGATCCGAACGGACGGAATTGCGTGACCATGGCGGGCTTCCACGGCCTGGCCGCGCGCTCGCGCGCGCTGGCCGAGCGCTGCTGCGCCGGGCGCATGGCGCTCGTGCAGGAGGGCGGGTATGCCATAAGCTACGCTGCGCTGTGTCTGCACGCGACGCTCGAAGGCGCGCTCGGCGAGGCGATGAGCCTGCCGGATCCGTTGGCCTATCTTCCGGATCCGGGCGATCGGGTGGACGCGCTGATCGACGGCATCGAGCGGCGCTGGCGCGCCGCCCTCCGCGCCGCGTGAGTGCGTGCGCGGACGGAGTCGAGGGAGTGGACAGAGTGGGCGGAGTGGGCGGGATGGGATCCGCGTCTGCGAAGCTGCGATCGCCCGAAGAGGCCGCCGCGCTGGTGCGCGCGCGCGACACGCTCGGCATGCCGCTCGGGCCCGGCGTGCCCACGGCCTTCCTCCACGCGCTGGGCGGGCGCGCGTCTTTCGAGTCGCTCACCATATTCTGCGCCCTGCTGATCGACCTCTTTCCCGTCTTCACGCGCCCGGGCGTGAAGCTGCTGAGCGGCTTCTACGGGCCGGTCGAGCGCGGACTCCTCGCGGCGGGCTTCGACGTCGAGTTCATTCCCGCGGATTTTCGCCGCTTCGCGGATATCGCCCGGCGCATTCGGCCCCGCGTGATGGCGACCGCGGCCGCACCGCCGGACGGCGACGGACGGATGAGTCTCTCGCTGCACGCCGGTGCCACCACGGAGTGTCTGCTCGAATGTGGCCGCGATCCGGAGCGCCTGCTCGTCGTCGAGGTCAATCCCGGCCTGCCGCGCACCCTGGGTCTGCCGCCCGAGCATCCCCACGCGATTCCCGTCGAGCTGGCGGACGTGATCGTCGAGAGCCGTCGTCCGGTCTTCGAGATCCCCGACCCGAAGTCCTCGGCCATCGACTGCGCCATCGCCGAGCACGCGCTGCGCTTCGTGGACGACGGCGCCACGCTGCAGACCGGCATCGGCGGCATTCCGAACGAGCTGGCCGAGCTGCTCGCGCGCTCGCCGGGGGGCGACTACGGCATCCACACCGAGATGTTCACCACCGGGCTCATGCGCCTGCATCGCGTCGGCAAGGTCACCAACCGGAAGGGGGTGTTCGACGGCTT
>JAOUNA010000221.1 GCA_029881215.1 Myxococcales bacterium | reverse complement strand
TCCACGCTGCATCCGATGTCCCGGAACGCTGGGAAAGCCGCCTCGCACAGCTCGAGGATGCCGGGCTCCATCGGCAGGGTGCCGTCCAGGTTGCCGAGCCAGGCGAGGCGCGTTCCTGCGAAGCTGCGCTGCAGCGGCTCGACGAAGCGGCTCGGATCCTGCTCGATGGAGGGCGGGAAGCGGGAATCCGGTCCCGCCATGACGGCGAGCAACATCGCCACGTCGGCGACGCTGCGCCCCATCGGCCCTTCCACGCTGAGCGGATCGAGGAACAGCTCGCCGCCGGCATAGGGTACGCGCCCGTGCGACGGCCGGAAGCCGATCACGTTGTTGAAGGCGGCGGGATTGCGCAGCGATCCCATCATGTCGCTGCCGTCGGCGACCGGCAGCATGCGCAGGGCCAGGGCGGCAGCGGCTCCCCCGCTGCTCCCTCCCGCCGTCTTGCTCGGATCGTAGGCGTTGCGCGTCGTACCGAATACGGTGTTGTAGGTCTGCGATCCGAGTCCGAACTCGGGCGTATTGGTCTTGCCGATGAAGATGGCACCACTCTTCCTCAGGCGTTCGACGAAGAGATCGTCGGCCTGGGGAACGGTGTCGAGGAGCGGCGAGCCCCACGTCGTTCGGATTCCCCGCGTGGCGGCCAGATCCTTCACCGCGTGGGGCAAGCCGTGCATCCAGCCCCGGACCTCGCCGCGCGCGAGCTCCGCGTCGCGCTGCCTTGCCTGCTGCAGCAGGGCCTCGCGGTCCTGCAACGAGACGATGGCATTGACCACGGGATTGACGCGTTCGATCTGGTCGAGGAATGCCACCATGACTTCTCTGCACGAAACGCGTTTCGACCGGATCGCCTTCGAAAGCTCGAGGGCGCTCATGCCGACCAGCTCGGACGCGGAGCCGGGCGTCGCCGCCGTTGCGGCGCCGCTGCGCAGACCGCCCAGCACGAGCTCCGCGGCGATCGCGCCCGAGAGAACACTCGTCCCGGCGAGGAGGCTGCGCCGCGTGAGGCCTGTGTCGTCGGCTGCCTCTGCGACCTCGCCGGGAGCTTCGGAAACGTCTCGATCAGGGGCGTTCATCTCGCGTCCCGTCCGTGAGGCGCGCGAGCCGGGTCTGCGGACCGCGAGGGCGTCGCGTGCCTACCGGATGATCTGCGGTCGATAGCGGTTGTGGCAGGCGACGCAGGTCGTGACCATTCCGCCGTAGTGGGCGGCGAGCGCCTCGCGCAGCTGATCGGTGGAGAGATCCCCGTCCTTCTTCTCCTGGTCGTGCTTGATCAGGAGCTCCGCGATGACTTTCAGATCCTGCGCGTGGCTCTTCAGGTTGTACGCGTAGGAGAGGAACTGGTCTCGCTCGTTCTTGGCGCGATCGGGTACCAGTTCCGTGAGCTGCTCGGCGTGGTCTCGGATGACCGCGGCCTGCGCGGGCACGCTCGCGTAGTTCGAGGTGATCAGGGCGACGAGAATCGTGTGCATTCCGGCGAAGTTCTCGCCCATGAATTCCTTGATGGTCGATTTGGCGCCAGCCACCGACGCGCTCGTCACCACCACCGCGATGATCGCGACACATGCCAACGCGAGTCGTCTCTGCCTCATGACCCCTCCTGCTGCGCATGCCTCCGGCGGCTCGAGCCCCGGACGCGTTCTTCGAGCACTCTGCTATTAGCACAAGCCGGGTGCGGACTCCCGAGCCCGGGGCCGCGAGAGCGCGGATCCGGGTTCGGCGTGCCGTGCCGAGCGGTGGCGGGCGAGCGGGCGCACGCGACTGCCTCCGCGAGGAGCTCCCGTTCCGCCCCCTGCGCCGAGGGTGTCGCGGGCGCGTGCCGGACGCGCAGCGGACAACGCCTCCGGCTTCCAAGCGGGAGCCCGGTCTGCAAACATAGGGAGGCGGGTGGACTCGAACGGGCTCGGCGCAGTCCATGCAAGGACACCGAGTGCGTCCGTCGGGACCGCGGATCCCAGCCGGGTCCTGCGCGGCGCGGCAGGGGCGAACCCAGTTGTCGAGCGCGCGAGCGAAGGGGGTGCAGCGGATGATCGCAATCCTGGGGAATGCATCGGGAATCGTCCTCGGGCGCGAAGCGCGCGCCGGCGGCTGGCGGCGGCTGGCGGCGGCTTTCGCGGCCTTGCTGCTGGGCCTCCCGCTCGGGGCGGGGGCCGCGTCGCCTGCGACAGAGGATTCGTGCGCGACCTGCCACAGCGACCCCGAGCTGCTCGTGACGAACAAGAAGCTCTACGAGTACTACCAGCAGTGGCAAGCCTCGATCCACAAGGAGGAGGGGGTGTCCTGCAGCGACTGTCACGGCGGCAATCCGCGCAGCAACGACAAGACGGTCGCGCACGGCAAGGGCGTAGCCTCCTCGGACCCGGACAGCGGGATCTACTACCAGGCCATTCCCGAGACCTGCGGCGCGTGCCACGACGACATCCTCGAGGGCTTCAGCAAGAGCAACCATTTCCGGCACCTCGTGACGAAGAAGCAGGAGAAGCAGGGCCCCACCTGCGTCACCTGCCACGGGGCCATCAACGTCGACATCCTCACCGTCAACTCGGTGCAGGAATCCTGCGCGCGCTGTCACAACGAGACGCGCGGCATCCACCCGGAGATTCCCGAAAAGGCGCACCGGCTGCTGAACCGATTCTTGTCGATCCACCGTTTCTATCGCTACATCAGCACCAACGCCGAGCCCGAGGAAGCCAAGGCGTTCTTCGGGGAGATCGACGTGAAGCTCCGCAAGCTCTCCGTGACGTGGCACACCTTCGACATCGCCGCGGTGGAGCAGCAGACGGGCGATGTGCTCGCGGTGCTGAAGGCGAAGCGCGACGAGATCCGGCAGAGGCGGCGCGCGGGGACCGCCGAGGCGGAGGCCGCCGCGGCTGGAGACGGTGGGGGGCGCCGCTAGCCGCGCTCGACCGTGCGTCGTGAGGGCGCCGGATGCCCGGGACCCCGGCCGTGCTTTGCGCGCCCCGCTCGGTCCGCGCGGCGCCGCCAGCGGCCTGCTGTCCCGGGCCGCAGGCGCAGCACAATGGGACACTGAGTCAGCAGGCCTCAAGTTGTAGACCCAATTTGGTACACATGGGGCACATGATTCCACCGCGAGCTCCCATTTCCAGGGAGTTAGGCCGTGGTATGCCGCTTGCAGAAAGGCGCCGCAGCGGGAAGCGGGGGAGCCGAAGCCCGCGACGTTCTCGAGGCGGCTGTTCTGTGGACTCCTGCGGTGAGTCGCACGGATCGCGCAGCGTCGCGGGTGAAAGCGGCTGGATGGGTGGGGAGAACGACTCGCTGGCCCGTAGAAACGTCGTTCGCGTGACCCGTCCGAACGGGTCCACCAGCGTCTGGTGTGCGACTCGGGGGGTGCTTTGAGAACCCGGAAGATTCCGGTCCAGGTGATCCAGCTCGGGGTGGTCTTCCTGTTCCTCGGCGTGGGCATGTTCCTGCTGCGGCAGCGCTTCGTCCCGGAATCTTTCGGGGACCTCGGGCACTACCGAGCCAACGCGGTGGGTGCGGTCGCGGCGCATCCCATCCAGTACGCGGGCTGGCAGGTTTGCGCGGACTGTCACACGGACGAGGTGGAGACGAAGAAGCGGTCCTACCACCGAACCCTCAGCTGCGAAGTGTGCCACGGCGCAGCCTGGGCGCACGCGAACGAAGAGACCGATGAGACGCCGCCTCTGCCGACGCAGAGAAGTCTGTGTCTGCAGTGCCATAGCTATCTGCCGTCTCGGCCGACCGGCTTCCCCCAGATTGTCGAGGAGCGGCACGAGCCCGCGAAGCTGTGTCACACCTGTCACAATCCCCACGACCCGGCGCCTTCGGAGACTCCCGAGTCGTGCTCCGCGTGCCACGCAGCCATCGTGCGCGTCAAGGCAGTCTCGCACCACGCGCCGCTCGACTGTCAGGTCTGCCACGAGACGCCGGCACAACACAGCGTGCTGCCGCGCTCCAATCTCCCGCGCAAGCCGTTCGAGAGGGAGTTCTGCGGCAAGTGTCACGCCAAGGGAGCCAAGCCGCCGAACGTGGTCCGCGGCGTCGACCTGAGGGAGTACGACATTCGGCGTATCGACCTGGACACACACGGTGGCACGCTGGTCTGCTGGCAGTGCCACTACCAGCACTCCCCGGAGGCCCGCTAGATGCCCAAGACGTACGAGCGAAGGGAGTTTCTCGCGGACCTCGCCAAGATCCCCTGTGCAACGCTTCTGCTCGGCGTGACCGGGCCGCTCCAGGCGCTGGCATCGGAAGGCGGCGACTACGACCCGACCGAGCACTACTACGCGATGGGCATCCAGCTCGATAAGTGCATCGGCTGTGGCAAGTGCGTGCAGGCCTGCAAGACCGAGAACGACGTGCCGGAGGAGCCCTTCTACTTCCGAACCTGGGTCGAGCGCTACATCATCTACGCCGACGGCGAGGTGCGGGTGGACAGCCCGGAGGGCGGCATCAAGAGCTTTCCGCCG
>JAOUNA010000220.1 GCA_029881215.1 Myxococcales bacterium | reverse complement strand
GATTGCCCTCGCCCGTCGGTGCATAGAGCGGCACTTCGTCGACCCGGAAGTCCTCGGGCGTGGTGCGCAAGCGCGCGGTCACAGCGGCCGCCGCCGCACGCGAAGCCGAGCGCCGCGCGCAGACCCTGTCAGCAAAGCGCGAGCTGGGCCACCGGACCAAACGAGCGCCGGTGCACCGACGTGGGCCCGAGGCGGGCGAGCGCGGCGAGGTGCGCGCACGTGCCGTAGCCCTTGTGGCTCGCGAAACCGTAGCCGGGGTGCAGCGTGTCGAGCCTCCGCATGATCGCATCCCGGTGCACCTTCGCCACGATGGACGCCGCCGCGATCGAGCCGTCCCGGGCATCGCCCGATACGATCGCGGTCTGCGGGACGTCGATGCCGGGGATGGTTCGGGCGTCGACCAGGATGTGATCGGGGTGCAGCGCGAGCGCGGCCACGGCGCGCCGCATCGCCAGCAGCGTCGCGCGCAGGACGTTGAGCCGATCCACGTCTTCGACCGACACTTCGGCGACGGCGAGGGCGAGCGCCTGCGCCCGGATGGCCCCATCCAGGCGCTCGCGCTGCGCGCGAGAGAGCCGCTTGGAATCATCCAGCCCGGGCAGCTCCACCCGCGCGGGAAGCACCACGGCCGCGGCGACCAGCGGCCCCGCGAGCGGTCCCACCCCGACCTCGTCGACGCCCGCCACGTGGCGCACGCCGCCCGCGACCAGGCGGCCGCGCAGCGCGAAGAGCTTTGCGAGTCGGCGCGATTCGGCCCGCCGCGCAGCGGCGCGGCGCTCGAACGCCTGCGCCAGCGCGCGCGCTCCGCGCCGCGGATCCCGCTCCAGGCCGCGCAGCAGCAGGGTCCGCAGCGCCGGATCGCCCGCCGCCTCGAGCTGCGCGCGAATCTCTCGCAGCGGGAGCCGCGCCACGTCGAGGCCGTCGGCGGCACCCGAGGCGCTCACGATTCGCCCCCTCGATCGCGCATCCAGCGCTCGAGCGCCCGCACGCGTCGCAGCAGCTCGGGCAGGCGCTTCAGCGCCGCGCTCTCCCTGTGCCATTCGCGGCCCGGTCGGTTCGGATAGCCGAAGGCGACGGAATCCGGCGGCACGTCGCTGGCGACCCCCGTTCCCGCGCCCACCAGCGCGCGGGGTCCGACGCGCCTGTGGTCCGAGACGCCGACCTGACCGAGCAGCACGCAGTCGTCCTCGATGCGCGAGCTGCCGGCGACGCCGACCTGGGCCGCGATCAGCACGCGCGCGCCGATCTGGCAGTTGTGCGCGATCTGCACGAGGTTGTCGATCTTCGTGCCGCGGCCGATCCGCGTGTCGCCGAGCGTGCCGCGATCCACTGTCGTGTTGGCGCCGATCTCGACGTCGTCCTCCAGCACCACCCGCCCGATGTTGTGCACCTTGCGCCGGCCGCCGCCCTCCTCGCCGACGTAGCCGAAGCCGTCTCCGCCGATGACCACGCCGGGCTGCAGAATCACCCGGTCGCCGAGCACCGATGCGGCTGCGATCACGCAACGCGCATGGATCAGGCAATCCTCACCGACGCGCGCGCCGTCGGTGAGCACCACGCCGGGATGCAGCACGCTGCGCGCGCCCACGACCACGCCGCGCCCCAGCACGCAGCCGGCCGCCACCGACGCACTGGGGTGCACCTCGGCGTCCTCCGCGACGCGGGCCGAGGGGTCGATGCCGGCGGCGACCTGCGGCTCGGGCACGAGGATGCGGGCCGCGCGGAAGAAATCCCGGCTCGGGTCGGTCGAGCGCAGCACGGGCCGGCCTCCGACGTCGAGTCCGGCCGGGGCGACCAGCGCGCCCGCGCGCGTCGCCGCCAGCTGGGCCGCGAGGCGCTCCGAGCGCACGAACGAGAGCTGCTCGGGGCCCGCGTCCTCGAGCGAAGCCACGCCGGCGAGCGCCAGATCCGGGTCGCCCTCGACCTCCAGACCGAGCTGTGCGGCCAGATCCTTCAGCCGGATCCGGGTGGGAGACACGGTCAGCGCGCGAGGAGCACCGCGATCGGAGACGTCCGGACCACCGCCGCCGAGTTGCTCCCGAGGAAGTAATCGGTGATGCGATTGCGACCGTACGCGCCCATCACGATCAAGCTCGCGCGCACCTCCCGCGCGGAATCGACGATCTTCACGTCCGGTCGGCCCAGCGTCGAGGAGATCTCCCGCACCGGGACCGGCAGAGAACCCACGATCGCGCGCACCTCCTCGAAGCGCGCCAGTGCGCGACCCTTGTCCTTCGAATCCACGAAGACGTGGATGGGTTCGCCGAGCCGGGTCGCCAGCTGGACCGCCAGATTCGCGCCGATGCGCGAGCCCGGGGAGCTGTCGAACGCCAGCACGATCGGCCCCGCGAGCTGCGCCGTGCTCGGCACGACCAGCGCCGGGCGGGCAATCTTGCGGATCACGCCATTGACGGTCGATCCGATCAGCCCGCTGCGATACGCGGCGTCCTGGCCGTCGCGACCCACCACCGTGAGGTCGGCCTGCTGGCCGCGCTCCACGATGCGGTCGTCGGCGATCCCCGCCATCACATCGCAGGAGCTCTCCACGCCCTCCCCGTGCGCGCGCTCGGCGAGCCGCCGGCACGCCGCCTCCGCGCGGCTCTTGAGGTACGCCGTCACCGCCTCCATGGGCGGTGGCGTCACGCCGAGACCGTCCTCTTGGAAGCCGCGCGCCAGGCGATCTTCCACCACGGAGATCCCCATCAGGCGAGCCTTCAGCCGCGCCGCGAGAGTCACGCCGAAACGCTCCGATGCTGCACAAGCTTCGGAGCCATCGGTTGCCACCAGAATCGTCGAGATCATCTCGTTCTCCGCGCCCTTCTCAGCGAGATGAGGGCATTGGCATCTTCCCCTTGCGCGCGCGCCGTGCTTCTTCGGTTCGCCGGCTCGGCTCCCGCGAGGGGGCAGGCCGAGAGTACGGAACCCCCGCGGGACATGTCAATGAGACCGTTCGAATTCCGGAGGAGATCCGCGGCGGGCCTTCCGGAGGATCGTCCGGCCCGGCGCGCGGCGCCTGCGCGGGTCGGCCGGCGATGCGCCGCCGCCACCGCGCTACGACGCAACGCTCGCGAAGTAGCGAAGGATATCCGTCTCCGTGAGCATGCCGACGAGCTTGTCGCCGTCGAGCACGGGGAGACAGCCGATCTTCTCGTCCGCCATCATCGCCGCGGCTTCCACCACCGACGCGTCGGCGGCGATCACGATCGGCGGCGTCGCCATGACGCGCTTGATCTCGACGGCCTGCAGGAACGCACGGCGCTGCTCGTTGCCGAAAGCGCTCAGGTTCGAAAGGGATGCGCGCAGCAAATCGCGCTCCGAAACGACACCGACGAGCTTGCCCGCGCGCACCACGGGCATGTGCCGCACCTGGCCGAGGGTCATGATATCCTCGACCGTCGAGAGCCTCTCGTCCGCGCTGATCGTGACGATCTTCTCGGACATCACGTCGCGAACCCGGGCGTCGCCCAAGCGATCCTTGCCCAAACGACTCTTGGCCAAACCACTCATGATTCGGGATTCTACTCCAATGGCGCGGCCGCGAGGAAAGGAAAGCCGAGATTCGTCCAAGCCCGAATTGCCGGCGCGCGGCGACGCGGAGGCGGCTGGCCCCCTGAACGCAATTCCCGAGCTGATGCGCAGAGCACTCACGCTCGGCCTGTCGGGCCTGTTCGTCACGGAGGAAGCGTTTCGCAGGGCGCTGGGCGAAACCCTGCCCAAGGACTGGATCGACTTCATGGTCGAGCAGAGCCGCCGAACGCGGGCTGAAGTCGTGGATCGCCTCGGCGCGGAAGTCGGCCGCGCGCTACAGAACACCGACCTGGCGGCCGTTCTCGCGCAGCTGCTCGAGGGCCGAAGCATCGAGATCAACGCGGAGATCCGACTGCATCCGCGCGGCGAGGGCTGCGCTGAGGATGCGCCGCAAGGAAAGCGCGCTCGGGAGAAACGCGAGACCTGATGCGGCGCCCCGCTGTCGCCGCCTCGATCTAATCGCTCGCCTCGTCGTCGCGCGTGAAGGTCACGAACGCCATGCTGGGCCGCTTCGACGCGTCGCGCATGGCGAACTGCATCGCGTCCAGCTTCCAGCCCTTGGCCGTCCATTCGTTCAGGATGCGCTCGAGATCCTCTTCGGTGACGGAGCTCGTCTCGACGACCTTGTAACGAAGCGCCACGCAACCTCCAGTCGAACGCCGCGGGTCCGATGCCGCTCGGAACCTATCGGGAATCGCGCGGCTCGGCCATGTGAGCAGCGAGCTGCGCGACCAGCTCGCACGCGGTCGCGCGCTCTGGTGTCACATGCGGCGCGAGGCCGATCTCGCGCAACGCCGCGGCCGTGAGCGGACCGATGGCGGCGACGACGCAGCGCGCCGCGGACTTTCGCGCCGCCGCGTCGAGCAGTGCAGCGAAGTGACGCACCGTGGAAGGGCTGGTGAAGGTGAGCGCGTCGAGCTCGCCGTTCCCGAGCGCCTTGCGCAACCG
>JAOUNA010000219.1 GCA_029881215.1 Myxococcales bacterium | reverse complement strand
CGAGCCCGGCACCGTCGAGGCCGTGGCGGACCGCATCCTGGCCCGTCACGGCGGAGGGCGCATCGCGATGGGCGCGCCCCTGCCGCCGAGGCGCGGCGAGCGGCCGACCGCGCTGCGCGAGCGGCTTCTGCGCGAGGGATACGCGCGCCTGCTGGATGCCGAGGGGCGCGTGCGCGATGTCGCCGAGCTCTCCGCGAAGCAGCTCGGTGCGCTGCGAAGCAGCGCGCTGCTGCTCATCGATCGCGTGGCGCCGGGAGCGCCCGGCGCGGGGCGCGCGCGCATCGCCGAGGCGGTGGCCGCCGCGTTCGTGCGGGGCGACGGGCGCTGCGTGGTGGTGCCGGCCGACGGCGAGCGCGAGATCTACCGCGCCGGCTTTGCCTGCGACGCCTGCGGCCGCGAGCTGCCCGAGCCGGTGCCGGCGCTCTTCTCCTTCAACAGTCCGCTCGGCGCGTGTGAAGCGTGCCAGGGATTCGGGCGCATCGCACAGCTCGATCGCGAGCGGGTCATTCCCGATCCGAGCCGGACGCTCGCGGAGGGAGCGATCGTTCCCTTCACCACGCCCTCGGGTCGCGCCGCACAGCGCAAGCTGTTGGCCGCCTGCGAGCGCGCCGGCGTTCCCAGCGACGTGCCCGTGCAGGACCTCGACGAGGCCCAGCGCGAGTGGATCTTCCGCGGCGAGCGGCGCGTCTGGCGCGGCGTGGAGGGATTCTTCGCGCGGCTGGAGCGCAAGCGCTACAAGGTGCAGGCGCGCGTGCTCATCGCGCGCTATCGGCGCTTCGAGGTGTGCGGTGCCTGCCACGGCGCCCGGCTGCGTCCCGAGGCGCTGTGCGTCAAGCTCGGCGATCGCAGCATCGCGGAGATCTGCGCGTCGACGCTGTTGGAGCTGGCTGATTTCCTGGACGGGCTGGTTCTCTCCGCAGGCGCGAGCGCGCGCGTCGGGCGCCTGCTGCCGGCGCTGCGCGCGCGCGTCGCGACGGCGGTGGAGGTGGGTCTCGGCTACGTCACTCTCGACCGGCAGACGCGCAGCCTCTCGGGCGGGGAGGCGCAGCGGATCCAGCTCGCCACCGCGCTGGGCGGGGCGCTCACCGCATCGCTGTACGTGCTCGACGAGCCTTCGATCGGCCTGCACGCGCACGACGTCGGGCGACTCATCCAGGTGTTGCGGCGCATCCGCGATCAGGGGAACACGGTGGTGGTGGTGGAGCACGCGCCCGAGGTGATCTCAGTGGCGGATCACCTGATCGACCTCGGGCCGGGCCCCGGGCGGCTCGGGGGCCACGTCGTGGCGGAGGGCAGCGTCGCGCAGGTGCGCGCAACGCCCGGCTCGCTGACCGGTCAGGTGCTGGCCGGCAAGCGCCCCGACATGCCGCGTCGGCACCGCGCGGCGCGCGGCGCCCTGCGCATCGTCGGGGCGCGCGCGAACAATCTGCGCGACGTGGACGTGGACATTCCGCTCGGTCAGCTCGTCGTCTTGAGCGGCGTTTCGGGGGCGGGCAAGTCCACACTGGTTCGCTCCGTCCTCGTGGGTCAGCTGCGGCGGGAGCCGGAGCGCGGAGCCTGCACGCGCATCGAGGGCGCGGAGGCCGTCGCGGAAGTGGTCGTCGTGGAGCAGGTACCGCCCGCGCGCAGCGCCCGCTCGAATCCCGCCACCGTGACGGGAGCCTTCGACGCGATCCGGCGCCGCTTCGCGTCCACGCGCGAGGCACGCGCGCAGCGTCTCGGTCCGGGTTGGTTCTCCTTCAATGTGGCCGGTGGGCGCTGCGACGTGTGCGAGGGCGCGGGCGAGGTGGTCGTCGACATGCAATTCCTGGATGACGTGCGCGTACCGTGCGAGCAGTGCGGCGGCTCGCGCTATCGAGCCGACGCGCGCGAGATCCGCGTCGAGGGTCTCTCGATCGTGGACGTGCTGGCGTTGACGGCGGACGAAGCGTGTGCGCACTTCGTCGAGGATCCGAAGATCGCCGAGGGCCTCGAGCCGCTACGGCGCGTGGGCCTCGGCTACCTCAGCCTGGGACAGCCGCTGTCCACGTTGTCGGGAGGGGAGGCGCAGCGCCTGCGCCTGGCGCGCGCGCTCGCCGAAGAGAAGCGCGGGGCGCTCTATGTCCTCGACGAGCCCACCACCGGGCTGCATCCGGTGGACATCCACGTGCTGCTGGCGTGCTTCGACGCGCTGCTGGACGCGGGGGCGAGCGTTCTCGTGGTGGAGCACAACCTCGACGTGATCCGGCGCGCGGACCACGTCATCGACCTCGGGCCCGCGGGCGGGCCGGACGGCGGGCGGGTGATCGCGGCCGGGCCGCCGCAGGAGATCGCGCGCTGCGCGGCATCGCTCACGGGAGCCGCGCTGCGCGCAACGGCGTAGCACGGCGCCGTTCGCGCCGGCCATCGCGGCCCCGTCCAGGCGCGCTGGAGACTGCATCAGGATTCGAGGTTGCGCTTCGGCGGCGCCTTCTGCGCCAGGCGCCGCTGGCTGAAGATGCGCTTGTCGTGGACCTTGCGCAGCTGCCGCTCGATCTTGTCGAGCACCTGGTCTGCGGCGGGGCCGGGGTCGCTGGCCGATGCGTGCGTGGCGATATCCGTGTTCTTGCCGATCGCATGTCCGCTGACGGCAAAGCCGACGCCGTCTCCGTTGATGGTGATCTCGATCTGGTCCAGCTCGGGGAATTCTTCCGCCATGCGTTCGCAGCGCTTCTCGATGGATGTGCGCGTGCGCTTCTCGACCTCGGCATCCTTCGCGTGAATGACCACGGACGGGCTCTTGACCATCGACCCCCTCTCTTCCTGTTTCGATCCGCGGCTGCGCGAGGCAGCGCCGCACTGGGGTGCCGCCGCGCGCGACGGACCGTTCGAAGCTGCATCCGAACGCCGCAATTCGACTCTTGGCGATGATGCGCGCTCTCCGGCGCACTGTATCACAGCGACGACGCGGGGGGCCTCTAGTCTCGCGCCTTGCCGCCGAAGGCGGCCTCGCTGCGTTCGATCAGAGCGCGCCGCATGCTCTCGGAGAGCCAGTCCATCTCCCGGACCGCGTCGGAGAAGGCTTCGCTCGAGATCGCAAGCAGCGCGAAGTACGTACCCTGCTCCGAGGTCCAGTCCCCCGCCATCGCGAGACGGGGGCGCGCGGTGTCCGCAATCAGCCGGCTCAAATGCGCGATGCGCTGTCCGCCGTCCGAGTGGACCCAGAGCTCGGCGGCGCCCGTCTTGGTGGTCGCATGGTCCTCGAGCATCGCCGTGATCTTCGCGGTGAGGGCGTGCGTGAGTTCTGCGCGCCCCCGCTCGATCGCCGTCGCTCGCAGCAGCGAAGCATCCGGCGAGCCCGCCGCGGATCCGACCGCGCAGAGGACGCTCCCCGGTGCGTCCTTCCAGTGCGCGGCGCAGGGGCCGGTCAGCCAGCGCGGCGCCTGCGACAAATCGTCGTATCCGGGCATTCTCGTGCCGAGGTACGTTCCACACGCCAGCGTCAGCGCGAGACACGCCGCACTGACGCAGGCGGTGACGAGGCTTCGCAATTGCGGCGCGATGGATCCGTGCATGGAATTCTCCCGGCAGCAGTCGCAGAAGGCATGAGTCGCAGAACGCATGCAATGAGACCGTGATGTTCGCTGGCGCGGCGCGCGCTTCCGCGTCGCGTCCAGCTGCGTTGCGCCGCGCGTCTGGCGGAAGCGCAGGGGAATCGAACCCCCCGGGCCCGCGTCGCCGCGACCCCCATCGAATTTGAAGTTCGAGCCGGGCACCAGCTCCGGGAGCGCCTCCAGCACTGGATACTACAGGCTTCTAAGGCACTTGGAGAAAATTCGGCATCGCGAAAGGATCCCCTCTGTGGGGACTCTGTGGGGACTCGCTCAAGCGGGCGAGCAGGTCGGCAGGAGTCTCCCCCGGTCGCAGACGCTCGGGCTCCATGTAGAGATCGTCTTCGGGGATCCAGCGCGCGTAATGCTTCTCCGTCACGACCGTGGTCGAATGGCCGAGCTGGCGCGAGACGTACTGCAGCGGAATTCCCATCGACACGAGCCACGAGCCGAACGTGTCGCGCAGATCCTTGGGCACAACGCCCGGGAGGTCCGCCTCTCGGATGATCCGCGCCCAGATGCCCTCCCGGAACCTCCGGTGATCGATTCCGGCGAAGATGAGAGCCTCTGCCTCGTAGGCCCTCGGGTCGCGCTGGAACCGCGCGAGGTACAGATCTCCGAGCGCTGCGCGCAGTCGACGCGAGAGCTGAACCTTCCGTGCACGACCTGATTTCGGGCTGTCCAGCTCGCCGCCTCGCGAGCAGGTGCGATCGATCGCCAGGTGGCGGCGCGGATCGTCCTCGTCGCTCCCCCAGGCAATCGAGCACCACCGCAGGGCCAGGGCTTCGCCGAGCCGCAGCCCCGCGTCGAGCAAGGCCAGCACGAGTGCGCGTGTTTCCGTGCCGTGTTCGGCAGCCGTTTCGACGAGTCGGCTCACGTCGGCCGGGTTTCGGATGGGCCGAACCTTGGCGCTCTCCTCTTCTCGACCTTTCTTCGATCGCCGCCGCCGA
>JAOUNA010000052.1 GCA_029881215.1 Myxococcales bacterium | reverse complement strand
TCTTACCGCCGACCTTCATGCGGCTAAGGCCCTCCTGCCAGCAGCGGATGACCCGCTCGAGGCTGAACGTCGCGGGGGTCCCGGTCGCGCGCGTGCTGTCGAAGATCGTTCCATCGCGCAGGGCCCCTTGGTAGTGCACTTTCACCACGCTGGTCGGCTGGGGCGAATCGCCGGATCCCGCGACGATTTCGCGAATGATCATGCCCGATTCGGTTCGCAGCGCGCCCGGCTGCTTCGCGGCCTCGTCCAGGAACGCGCGCGATGCCTTTCGCTCTCCCTCCGCCCGCGCCGCCAGGCGCGCCTGCTGGAACGCGAGCACGTCTTCTTGCAGCTCGAGGGGATCGACGCGGAGCTCCCGCGAGAGCGCAGCGTCCCGCAGTCCCTGGCTCAGCATCTCGAATTCCTGCTCCGAGAGACCGAATGGCTCGAGCGGCTTGCCCACCAGGACCCCAAGCACGTACAGGGTCTGGTCCTTTTCGCTCTCGAGCTTCGACCCGCCCTCGTCGGCCCCCAGCGCGCTGCCCGGAAATGCGAGTGCCGCGATCAGCAACCCGAAGAAGAGCTGCGCCTGGACGACTCGAGACATCGGTTCGCTCCGCAGGAAATGCAAGGGCGCGGAGCATAGCCCATCAAGAGTCCGAAACGGGCCCGGGCGCACCGCCCGGGAGGGCGGCGGAAGCGGCCCGGTGGCGGTACGATGCCTGCGGCCCAGGGAGGAGTAACGACTCGATGGCACTCATTCACCGACGTTTTCCGATGGTCGTGATCGCATGCTGCTGCGCCGCGGGTCTCGCGGGGTGCGGAGAGAAGTCAGAAACGAAGGGGACCGGCCCGCAAGCGGCCCAGGAAGCCAGCCCGGCTCCCGGCATGCGGGAAGCGAGTCAGTCGGTCCCGACCCCGTCCGAGGCAGAGGTGGCGCTGCCTGAAGTGGGTCAGCTCCCGAGCGATTTCCCGCCCGACGTTCCGACCTATCCGGGAACGACCGCGCAGACGGGCATGTCCGCTCCGGGCAGCGGTGTGTTCGCCATCTTCCAGACCAGCGCAGCCCCGAGCGAGGTCTACGGGTTCTACCGCGAGCAGATGCAGGAGAACGGCTGGACCCTCTCGGAGGAGAACGAGAAGACGCACCGTCTCGTCGCAAAGAAGGGCGACCGAACGGCGATCATCACGATCATGGTGACCGGACCGCAGACCGAGATCGGCGTTTCCATCGAGGGGAGCTAGCGGCGGGCGCGAGCGCGGGACCCTACCGCGACGACTGACCGTGCAGCCGGAACAACGGCATGTTGGCTTCCGTCGCCACGTAGATCACGTTCGGATTCTCGTTCAGCGTCTTGATCCACAGGTACTGTAGATACGAGTCGCTCAGCGTCGAGCGCACGATCTCCTGAGCCTTGGCCGCGCCCTCGGCGCGCGCGATCTCGATCTCGGCGTCCTTGCGCGCCTGATCCAGCTCGAACTGCTTCTGCTGGACCTTCTGCTCGGCCGTCAGCTTCAGCTCGATGCTCTCCCGAAATTTCTGCGGGAGCTGCACGTCGCGCAGGAGCACGTCCACCACGGTGATGCCGCGCGGTTCGAGGTTCTCGCGCAGAAAGCCACGGATCTTGCCGGCGATCTCGCGGCGCCCGGTCTCGGAGTAGATGTTCTTGACGGGGTAACCGCTCACCACGTCGCGCACGGCGTTGCGGAAGTAGGGAATCACGAGGCGGTCCAGATAATTCCAGCCCACCGTCTTGCGGATGCGCGGCGCCTCGCTCGCTTGCACCTCGAAGAGCAGCGACGTATCGAGGCCGACGATGAGTCCCTCCGACGAGGGCACGTTCGCCGTCTCCTTGACCTCCTGGAGCTTCACGTTCCAGGTTTCCACGGTGCGCACCACGGGAATCTGGATCACGATGCCCTGGCCTACCGGCTCGTCCCGGATCGCACCGAAGCTCTTGGAGACACCCACTTCCCCGTCTTCGATTACGACACATCCCAAAGCCAGCGGAATCGCGGCGAACAAGACAGCGAGCAAGATGAAACGTTGCACGAATTCTCTCCCCATGATCATGGCCGCAACGAGATCGCCGCAGCGGCGCGTTTCGAGCGGCGCCGGCCCAAGACTATGAGGCGCAGCCCGGCAGGGCAATTCTGCGGACGATCGAGGGCTGTGCCCCCGTGGGTGAAATTCCACTCGCAGGAAATATTTCGAGATACACGCGAAAGTTTTTCGCGCTCCGGCCGATGCGGACTGCACGGAGGGCGTCATGAAGACTCGCATGCTCTGCACCCGCTGTTTCCACACGGCCGTCCCGGAAACGCTGCTCGCTGGATCGGATCGACTCGAGCTGCTGGCGTGGCTCTGCCTGGCGCTGCCGGGCCTGCTCTACTGCGCGCTCCGGCACCTGCTGCGCCGCAAGCTCTGTCCGCACTGCGGCAGTGCCGATCTCGTGCGCGAAGCTCACGCCACCGCGGTGCGCGTCGGATTCATGCGTAGCGAGATCACCACGACCCGGATTCGAAGCGCGCGTCGCGCCGTCGCCTGGCCCGCGGGCCTGACCTCGCCACGCGAGCGCCTGCGGCGCGGCAGCGCGGGCCTCGCCTCGGCAGCTGCGCTCGCGATCGCCGGGCTCGTGTGGGCGAGCGCCCTCGAACCGGCGCTGCTCTCGGGCGTGCTGACGTGGGCAAGCGGCTTGGGGATCATGTGGTGGAAGCGCCCCGGCGAAAGACTCGCGCCGTTCGAGCGAAGATCCACGCGCTGTGCCGCGTGGGACGCGCAGGGCCGACCCCTCCCCATCGAGCGCCTGGCCTGAGCTCCCCGGCCCCCGCGCCCTCGCATTGCAGCGCGGGCCTCGACAGCAGGTCTCCGCAGCCTACCCTCCCGCTCCCCGCGCTCCGCTCCACGCCCCGCGGTGACGCAGCGCTCAGATGGGAGGAGCCCCGATGCACCGACCGCAGACCCGACCGACTCGTTGGACGCGCTGGACCCTGGCCGCGCCGCTGCTCCTGCTGCTCGGCTGCTCGCACGTCGGGGGCACGCCGGCGGCCACCTACTCGCCGGTCCTGGACCGCATTCTCTCGCGCGGGGAGCTGGTGGTCGGGACCGCAGCCAGCATGCCGCCGCTCAACATGACGACGCGCAGCGGTGAGATCATCGGACTCGAGCCGGATCTGGCCGCGTACCTCGCGTCTGCAATGGGCGTGAAGCTGCGACTCGAGAGGCTGCAGTTCTCGGAGCTGCTCGGAGCGCTCGAGACCGGCAAGGTGGACATGGTGCTCTCCGCCATGACCATCACGCCCGAGCGCAACCTGAGGGTGGCCTTCGCGGGTCCGTACTTCGTCTCCGGCAAGTGCGTGCTCACCAAGGCCAGCAGCCTTGCCTCGGCAGAGAGCGCCGCGGAAATCAACAGTGCAAACCTCACCGTCACCGCGCTGCAGGGCTCCACGAGCCAGGCGTTCGTCGAGAAGCTGATTCCGGCGGCGCGGCTGACGACCGCGCCCGACTACGACACGGCCGTGAGCCGCGTGCTCTCGGGCGAGGCGGACGTGATGATCGCCGATTATCCCATCTGCCTGGTCGCCCACGCCCGGAACCCCGACAGCGATCTGGTCTCGGTGATCACCCGGCTGACCCACGAGCCGATCGGCATCGCGCTCCCGGCCGGGGACCCGCTGCTGCTCAACTTCGTCGACAACCTGCTGCAGGGTCTCGAGTTCACCGGCAGGCTCGCGCAGCTCCAGGATCGCTGGTTCGAAGACGCAAGCTGGCTCGAACAACTTCCCTAGCTGCAGCGGTGGATCGACGCCCACGCGTTCAAGCGCGCGCGCGGCGCGGACGATGGGCGAGGCGTGCGTGAAACGCTGATCGCGCTGGCCGCGCTCGTCGTGCTCTGCGCGATTGGCTGGCTCGTCCCGATCCTCCCGCTCGAGTGGGTCCTGTCGGCCGGGATCGGCTGCGTGGCGCTGGGCATGCTGCTGGGCGTGCCAACCGGATTCTGGTACCACGTGCGGCTGTACCGCGCGCTGCGCGCGCACGGGCCGCTGCCGGCGCGCTGGTGGCTGCGACCGACCGCCCTGCACGCGGATCTCTCGGGCCCCGAGCGCGCCGCCGTGCTGCGGTGGTTCTACCTGGGCGGTGCCGGATTCCTTCTCACGGCCGCGGGTTGCGCCTGCGTGATGCTCGCGGTCGGGCTTGCCTTCCTGCGCATTCGCTGAGCGTCGGGCCCCCGCAGTCGCGAGCAACGTGGCTGCGGAGAGACGAGAATCGATCTCAGGTCCGCTTCGATCCCAGCCGATTCACCCCCATAGCCAGAGCCGCGTTCCTATCGCGGCGGGCTCGCCGGGCCGGCAGCCCGGGCTTCCCTGGACGACAAGAGGGGTGGAACCCATGGACCAAGCGAGCGCGACACGTCGGAGTCCCCGCATCCGCACCTGGTTCGAGACGCACTTCTCCTCCCAGCGTCAGGAAGGAGAAGGGATTCTCGCCGACATCTCGTACACAGGCGCGCGCATCGAGGATGTAGAGCTTCAGCCGAAGGTCGGTGCCCACACGATCTTGTACGTATCTCTCCCCAATCAGGACAAGCCTTTTCAGCTCGAGGGCAAGGTCGCGCGACACACCGCCGGCGGCTTCGCCATCGCGTACGAAAAGCCCGGCCCGGAGCTGCGCCGGGGCGTGGATCGGGTCGCAACATTGGTCGACGCCAGCAAGAGCGCCGAGCTGGATGCCGCGTCCTCCCTCGACACCGACGACTCCGCGGATGCGCTCGACGAGGCGCCCCAGGTCCTCGACGCGCGGTCCGACAAGCGCCAGGCGCCCCAGACGAAACCCGGCTCGGATCCGCTCGATGACATGGACACCGCCATCCGCTTCGAAGAGTCGAAACCAGAGCCCGCCAAAGAGCCCGCCGAAAAGAAGAGCGCGCCGAAGCCGAGCGCCGAGCGCCACAGCGATGCGCCGGCGTCGGTACGCGTCGCGCGCCGAGCACAGGACCTCGATCTCGCCGACTATCCTCTGCCCGAGCTCGAGTCGCTGCGCAAGCGCATTGGAGACGAGATCGAGAAGCGCCGCGTCGCGGCGAAGGAGCGCGTGCGCAGGGAAATCGAGAAGCTCGCGGAGAGCGAAGGCTTCACCATCGACGAGATCGTCCACTCCAAGGACACGGACAAGCGTTAGCGGCGACGTCAGCGCGCCTGCGGCTCGAGCCGGATGGGAATGGTCTCGCGCTGCGTCAGGATTGCGCGCGCGGTATCTGCCAGACCGTACTTGGCGCGGAACATCGGATCCACGTAAGCACGCGCCTCCGGTGTGTCCCAGATCGTGGCGCGATAACGCAGATCGCGACCGCCGCGCCGCAGCGTTACCTGGGGATTCTTGCGCACGGCCGGAAGCCAGCGCCGAGTGGGGCTCTCGGCGCGGATCCACACGAACTTCTCGGCATCGACCACCCAGAGGGTGGCGTAGTGGTCCTGCCCCTGGAGCGTCTCGGTGCGCAGCACCACGACCTCGTGGGCGCCACGCGCCAGGACCTTCCAGCCGAGAAAGAGCGCCAGCGCAATGCTGGCGAGCGCGAAGCCTCGCGAACGGAGGTACATCGGCGTCGAGCTCGAATCCGGGCGAGGATCCGCTCCGCGCGCCCATCGCGCAGGGAATCCGCGCCAACCTCCCCGCATCGGCTGAACGCAGCGGTGGCGTGACCCCCTGACGCGCGGGCCGGGGCATGCGTCGTCGCACGCAGCGTCCGAGTCTGGGGGCTAATCCGACTAGGCGCGCAACACGCTGCTCCCCCTCACATTGGCTCTTCCCCCACGCCCAGAAAGACACGCGCGAGTGATTGTGTTACCCGCAGGCGCAGCAATCGCGCTCTTTCCTTTGCTCGCTGCGCCGTGGCAAAATGCGCCTCGGGGCGAAGAGGCTTGCGGCCCATGCGCTTCGGGTTCGGCGAGTATCACCTCGACACCGATGCGAGGAGCCTGCTGCGGCGCGGGCAGCGGGTTCCGCTGGAGCCCAAGGCTTTCGATGTGCTCGCCTACCTCATCGAGCAACGCCACCGCGTCGTGTCGAGCGGCGAATTGCTCGACGCGCTCTGGCCCGGCGTCAATGTAACCCAGGCCGCGCTGGCGCGATCCGTTCAGAAGGCGCGCCGGGCTCTCGGCGACGACGGCGAGCATCAGAAGCTGTTGCGCACCGAGCACGGGCACGGCTTCCGATTCGTTGCGGACGTCGACGTGCTGCCGGAGCCCGAAGCGACCCTCCCGCCGACGCGATGCGGCCGGGGCGAGCATGGCAGCGAGAGCATCACAGCGTGGCCCCCCGCCCTGGAGCGCCGTCACGCCCCGGCGATGAGCCACACCGCGCCCGCGCAGATCCGCATCCCACTCCGAGTCGCCCGCGCGGCCGTCCTGCTCCTGCTCACGGCTGCCGCCGTCTGGGGCGTCAAGTTCTGCTCCGCCAGGCCCACCCCGCCGCGCTCCCTCGCCGTGCTGCCCTTCATCAATCTGAGTGACAACGCGGATCAGGAGTATCTCGCCGAGGGCGTGGCCGAGGAGCTGATCAACATCTGCACGCGCTTCGAGGGTCTGCGGGTGGTGGGCCGCACGTCTTCGTTCTCGTTCAAGGGGAGCGATGCCGATCTCAAGACGATCGGAGAAGCGCTCGGGGTGGAGGCCATCCTCGAAGGCAGCGTGCACACTTCCGGAAACCAGGTGCACGTGCTGGCGCAGCTCGTCAGCGCGAAGGATGGGTTCCAGCTGTGGGCGGAGACGTATCACCGGGAGCTACAGGACATCTTCGAAATCCAGGATGACATTGCGCGGCAGATCACCAACGCGCTGCGCCTCGAGCTGCAGGTCAGCGCGCTGGACTGGGGCGGAACCACCAATATCGAGGCGTACGAAGCCTTCCTGAGGGGTCGCGCCGCGCATCAGAACGTGGGCGCTCAGAGCGGGATGGTCGCGCTCTCGTGGTACAGTCGAGCCGCCGCGCTGGATCCGGATTTTGCCGCGGCCCAACGAGCGCTGGTGAACATCTACGCCAATCTCTACGAGTTTGGATCGATCTCCCGCGAGGTTGCCGAACGTTCGGCCAGCTCCGCCATGGAGCGGGCGCTGGCGCTCGATCCCGAGTCTCCGCAGACCTACACCACGCTGGGACGTCTGCGCCAACTGCTCGGCGACCCGGCTGGCGCAGAGGCGGCCTACCTGCGCGCGTTCGAGCTGAGCCCGGATGCGGGGCCCCACGAGCTCTACGGCTTCCTGCTGCTCGAAACCCTCGGACGGCCGGAAGAGGGACTGCGCCACCTCGAGAAGGCCCTCGCGCGAGACCCGCTGAACGTGGTGACTCAATATCTGTTCGGCTACGCGCTGGCCGCATCGGGGCGCGTGGAGGATGGAATCGAGCGGCTGCGCGCCAACATCGCCAAGTCACCCGACGTCACGGCCAACTACTGGGCCCTTGCGATCGTGCAGGGCTGGAGTCTCGGCCGCATCGATGAGAGCATCCGCTGGTTCGCCCGGGCCCTGGCGCTCGATCCGGCACCCTGGATGCTCGCCGAGCTCGTGCATCTCTACCTGCACCTGGACGACACGGCGGCCGCAGCGCGGTGGCTGGAAGTCCTCCTGGCCACCGCGCCCGACACCTACTTCGCGCTTACCGGTCGCTATTTCTTCGCGCTTCACGCTGGGGACCGGCAGCAAGCGCTCGAGATCGCGCGAGCGTTCGCCACACGAACGGATCGCATCTCTGGATATCAGGCCGTGCCCCATCTCCTCTGGCTCCGGCAGCTTCAGTCGGTGGATCCCGAAGCCGCGTTGGCCGTCTACGAGAGAATCTATCCGGAGTTGCTGAGCACCCCACCCCTCGTACAAGGAAGCAACTACACAGCCGCAGCAAGCCTCGCGTTGCTGCGCCTGCAGACCGGCGACCGGAATGCCGCGGTGAAGCTCCTGGGCGCGACTCTCTCCAGCATCGAGAAGCTGCCCGTGACCGGCATTTCTGGCCACGGCTTCGCGGACGTTCTCGCGCATAGCATCGCGGGCGAGCCGGGACGCGCACTGGCCGCGTTGCAACGAGACGTCGCCGCCGGCGCGCGAGTGGCCTGGTGGATCCTGCCCCTCGATCCGGCCTTCGAGCTGCTCTGGGATCTGCCCGAGTTCCAGCAGGTCTTGGTCCAGATCAGGACCGAGATGGCATCACAGCACAAGCACCTGCACGAAATCGATGAGGAAGAAGGCCCCGGATTCCCCGCCCGAGTTCTCGCGTCGCACGGATTCCGCTAGGAGATCCCGCAGGAGGATCCCAGCGCTTGCCGCACGCACGCTGCCAGAGCTTTCCGAGCCCACTGAAGCCCTTGCGGTGCGTGCCCCACGCCGACTCGCCATGACCGTGCCGGATGAGCACCAAGACGAGTACAGCGCCGCCCTTGTCGCCGTCTTCCAGATGATCTGGGGCGAGGGATCGGCTTCACCGCCATCGAGCTTCGCTTCGCAACGCCCCATACCGCGAGCTGGCGCGCTCGGAATGCGAGCAGCTTTCCGGTCCGCTGCACTCCCGCCTCGTCCAACAGCTCGGCGTGTCGCAGGCGAACGTCCACCCCGCATTGTGGCGCGCCATGCTCGCCGTCCTCGAAAAGAGCGAGCTCCGCCCGTGTCATCCGCGCGCCCAAGAGCCGGGCTGAGCCGTCGGGCTGTTGGGCCCGCCCTGCCCCGGCTCCCGTCTACACCAGCCCGTACTTCTTGATGCGGTACCGCAGCGAGTCGTAGGAGAGATCGAGCAATTTCGCGGCCTTCGTCTGGTTGTTCTCCGCGCGCTTCAACGCCTGAACGATCAGATCCCTCTCCACTTCCTCGAGGCAAATTCCCTGCTCCGGCAGCACGAATCCAGTCGCGCGCCGCCTCTCGACGAACTCTTCCTTCAGCAAGGCAGCCGGAAGATGCTCCGGAAGAATCGTCTCCACATTCTCCAGCACCACGATCCGCTCGATCACGTTCCGCAGCTCGCGACAATTCCCCTTCCAGTCGTGCGCACAAAGAATCCTCTCGGCCTCCGGCGAAAACTCCCGAATCGCCCTCTTCAGGTACTTCTGCGCAAACAACTGCAGGAAATGCCGCGCAAGCAGCGGGATGTCCTCGCGTCTCTCTCGCAGCGGCGGGATGTGCAGCGGAAACGCATTCAATCGATAGAAGAGGTCGGTCCTGAATTTCCCGAGATTCACCGCTTCATCCAACCGCGTGTTCGTCGTGACGATTACGCTCACGTCGACCGGAAGATCCGTCTTGCCCCCCAGCCGCCTCACCGACCGATCCTCGAGCACGCGAAGCAGCTTGCTCTGGAGATTCGCTGCCATGTCCCCGATTTCGTCGAGCAGAATGGTTCCGCCGTTGGCGAGCTCGAACATTCCCTTCTTATCGTTCCTCGCGTCCGTGAACGCTCCCTTCACGTGGCCAAACAGCTCGCTCTCGAACAGCTGCTCCGGCAAGGCAGTACAATTCACGGCAATGAAGGGTGCGTACTCGTCACCGCGCCTCGCGTGCAGCCGGTTGTGGATATAGCGCGCGGCGACCTCCTTCCCGGTACCGGATTCGCCCGTAATCAACACGTTCTGAACATGAGCCTCTGCGAGCTTTTCCGCCTTCTCCATCAACTCCACCATCGCCGCAGACTCACCGATCATCTGGTCCTGAACACCGATGGTTCCGACCTTCCTGAGGTACCGGACCTCTTCCTTGAGCCTCTCCTTCTCGATCACCTTCCGGATGACGAGCTGCACCTCAGCCATGTTGAAGGGCTTCGTCAGGTAGTCTGCTGCGCCGAGCTTCATCGCAGTGATCGCTGATTCGGCCGATGCGTCCGCCGTCAGCATCACGACTTCACCGGGAATTTCCTCTCGCTTCAGCTCGCCGAGAATGTCGAGCCCGCTCTTCTCCTCATCCAGGTGGATATCGAGCATGATCAGGTCCGGGCACCACGTGGAGATCTTGCTGATGATGTCTTCCGTGCCCGTCTCGCTCTTGACCTCGTAGCCCTCCTTCCTCAGCGATCGTGCCACCATTGAAGAAATCAACTCATCGTCGTCCAGCAGGAAGATTCTTCCCTTGATCATCGTCACGAGTGACTGCCCTCCCCCTGCTCGACCGGCAGACTGATCGTGAACATGAGGCCTCCCTGCGGACCGCGCGCAACTTCAATCGAGCCGCCGTGCTGCTCGATCAAGCGCTTGCAGATCGACAGTCCGAGCCCTGTTCCCTTCGGCTTCGTCGTGAAGAACGGCAGGAAGATCTTTTCCATGTCCGCGCCGCCGACGCCCTTTCCCGTATCCGACACGACGATCTGGACCGCATGCGCAGTGCCAGCGGCAGTAGCAACCGAAATGCAACCGGAGCCTTGAATCGCGTGCATCGCGTTGATCAGCAAATTCAGGAGTACCTGCTGCAGCTGAGCCCCGTCTGCGACGATCTGCGGCAAATGCTCACTCAGCCTCTTCTCGAATCGGACATCCCTCGCGTCCTTCTCCTTCGCCTCCCCGCCCGGACTCTTCAGCGTGAACGCCGCCGTCTTGATCGCCGTCTCGACGATCTTGTTCACGTCGACCAGCGCAAACTGCGGCCTCGGGGGTGTTGCGTAGCTGAGCAAATTCTTCAGCAGCGTCTCGATACGATTGATTTCGTCGATGATCCGCTCGAAGACTTCCTTGTCCTCTTGCTCGAGCTGCAGCTCGCTCGTCAAGACCTCGATCGACACCTTGATTCCAGCGAGAGGATTCTTGATTTCATGGGCCAGCCCGGCTGCCATTTCGCCCACGACCACCAGTTGCTCGGCCCGCTGCAAGGCGTCTTCCGCCTGCTTTCGCTCCGTGATGTCCTTATCGAACGCGAGAATGTATTTTTGATTCTCGAACTCGAGCAGCCCTGCGCTGATCTCGACCGGAAAGATCGAGCCGTCCTTCCTTCGATGGCTGCTTTCCACATTGATCCACTCTCCGCCCAGGATCCGATCGATGCGCTTGCGCGCCGCTGTTGTGTCCTCACTGGCATCGAGATCTCGAAGGTTGAGCGCTAACATCTCCGCGACGGTGTAGCCATGCATATCCGCAGCCGCCTGATTTGCTGACACGACTCCGCCGACATTCTCCCCCTCGGCTTCGAGCATGAGGATTCCATCTCCCGCGCTCTCGAACAACATCCTGTACCGCTTCTGGCTCTCCTCGATCGCGCGGATCATCTTGCCCAGCGAATGAGCCATCTCGTTGATCGAGGCCCCCAGCTCACCAAACTCGTCCCGCAGGCCTTCGATCTTGTGATCCAGCTGACCGGATTCCAGCTTTCGAGTCCCGTCGATGAGGGCTCCCATCGAACGCGTCAGGTAGTGGATGAAGTACAGAGCGATCGCCAGACCGATCACCGGTCCCGCAATCACGAGGAAAGTCAGGTGTTTCTTCGTCTCGGCGATGCTGTGCTTCGCGAGCTGCGTCCGGTTTCCCAGTGCGCGTGACGAGTACTCGATGATGTTGTCGATTTCTTCGATCAAGTGCTGTCCGATGTGGAACGCGACCTGCTTCTGTCGACTCAATCGCTCGGCGTTTGCCCGGGTCGTGTAGACCCTGCTGAGAGCTTTCTGATACAGGTCAATTTCGCCCTGTAGACTCTTCAGCTGATGGAGTGCCGGCTCCGCGTGGTGACAGGCGAAACAGCCGGCGACCTCCTCCGCCATCTTCTCACCGCGCCTAATGACGGAATCATCCTCTGCCTCGTGGGGCGAATCCTTGAGCAGCAGATCCTGCTGAACGGCCTTGACGTCCGTAAGGAAGCTCTTCCGCAGGATCTCGACCTGGTGCAGCGTGATGACAGCTTCGAGCTTCGAGATCACCTGGTCGATGGAGCGAGCGATGTAGATGCCGCCCCCCACGAAGCAGGCGGTCAGGATCACGAACCCTATGAAGATCTTCTTCTTCATCGACTGCTCTCGAGCCGCGCGGGACTCGGCGCCGCCACGCGGTTACTCGTTCATGTAGTCGTACGTCTCGAGATCGAGCCCAATCTCCCGTGCATACTCGAACACCACCGCGTAGTCGTTCTCGCTCGTCTGGATGAATCGGCGCGCACCGAATTTCTTCAAGATCCTCTTCCCCTCTCTGGTCGTATCGAGGCCCAGAAGGGTTTCCCTGAGCTTTCGCTTGAGCGGCTCGTCGAGCGTCTTTCGCACGCACAAGCCATTTTCGGGTACATCCGGGGATCGGGCCAGAATCAGCAGATCCTCAGAGATTCGGGGATCTTCGCGTGCGAGCGCCTCGAATACCGTGTTCTTCGCGGCCCCGATGTCGGCGTTTCTCTCGAGGACGTCGTAGATCGCGCCCTCGTGGGTTCCCGCGAAGTACGATTCCTTGAGCCAGGAACGGTAGTCCCGAATGCCCTGGGTCTTGAAATAGTAGAGGGGAAGCAGCCATCCGGCGGTGGTTGCCTTGTCCACGAAGGCAAAACGCTTCCCCTTCATGTCGTTTCCATTCCGGATTCCGCTGTCTTTCCGAACGAAGAGGAGGCCGTGATATGTCGAGCTGCCGTCCGGATATTCCGGTCTCGCCACGGCCTCGACACCGAGCTTCCGGTGCGCCAGTGCCGCCGTGAAGCTGCCGAAGAACGCCCCGTCCAGACCTTTGGAAACGAAATTCTGGATGATGTTCCCGTATCTGGAGAGCACGCGAAGCTCGATGCGCACACCAGTCTTCTCCGAGAGGTAGTCTGCGAGCGGCTGGTAGCGCTTCTTCTGAAGGAAGATGTTCTGCTCCGGAATGAGGCCGATCCGGATCGATCTCTGAGGCTCCTGGCTCGCAGTCGCTGTCGGCTCTTGCTCGCTGCAATTCGCCGCAAATGCCAGCAACGGAGCAAGCACCAGGAGAATCGCGAGGTAGCGCATCCGTTTCGAGCAATCGCTCGGCATCGGGATCCTGGAAGTCATGCGGGGCCTCGCATTGTGCACGATCGGAAATCTGTCATTTCGCTCAATCCACGGGTCGCGGATCCGCTGGCTCTACGACGCATGCACCGGGATCGATGGTCGCAGCAGCCACAAGGCACATCCTGTGAGGAGCGCGAAGATCACGAGGAGAGCGCTGCCGGGAACGGAGGGAATCGGAAGAATCTGACAAGCCTCCCAATCGCCACCGATCTGCTTGCTGTTCAGAAAATCGCGGAGCGAAGCGTCGTCTGTGTAGAGATGGTTTTCACACAGATTGCTCGAAGCATCGACCAGGCTGCTGAGACCGAGCAGCTCGAGCGGAAGCGGACCCTCCAGCTGATTGCGGTCGAGCAGAAGTCGACGGAGTTTTCCGAGACTGCCGAGCTCCGGCGGAATGGCGCCCGACAGCTGGTTGCCGCCCAGATACAGGCGGTCGAGATTTGCAAGACTGCCGAGCCCGGCGGGAATGCTTCCGGTGAGCTGGTTGTCGTAGAGATAGAGCTGGAGAAGGCTCGCAAGACCTCCCAGCTCCGGCGGCAGACTGCCGGCCAGGTGATTGCCGTTGAGATAGAGAGAACGGAGATCGACGAGAGCTCCCAGCGCCGCGGGAACACTCCCGGTCAGTTGATTGCTGAAGGCCCAGAACACCTGCAGGCGGGCAAGCTTCCCGAGTTCCGAGGGAATGCTGCCGGAGAGCTGATTGGCGTCCAGCCAGAGGATTTCGAGATTGGCAAGATCGCCCAGCTCGGGGGGAATGCTGCCGGATAGATCGTTTTCGTAGAGCGAGAGCACCCGCAAGCTCCCGAGGCTCCCGAGCGTCGGGGGGATGCTGCCAGACAGCTGATTCTCGCTGAGGCGGAGATCCTCGAGCCTGGCCAGACTTCCCAATTGAGAAGGAATCGGGCCCGACAGCTGATTGCCTCGGAGATAGAGGTTGCGAATCTCTGCAAGGCTCCCCAAGTCGGCCGGTATGGCGCCGGAGAGCTGGTTGCTATCCAAGTAGAGACTCTGGAGCTTGGCGAGGTCTCCCAGCCGCGGAGGAATGGCGCCCGTGAGATGGTTCCCATCGAGGGAGAGATCCAGAAGGTTCCCAAGATCTCCCAGCTCGGGAGGAAGACTGCCGGACAGGTCGTTCCAGAAGAGGAGCAACATCTGCACGGTCGTATCTCCGGCGTCACAGAGGACGCCGAACCACGCACACTCCGTACCGGGCAGGGCGAATCCGTCCGCCGCGAGGGGCGCCGTCTTCCAGCCGGCGTTCTCGTCCCAGTGGTCACCATCTGTGCTGTCGTACAGAGCGATCAAGGCCACTCGTTCCACTGCGGGAATCGCGGCCTGCGTGGCTGGGGAAATGCCGATCGCCAAGACGACCGCGAGGAGCATCCTCCTGCCCTGACGCGCGCTTCGCGGGACCACTGTCATCCTCCCTTGCTCTCCGCTGTCTCGCCTTCTTCCGCCGGATCGCGCGCCGACTCCGACCGTTCGAGCTCCCGGCCGCCGGATCGGCACGTCCGCTCTGCCCAACGACTGCGCCAGCGAGATCGAGCGCTTCCGCGGCAACCCGGACGGAGTCCCCGGCGAAGGCGGAGGAGGATCTGGGAGCCGGGTGGAAGAATCGTCTCGCGAGTCGAGGATCGACCTCGCATCCCTACACCCGTTTCGACGCGCGAGCAAGGCCGGCTGGATGAAAGACTGCGCAGCTCGGGTCGAACGGGATCGCGAGGCGCCACACGCTGCCTTGGAAGCGAAAAAAAACCGAAATCAACGAGAAATTCGCCATTTCGCCAACTGCGATGTGGTCATAAGCCCAACAGCCAGGTTGGAAACGCGGATAGGTCTTGCTGATATCAGTCTAACTATCTGTTCTGATTATCTTTTTTAGACTCGACAAGCTTCGGCACAACCATTGCACAACCCGCCAGTGATGACGGGACGAACGCTCACACTGCTTTGCGCCGCGCTCCTGCTGCTTGCGGCGTCCCTCCCAGGCCGGGCCGAGGTGGCGGCGTCCTTCCGCTATCCCCTGGCCAACTTCTCCGGTCCCGTGCCTTCGCACTGGGCGAAGCTCGCCGTCGATCCCGAGCGCAACGAAGTCTATGCGCTCGACGAACGACACAACGACATTCGCGTCTTCGACGAGCACGGCATGGAAATCTTCGTCTTCGGAGATGCCTATGCCAGTGCCGCGGACATCGCGGTCGGCCAGGACGGAAGCATCTTCCTCTTGACCTCGGGCTATCAGACCACCGCGGTCCATCTCCTCAACTACCGCGGCGAGTACCTCGCTGAGCTCGAGCTCAAGAACGTCCCGGCTGCCTACAAACAATTCCTCGCAGACCAGTTGCTGTATCAGAACGGATCCCTCTATCTGGTCGATTCGAACGCCATGCGCGTCCTCGAGCTCGATGAAGCCGGATATTTCCGGCGCGGATACGACCTCAAAGCCGCGCTGCGTCCCAGCCTCGCGCTCGACGATGCGGGCCCGGATCAGCTGCAGAACATCGATCGCCAGAAGAAGAAGCTCCAGAACGCCGACCTCGGCGGTCTTGCTGTCGACGCAAACCGCAACCTGTTCTTCACCGTTCCGACTCTCTTCGTCGCGTATCGCCTGTCCGCTGACGGCACGTTGACACAGTTCGGTCGAAGCGGGAGCGGAACGGGCAAGTTCGGCGTCGCCGCGGGCATCGCCACGGATGCGATGGGATACGTGTACGTCACGGACCGACTGCGCTCCGTGGTTCTGGTCTTCAGCTCCGAGCTCGAATTCCAGACCGAATTCGGTTACCGCGGCGATCAGCCCTCCAACTTGATCGTGCCAGATGATCTGGTCATCGACACCAGCGGAAACGTCTACGTCGGCCAAGCCGCAAACAGAGGAGTGAGTGTCTTCGGAATAACCTACGAAACGTCACGTTCATCACAGAGCAGCGATCCCGCAAGCGGGATCACGACACCGTCACCGGTGTCACAAGAAACCGAACAGACCGTCGAAGAAAAGCGGGTATCTGCTCGGCTCGAGTTCATTGCAGATGAGGATTCCAATCACTTGGAGGATCTGGAAAATGAGGATCAATAGTCACACGCTCGTGCAGGGCGTTGCTGTGCTGGCCGGGCTTCTGACTCTCGGTTTTGCCAACACGGCACTCGCCTTCCACGAGGGCGGCGTCGCACACTGCGACGGGTGCCACAGCATGCACAACTCGCCGGATAACCCGGTTTCGGGCACGCCCAACAACACCCTGCTGAAGGGCACAGACGCGAGCTCGACTTGTCTGAACTGCCACGGCAACCCGTCCAGAAGCTACGCCGTGCTCAGCAACAACGGCAGCAAGTTCTCACCGGGCGGCGATTTCTTCTGGTTGACCACGCCCTACACGAACGTGGTACGCGGCACACCGGTGACGTCCGACCCCGACAACATGGGTCACAACGTAGTCGCCATCGACTTCAGCCTGACTGCGGACGGCACCAACACGGTGGCGCCTGGCGGCGGCTATCCCGCCAGCGCTCTCGGCTGCAACAGCTGCCACAATCCGCACGGCCAGGTGCAGGGCGGCACGGCGGCGGGCGCGCTCCCGATCTCCGTGTCGGGTTCGTACGGGGAAGAGCCCGTGACCGGCACGATCGCCGGTAACTACCGGTTGCTGCGCGACATCGGCACCACAACGGCGCCGATCGCCGTCACCGCTGGCTATGCCGAGTCGGATGCCAGCCACCCGGCGTACGGTCAGAACATGGGAGAATGGTGCGCGGGCTGCCATGGCACGTATATCAATGACAACCACAAGCATCCGTCGGGCAATGGCGAGTTCCTGAACGGCCAAGCGTCGAACTACAACTCCTACAAGGCGACGGGTGACTTCACGGGTGCACAGGGCACCTCGTTCCTGCAGTTCGTG
>JAOUNA010000218.1 GCA_029881215.1 Myxococcales bacterium | reverse complement strand
CGGACTCGCGGGCGCGCCCGCCGGCTGCGTTTGGTGCGGCAGAGAGGATTCGAACCTCCACGGGGTTGCCCCCGCCAGCCCCTCAAGCTGGTGCGTCTACCAATTCCGCCACTGCCGCGCCGACCGCGCGCGGAGCATACCGAACGGCTGCTCGCGCACCAATGCAGCCGCTAGGGTGCCGGCTCCTGCACGGGTGTGCTGTCGGGCGGCGCGGTTTCGAGCTCCTGGAACAGCGGTGCCGCCGGCTCCGCCTCCGCCTCGATGGCCTCGTCGAACAGCCGCTCTGAAGAGCCGGTGATGCCGAGATAGGACAAAGACAGGCTCGTGAGCATGAAGACGATCGCCGATCCGGTGGTCAGCTTGGTCAGGAAGTTTCCGGCGCCGCGCGCTCCGAACATGGTGCCGCCTCCGCCGCCGCCGAATACGGCGCCGACCTGCGCGCCGCGGCCGCGCTGGAGCAGCACGACCGCCACCAGGAAGACGCAGACCAGAATGTGAAGGATCGTGATGACCGCCTGCATGCGTTAGCTCTCCTGCGATTCGAAACGGACGATTCGGGCAAAGGCCTGCGCGTCCAGACTGGCGCCGCCGACCAGGGCTCCATCGATGTCGGGTTGTGCGAGCAGCGCGTCGACGTTCTCGGGTTTCACGGAGCCTCCGTACTGGATCCGCATCTGCTGCGCTGCATCCGCGCCGAATCGCTGCGCGAGTTTGTCCCGGATGAATGCGTGGACGTCCTGGGCCAGCTCCGGTGTGGCGGTGCGACCCGTGCCGATCGCCCAGATCGGCTCGTAGGCCAACACGATGTCCCGGATGCGATCGTCGGGTGCGGCGGCGAGACTGCCGTCGAGCTGACTCCCGATCACGTCGAATGTCTGATCCGCCTCCCGCTCTTCGAGGCTCTCGCCCACGCATACGATGGGGCGGATGCCGCTCTCGAGCAATGCCCGGGCCTTGCGCGCGACGAAGGCGTCGCTCTCCGCGAACAGGCTGCGGCGCTCGCTGTGGCCGACGATCGCGTAGCGGCAGCCGAGATCGGCCAGCATCGGCGCCGAAATCTCACCCGTGAAGGCGCCCCCCGGCTCCGGATGGACGTTCTGTGCGGCCAGCGCGACGGCCGAGCCCTCCAGGAGCTTCGCCACGCGGCAGAGCACCGTGAAGGGCGGGGCCAGCACGACCTCCACCCGCTCGACGTCCTTCACCAGGGGCAGCAGCGCCGCGACGAACTCCGCCGCTTCCGCGCGTGTCTTGTGCATCTTCCAGTTGGCTGCCAGGATCGGTGTGCGCATTCAGTGCTCCAGCGCGGCGACGCCGGGGAGCTCGAGTCCCTGAACGAACTCGAGCGAGGCGCCGCCTCCGGTGGAGAGGTGGTCGATGCGATTCGCGAGACCGAGGCGGTTGATGGCGGCGACGGAATCGCCACCGCCCACCACGACCGTCGCCGCGCTCTCGGCCGCGGCGCGCGCCAGCGCCTCGGTGCCGTGCGCCGAGGCGGGGATCTCGAACACGCCCATCGGGCCGTTCCAGAAGACGGTGCGAGCGGCGCGCAGCGCCTCGGCGTAGCACTTGGCCGTCTCGGGGCCGATGTCCACGCCGAGCCAGCCGTCCGGGATCTCGCGCGCAACCCGTGTCGGAGCGCCGACCGCGATGCGCTGCGCGATCACGTGATCGCTCGGAAGCAGCAGCCGGCCGCCGGCCTGCTCGGAGGCGCGCATCACGCGGCGTGCATCCTCGATGCGCTCCGGCTCGACGAGCGACGCACCGGTGGGCTCGCCGATCGCCGCCAGGAACGTGTACGACATGGCGCCGCCGATGGCGAGAACGTCGGCGCGGGGGGCCAGCGCCTCGAGCACCGCCAGCTTGTCCGAGACCTTCGCGCCCCCGAGCAGCACCAGAAACGGTCGGGCCGGCTCCCGCACGACGCGCAGATGCTCGAGCTCCGCCCGCAGCAGGTCGCCCGCCGCGCGTTCTGGCAGCAGCTGCGCCACGCCGACGGTCGAAGCGTGTGCCCGGTGCGCGGTGCCGAATGCGTCGTTCACGTACACGTCGGCGAGCTCGGCCAGGGCACGCGCGAAATCCCGGTCGTTCCGCTCCTCGCCCGCGTGAAAGCGCAGGTTCTCGAGCAGGACCAATTGACCCGGCTCGAGCTCCGCGACCGCGGCGCGCGCGGGCTCGCCGACGCAGCTCTCGCAGAACGACACGCCGGTGCCGAGCAGGGCGGCGAGCCGCGGCGCCACGGGCCGCAGCGTGAGCTCGGGGCGCCGCGCGCCCTTGGGTCGTCCCAGATGGGAGACCAACACGACACGAGCGCCTGCCTCGAGCAAGCGCCGCAGCGTGGGCAGCGAGGCGCGAATGCGCGTGTCGTCGGCGACATCGCCGTCCTTCAGGGGGACGTTCAAATCGGCGCGCACCAGCACGCGCTTGCCGCGCACGCCTCTCTTCAGGAGGTCGTCGATTCCGTCGATCGCCATGACTGCCTCAGCGCCCCATCAGCAGCGCCAGATCGACGACCCGATTCGAGTAGCCCCACTCGTTGTCGTACCAGGCCAGCACCTTCGCGAAGGTTCCATCCATGACCTTGGTGCTGAGCGCATCCAGGATCGCCGAATGCGGGTTGCCCAGGAAGTCGACCGACACGCACGGCTCGTCGTTGACTTGGAGGATGCCCTGGAGCGGTCCGTCCGCGGCCTGCCGCATGGCCGCGTTGATCGCCTCGACTTCCGTCGCACGCTTGAGCGCCACGCTCAGGTCCACCACCGAGACATCGGCGGTGGGAACCCGCATCGCGTAGCCGTCGAGCTTGCCCTCGAGCGAGGGAAGCACGAGGCCGATGGCCCGTGCGGCGCCGGTGCTGGTCGGAATCATCGAGAGCGCCGCGGCTCGCGCACGACGCAGATCCTTGTGGGGGAAATCGAGTGTGACCTGATCGTTCGTGTAGGCGTGGATCGTGGTCATCCATGCCTTTTCGATCCCGTATTCGTCGTTCAGCACCTTCGCCACGGGCGCGAGACAGTTGGTCGTACACGATGCATTGGAGACGATGCGGTGAACGTCGGGGTCGTAGGCGTCGCCGTTCACGCCGAGCACGACGGTGAGATCGGGATCCTTGGCGGGCGCGCTGATGATCACGCGCTCGGCGCCGGCCTCGAGATGCTTCGATGCGCCCTCGCGGTCGGCAAAGTGGCCGGTGGATTCGATCACCAGCGTCACGCCGAGATTGCGCCAGGGGAGCCTGGCCGGGTCGCGCTCCGCCGAGATCGGAATGCGCTTGCCGTCCACGAGAACGGCGTCATCGGCGGCCCGCACTTCGCCCGGATAACGGCCGTGCACCGAATCGTACTTGAGAAGGTGTGCGAGCGTCTTGGCGTTCGCGAGATCGTTGATCCCCGCAACCTCGAGATCCCTGCCCCGCGCGGCTCGGAGGACCAGGCGCCCGATGCGTCCGAAGCCGTTGATGCCGATACGAGTGGTCATGCGTCTCCTCCTCGTGATCCACCGCTCCCCGAGGGTAAGCAACGTAGCGATCACTCCCTCGCGCGGCCATCGCGTCGCGCGTCGAATCGGGCGCTACTCTCGGCATCCCGGGGGGCTCGCGTGGCCTGCGTGACCCGGATCGCGCGGATCGATGCGCAGGCGGGCGATGGGCCGATGGTTCGATGCGCCGTCGAGACGCAGCCTGTGCTGTGCCCGTGTGTCGCTGGGGCGAGAATGGTCAGAGGTGTCATCCGGTGAGGTCGCGCGCCAAAGCCACGTTCGCTCGCCCGCGCCTCTCCCGGCGCGTCGGGCTCACGCTCGCGCTGGCGATCGCGCTCCTCGCCGGAGTCGTCTGGCTGGGCTCCCTGTGGCGCGAATGGCTCGCAGCGCGCGCGGCCTTCCCGCGCGTCAGCGGAATCTTGCAGCTGCACGGCCTCGATGCGCCCGTGCAGATCGACCGCGACGCGCGCGGCGTGCCCCACGTGCGCGGCGAGAGCGAGCGGGACGCATTCTTCGCGCTCGGGTTCGTTCACGCGCAGGACCGCCTCGCGCAGATGCTCTGGCTCGAACGCCTCGCCCGCGGGCGAACCGCGGAGGTGATCGGCCCGCGCGGCCTCCCCGCGGACCGCGATGCGCGTCTCATCGGCTTTGGCCGCTTGGCGGACGCCCAGATGGCGTTCCTGGCGCCCGAGACCGCCGCGGTGTTGGAGGCGTACGCGGCCGGGGTCAACGCCTGGATCGAGCAGATCGAGCGCGGTGCAGTGGGCGCTCCACTCGTCGTCCGCCTGCTGGAGATCCCGCTCGAGACCTGGGAGGCCGCCGATTCGCTGGCCGTGTTCAAGGCGTTTGCCTGGGGGCTCGGCAATTCGGTGGACGCCAGCCTCGTCCTGCACGACGTCATCCAGGAACTGGGCGCTGGCGCGGCGCGCCCCTTCTTCCCGCGTCGCGGTCCCGCGTCGCCGCCCGCGCCGCAGACGACCGCGCGCGCGGCAGAGGCGCAGCGCCCGCGCGCCCCGGACCCGCTGCGCGAGGCGCTCGGCCTGCTCGGCCCA
>JAOUNA010000217.1 GCA_029881215.1 Myxococcales bacterium | reverse complement strand
GACGCGGACAGGGTGATGAACCGCGCGCGCGCCGCGGCGGGCGCTGAGCTCCGGGTCGTCCGCGAGCACCGTGCCCGACCCGACCACGATTCCGTCCATGCGGCTGCGCAGCCGATGCACCGCGGACCGCGCCTCGACCCCGCTGATCCAGCGCGACTCGCCGCGCGAGGTCGCGATGCGACCGTCGAGCGTCGCGGCGAGCTTGAGCACGACGAACGGGCGGCCCCGCTGCACCACGGAAAGGAAGCCGCGGTGCTGCTCGCGGCACGCCTCCTCGAGCACCCCGACGCTCACCGCGAGCCCCGCGCGGCGCATGCGGCGTACGCCGCGTCCGGCCACCCGGGGATTCGGATCCACGTGTCCCACGAACACCCGCGACAGACCCGCCGCGATCAGCCGATCGGCGCAGGGGCCGGTGCGGCCAGTGTGGGCGCAGGGCTCGAGCGTCACCGCCATCGAGGCCCCGCGCAGGGCACGCGCGCCGTGCCGACGCCGGGCGCTCGCGAGCGCGACGATCTCGGCGTGCTCACCGCCGGCCGCTCGCGTCCGCCCGCGGCCGAGGATGCGCTCTCCGCGAAACACGACGGCGCCGACGGCCGGATTGGGAAAGGCTCGGCCCAGCGCGTTGCGCGCCTGGGCGAGGGCCAGGCGCATGGCCGCTTCGGGCTTCATCGCGACGGCTCGTCCCCCGCGATGGACGCGAAGAACGCGGCATAGTCGTCGGCATTCTCGAAGTTCCGGAAGACCGAGGCAAAGCGCGCAGCCGCCAACGTGTCCAGCGCCACCAGCTCGGCGAGCACCCGCTCGCCGATGAGTCGGCTCGTGACCTCCTTCTCGCCCAGGTCCTGGACGTGACGCTCCACGCGCTCCACGAGCCGCTCCAGCGCGTCCTGACTGACGGGGCGCTTCTGGCAGGCCTTCTGGACTGCGATCACGATCTTCGCGCGCCAGAACTCCTCGCGGCGTTCGTCGCGCTTGACCACCTTCGGGAGCACTTCCTCCACGCGCTCCCAGGTCGTGAAGCGCCGGCCGCACTCCAGGCACTCGCGACGCCGACGGATCTCGGCGCCGTCGCGGCCGAGCCGGGAATCGATCACGCGATTCGTCGAATCGGAGCAGTAGGGACAACGCACTTCAGCGATGCGTCGGAGTCATCAATCGCTCCAGTGCCCAGCGTAGAGCGGGAAGCGCCGGCACAGGGCTTCCACATCGGCGCGCACCCGCTCGAGCTGCTCGACGTCTCCCGGATGCGCCAGGACGCGACTGATCAATCCGCCGATCTCCTTCATCTCGGATTCGCGCATGCCGCGCGTCGTGACCGCCGGCGACCCGATCCGCACGCCGGACGTCACCGCCGGCTTGCGCGGGTCGAACGGCACCATGTTCTTGTTCGCGGTGATTCCGGCGTGCTCGAGGGCGACCTGCGCGGCCTTGCCCGTCGTGTCCCGGTCCACGAGCGAGAGCAGGAACAAGTGGGTGTCCGTTCCGCCCGACACCACGCGATAGCCCTCCGCGTTCAGCGAGGCCGCCAGCGCTCTGGCATTCGCCACGACGCTCTCGCAGTAACGCCGGAACTCGGGGCGCAGCACCTCCCCGAAGGCGACCGCCTTCGCCGCGATCACGTGCATGAGGGGACCGCCCTGCCCGCCCGGAAAGACGGCGCTGTCGACCTTCTTGGCCCACGCCGCATCGCACAGGATCATGCCGCCGCGCGGACCCCGCAGCGTCTTGTGCGTCGTCGTCGTGACGATGTGCGCCTTGCCGACGGGCGACGGGTGCACCCCCGCGGCCACGAGACCCGCGATGTGCGCGATGTCCGCGAAGAGCACGGCGCCCACCTCATCTGCGATCTCGCGGAAGGCTCCGAAGTCGATCGTTCGCGAGTACGCCGTGGTCCCGCACTGGATCATGCGGGGTCGGTGCTCCCGCGCGAGCGCCCGCACCGCGTCGTAGTCGATCTGCTCCGTGTCCTGACGCACTCCGTAGGGAACGATCTTGTAGAGCTTGCCCGAGAAGTTGACCGGGCTTCCGTGGGTGAGATGACCGCCGTGATCGAGATTCATGGCGAGCACCGTGTCGCCCACCTCGCAGACGGCGCGGTAGACGGCCTCGTTCGCCTGGGAGCCCGAGTGCGGCTGCACGTTCGCGTGCTCCGCAGCGAAGATCTCTCTGGCGCGATCGATGGCGAGCTGCTCGACCTCGTCGACCACCTCGCAGCCCCCGTAGTAGCGCCGGCCCGGGTAGCCCTCGGCGTACTTGTTGGTGAGCACCGAGCCCGCCGCCTCCAACACCGCCTCGGAGACGAAGTTCTCCGAGGCGATGAGCTCCAGGCTCAGCGCCTGGCGGCGTGCCTCGCGTTCGATGAGCGCCGCGATCTGCGCATCCGACTCGGTCAGCGCCGAGCCGCGCACCTCGCGGGTGAGGCTGTCGATCTTCTCCACGCGGCGCGCGTGGCGCCCGCCCTCGAAGGGCGTCTCGAGCCACGCCGTCACCACCGCCCACGCCGCCTCCGCGTCGAGCCGGTCTCCCGGCAGCGCGAGCATGTTCGCGTCGTTGTGCTGGCGCGCGAGGCGTGCCATCTCCGGGTCCTGCACCCAGGCGGCGCGCACCCGGGGAAAGCGGTTCGCCGTGTACATCACGCCCAGCCCCGAGCCGCAGATCAGGATGCCGCGCGGTACCTCGCCGTTCGAGACCGCGCGCGCTGCGGGAGCCGCGAAATCGGGGTAATCCACCGAGGCGTCGCCGTCCGTCCCCCTGTCGACCACGCGATGCCCGCGCGCCTCGAGGCGCTCGCGCAGCGCGACCTTGAGCCCCACGCCGCGGTGATCACTGGCCATGACGATCGGATCGCCCATTGCACACTCCTTGCACTGTCGTTGCGCAGCGGCGCCACGGCCCTCCGGGGCTGGCTGCACGATTCGCACGGCTCTCTGCCGGGCCGCCCATTCTGCCACAACTCGATGCGACCTGCGCTCCGATCCGCCCGTGGCACGACGCTCGCCGCGAGGTCTGCCGGCACCGGGGCGCGGGCGCCCGCGGTGCCGAACGCCGCGGCCGATCAGCCGGCGGCGCCGAGGATCAGGGTCGCGTTGGTGCCGCCGAAGCCGAACGAGTTCGAGAGCCCGACGCGGATGCCTTGACTTCGCGCCTTGTTGGCCACGTGATCGAGCTCGCACTCCGGATCCGGAGCGTCGAGGTTGATGGTCGGCGGCAGGGTGCCGGTCGCGAGCGCGCGCAGCGTGAGGATCGCCTCGACGGCGCCGGCCGCGCCGAGCAGGTGGCCGGTCATCGACTTCGTCGCGGATACGGCCACCCGATCCGCGTGGGCACCGAACACCGCGCGGATCGCGCGCACCTCGGAGACGTCGCCCATCGGCGTGCTGGTGGCGTGGGCGTTGATGTGGTCGACGTCCTCCGGCGCGAGACCCGCGTCCGCGAGGGCGAGCCGCATGCAGCGCTGGGCTCCCTCCGCGTTCACGGTGGGCTGTGCGACGTGGGCGGCGTCGCAGGTGGCGGCGTAGCCGAGCAGCACTCCGAGCGGGACGGCGCCGCGCGCTCGCGCGTGCTCCTCACCCTCGAGAACGAGCACGCCCGCGCCCTCTCCCATGACGAAGCCGTCGCGGTCCCGGTCGAAGGGGCGGCTCGCCGCCTCGAAATCGTCGTTGCGCGTCGACAACGCGCGCATCGCCGCGAAGCCCGCCACACCGACGCTCGTGATCGGCGCCTCGCAGCCTCCCGCCACCATCACGTCCGCGTCACCGCGCTCCACGATCCGGGCGGCCTCTCCGATCGAATGCGCCCCGCTCGCACAGGCGCTCACGTGGCAGAGGTTCGGTCCCTGCATGCCGTACCGGATGGCGACGTAACCGCTCGCCATGTTGCAGATCGCCATCGGAATCATGAAGGGGTGCACCCGGCGCGGCCCGAACTCGATCAGCGTCTCGGCTCCCTTCTGCAGCGTCTCGATGCCGCCGATTCCCGAGCCGATGGCCACGCCGACGCGGTCGCGATTGGCGTCGTCGAGCGTCAGACCGGCCTGCGCGATCGCCTCGTCCGCGGCGACGAGCGCCAGTGCGATGGCGCGGTCGAGGCGGCGCGCCTCCTTCGACGGAAGCGCGGACAGATCCAGCTCGTCCCGGACCTCTCCCGCGAAGCAGACGGGAAACTCGGAAGCGTCGAAGCGCGTGATCGCGCGCACTCCGGAGCGCCCCTCGATGGCCGCCTGCCAGGTGCGCTCCACGCCGAGGCCGAGCGGGGTAGCGCAGCCGACGCCGGTGACCACGACGCGGCGGCGCGCAGGAGAAGTCGCCTGGCTCACGCTTCGAGCCGCTCCCTGACGTACGCGTACGCATCGCCGATGGTGCGGATCCTCTCCGCGTCTTCGTCGGGGATTTCGATGTCGAATTCCTCTTCCATGGCCATCACCAGCTCCACGATGTCCAGCGAATCCGCGCCCAGGTCGTCGATGAAGGACGACTCGGGCCGGATCTCCTCCAGGCTCACACCCAACTGGTCCACGATGATTCGAGACACG
>JAOUNA010000051.1 GCA_029881215.1 Myxococcales bacterium | reverse complement strand
TCTTCGACTGACGCTGCGTGATCGCCGCCGTCAACGTCGTCTTCCCGTGGTCCACGTGTCCAATCGTCCCCACGTTTACGTGCGGCTTCGTTCGCTCGAACTTCTCCTTCGCCATCGCGTCTCCTGCGTGCGACCCGCGTCTCGCGCGGGTCTGTTCAAACGCGGCTCGTCACCGGCTGGTCAACGACCAAGACTGGAGCCCACGAGCGGGCTTGAACCGCTGACCTCGTCCTTACCAAGGACGCGCTCTACCACCTGAGCTACGTGGGCAGGCAGTGCTGTCCGACTCCTCTCGCCATCCGGCCGCCACGCATCCACCGGCGGTCGCCACCAACTGCTCGCACCGCCCTGCGACCCCTGGCCGTGCATCTGGAGCGGGAAACGGGATTCGAACCCGCGACCCCGAGCTTGGAAGGCTCGTGCTCTAGCCAGCTGAGCTATTCCCGCGCGTTCGTCTTGGAGTGCCATCTCGGCTTCTCGATCCCCGGGCCACTCGCGCGGCTTCCGGGTCTGGTCGGCGCTGCATTCGGATCGCACACCCGCTGCCGCGCGGGGGGATCCGTTCCGCGGTGCCCTCAAATTCTCGTTCGGTGTTGCCGTCGTTCGGTCCTGCCGGCTTCTGGATCCACCGCGTGCGCTTCCACCGGTTGGCGTGTCCTCCCAGCCCAATCCCTTGGTGGAGAGGGGAGGATTCGAACCTCCGAAGGCATAGCCAGCAGATTTACAGTCTGCCCCGTTTGACCGCTTCGGTACCTCTCCGTGCGAGCCGATTTGCGACTCGACAAAAAAGCGTGACGATCCGTTCGCCTCCGCGCCCCGCGACACGCTCGCCGCAGCGCGAGGGCTCGGAATCGCCGTGATCATTCGCCCCGCCCGTTGGACCCGCGTCACGCGAGCCCCGCCGCCGTCTTGATGTTCTCAGTCCCTGATGCGCCCTTGGGATGACCGCCCCGACCCGCGCGCTGGCCCTGCGCCAAATCCGCTCGCCCGCTCCATCCAACCGCTCTACACACACCTCGGTCGCTTGGAGCTGGCGATGGGACTCGAACCCGCAACCTGCTGATTACAAATCAGCTGCTCTACCAGTTGAGCTACGCCAGCGTGGGGACGGTCGGCTCAGGAATATACGCGTCCGGCCTCACGTAAGCAACCGCCTGCGGGGCAGTTTCTCGCCGCCGGCTGAGATGTTCAGCGCGGAGTTGCCAGATCCCGCCGGCGCAGCTCGTAGAGGATCACGGCGGCCGCTGTCGAGACGTTCAGCGAGGCAATCCGACCCAGCATCGGAATCCGCACGCGGTGATCCAGGGCCTGCTGGACCCCGTGTCGCAGCCCGCGCCCCTCGGCCCCGAGCACCACCACGCGATCGCCCTGCAGCAGCCGGGCGGGAATCTCGTGGAGCCCGAGGCCCGCGTCCAGGTCGGCCCCAAAGATCCAGAAACCTTTTTCTTTCAAGAAGTTGAGAGACCGGGTCAGATTCGGGACGCGCGCCACGGGCAGCCATTCGATCGCGCCGGCGCTGGTGCGGCTGACCACCGCGGTCAGCGGCGGCGCGTGCCGCCGGGTGAGCAACAGGCCCGCGGCGCCCGTGGCTTCGGCATTCCGGGCAATGGCGCCCAGATTGCGCGGATCCTCGACGCCATCGAGTGCCACGATCGTGCGCGGCTCGTTTCCCAGCGCGGCCAGCGCTTCGAGGTCGAGCTCCGGCAGGGGCCCCACATCCAGGCGGGCGCCCTGGCTGTTCGCCTCCGAGGGCTGCAGCGGGGCGCGCTCCTCCTCCACCGGCACGCCCGCCTCCCGCGCCAGCGCGCGCAGCGCCTCGTGCTCCGGATGCGTCGCGGCGGCGCGCAGGCGCAGGCGGTAGAGCGGCCGGCGGCGGGCGCGCAGAGCCTCGCGGACCGCGTGGATTCCGTCGAGCACCACCCGAGTCTCGGCGTCGGACTTCGCGCGCGATCGCTGGCGCCGACGGGGGCGGTCTTTCGGGCTCGCGGCGGACACGGTCGCTCCTCGGGACGCAGCGCCCCGGCGGCCTGGGGCCGGGCCTGCTGGAGCATACCACCGCGCCCGCGGGCGCCGGGCGCTCAGAGCTGCTCGCGCAAGCCCTCGAGCGCCTCGAGGAAGTCCTCGGCGTCTTCGATCTTGGGGTGATTGAAGAGCTCGAACTCGAGATAGGACGTGAGCTCGCCGAGCGCCGCGCGCACAGCGCGATCGCGATCGCCGGGAAAGCGCAGCGCGCGGCGCACCAGCACCTCGGGATCGATCGTTCCGCCGCTCCGGATATCGATGCCGGCGAGCATCTCGGGATGTCGCGCCGCCGCCTCCTGGGCCACCTGCGCGAGACGCCGCTGGAGCGATTCGGCGCCCTCCATGGCCACGATCGGCGCGGCGAGCTCCGCGAGGTATTTCACGTGGGCGCGCACGCAGGCGCGCAGGTTGTCTTCCTCCGCGCTGCGCCCATCCATCTGCAGCAGCTCCAGCTCCGTGACATCGCTCTGCACGATGCGCAGCGCCCCCATCTCGTCGAGGAGTCGCACCGTGCGCGCCGCGGACAGCGGATCGAGTCCGACGCGGCGGCACATCGCCGGGAATCCCTCCACCACTTCCAGCGCCTCCAGGATCGAACGCTCCGTCCCGGCGAGCTGCGCGGCGGCACCCTCGACGGGATCGAGCTGGACGCGCGGACCCTCGAGATGGGCCAGGAAGCGCAGCAGCTCGTCGCGCTGCTCGAGCCCCTCGTCGATGAGTCGCTGGGTCGGCAGGGCGAGCCGCACCACGTTGTCCGGCCGCACCTCTCCCTCCCAGAAGAGGACGGTGCCCATGTCGAAGGCGAAGAGCGAACGCACGATCTCTTCCACCTGCCCCTTCACTCCGTCCCACAGGTCGCGCGGCGAGAGGAAGCCCAGCTTCACGAGGAAGCGGCCAAACGTCGCGGGTGGGCGATACGCGGCATTCGCCTGCTCCTGCTGATCCGCCGTGATCGCCCCGCTGCGCACCAGACACTCGCCCAGCCGATCCACCCGCTGATTCGAGCTTGCGAAGACCACCTCACCCGCGTGCAGGTAGACGGTCTTCGTGCAGTCCGCATGCTCGAAGTAGAGGAATCCGGACTTCGCCTGGATGTGCACCAGGTGCAACAGGTCGGCCAGCGCGAAGGCCCTCACGTCCGCGATCAGCACCAGCTCGCGATCGAAGGGAAGCGGGATGGCCTGGCCTCCGCGCGTGCGTTCCAGAAGGATGGTGCGCGCGTTCGCGAAGAGCACGCGAGCCGACTCGCCCTCGGCGAGACCGAGCCTCGCGCGCTGCTCCGGCGTGAGCGCGAGCTCCACCGGCACCATTCCTGTCGAGCGTCGAACCATGCCCCCATCCCCAATCCGCTCGCGGATCCACCCAGATCGCCGCCCTCTGCGTCGGCGCACCGGAGCGGCCGCTTGAGCCGCAGCCGCAGCCGCTTGCCCCATCCCCTGCCGCAAATCTGCACTCAAGCGGGGCGCGGGTTCGGGCCGATGCCTCCAGGGGGAGGGATGAGTCCATGTCCGATGACAGTTCGAGCCAGAGACGTTACGACCGGATCTGCGCGACCCTGCCGGTGCGCGTGTCGACCATCGAGCCCGAGAACGATCCCCACACGGGCCGCCCGTTCTTTCGCGCTCTCCAGGAGACCTGCGCGAACGTCTCGCGGGGCGGCGCCTTCGTGCGGACGCGCGAATCGCTCACGCCCGGCAGGCGGGTGCTGCTCGAGCTGAGTCTGCCGAGCGGCGCGCAGGTGGAGACGATCGGCCGGGTCGCCTGGACCAAGCGCGTCATTTCGCCGGCGAGCGCCGAGCCGGAGTCCGGCATCGGAATCGAGTTCCTCGGCGCAGCCAGCGAGCATTTCGCGGCGCTCGAACAGTTCCTGCGCCGCGACACCAAGCCGAACGCAGACGACTCGGCAGAGCGCTGAGCACGAGCTGCACACAGTTGATGGAGACACCGCGCCGCGGGTATCCTGGTTGCCGGAATGAAGCCGCACGGAACCTACAAGCTCGCCTACCGCAGTCGCGATTTGCGCGATCTTCCGCCGCGCGTGGTCGCATTCTCGACGGCCACGGCGGTCGGCCGTCTCGACACGCCGATGGATCAGTACGTACGGAGCGAGCAGCGCATCCGGCGCATCCTCGACTCGCTGCGCGATCAAATCATCCCGGGTGGCGGCGGAAAGAATCTGCGCATCCGTCGCGTCTTCAGCCAGCCGCGCGAGGTCTACCGCGTGGAGCTCGATCTCCCCGAGCTCGGCTGTCAGCGCACCACCTTCCTGGATCGCGACGCGTTGGAGGAGCTTCTCGCGGCGGACGACGTGCGCCGGGCCGTCGAAGCGAGATCCCTCGGAGCGCAGTGACGCGTTCGAGCGGGCTCGCTCCTGCCGATCCGTGGTGCCCGGGGCAGGACTCGAACCTGCACGGCTCTCGGCCAGGCGATTTTAAGTCGCCCGCGTCTACCCATTCCGCCACCCGGGCGTGCCATCCCTCCCAGTCTATACTCGACCGCGGGGAAAAGCAGGAGCGCTCGGCTGTGTTCCACGGCAAGAAGATCGTGGTCGTCATGCCCGCCTACAACGCGGCGCAGACGATCGAGCAGACCTACCGCGAGATTCCGCTCGACCTGGTCGACGAAATCGTCGTGACGGACGATGCCAGCGCGGACGCGACGGTGGAGATCGCGCAGCGCCTCGGCCTGCGCACGCTGGTCCACGCCAGCAACCGCGGTTACGGAGCCAACCAGAAGACCTGCTACGCGGAGGCCCTGCGCCTCGGCGCGGACGTGGTGGTGATGCTGCACCCCGACTACCAGTACACCCCCCGACTGCTGCCCTCGATGATCGGCATGCTGACCGACGGACCCTTCGATGCGGTGCTCGGCTCGCGCGTGCTCGGCGGACGGGCGCTCGCGGGGGGCATGCCGCTCTACAAGTACGTCGCGAACCGCGGCCTCACGGCCATCCAGAACCTGCTCTCCGGCGCGAAGCTCTCCGAGTATCACACGGGCTACCGGGCGTTCACGCGCGAGGTGCTGATGTCGCTGCCACTCCTCGAGAATTCGGACGATTTCCTCTTCGACAATCAGATGCTGGCGCAGATCCTCGTCGCCGGTTACGAGATCGGCGAAGTGAGCTGCCCGGCCGCGTATTTCGAAGAGGCCTCGTCGATCAATTTCCGCCGCTCGGTGCGCTACGGACTCGGCGTGCTCCTCACCTCGGTCCAGTCGCTGCTGCAGCGCAAGGGGCTCGCCCGCTTCCGGATCTTCGAGCCCGACGGTCGCCGGCTCGACCCGGAGAGCCCGCCTCGAGACACCTCCGTCGCGCGCGCCGGAGCGCGCACGTAGCCGAGAACACGCGTGGACATCTACACAGCATCGAGGCGCATGTCCACCGCGTTCGCGCTGGACGGGAAGCCGCTCGGCAGCAGCCGCTACGGCGTGATCGGGGACGGCAACACGATCGCCCTGGTGGGCGTCGACGGCTCCGTGGATTGGCTGTGTCTGCCGCGCTTCGATTCGCCGAGTGTGTTCGCCAAGATCCTGGACGCGGAGCGCGGCGGCTGCTTTCGCATCTCGCCCCGTCACGACGGATGTGAGAGCCGACAGGCCTACGACGACGCCACCAACGTGCTGCAGACCCTGTTCCGCCGCGACGGGGATGGCACGCTCGTGGTGACGGACTTCATGCCCTGGAACGGCGACCCGCGCTCCCGCTTCCACGAGCTGCATCGCCTGGTCGAGGTGCGGGAGGGATCGATGGAGATCGAGATCCTCTTCGATCCGCGCTTCGACTACGGACGCGGGGAGACGCGCGTCGTCGTCGCCGAAGAGGGCGCGATGGCGGAGGGACCGTCCGGGGAGCGCCTCTCCGTCTCGATCGGAAGCGGTGTCCGGTTCGAGGCGCTGCCGGGCGGCGGCGCGCGCGCGCGCGTGATCGTCCGCAGCGGCCAGCGTCTCTGGTGCATCCTCAGCTGGCGCTCCAAGCGACCCGAGCGCGTCGCCGCGTATCGCCCCTTCGATCACATGCGCGCGACCCGGACCTTCTGGCGCAAGTGGGCCTCTCGCATGCACTACGACGGCCCGTGGCGCCACGACGTGCTGCGCTCCGCGCTCGTCCTCAAGCTGCTGCAGTATGCGCCGAGCGGAGCAATGGTCGCCGCGCCCACCACCAGCCTGCCGGCGGGCCCGTCCGGCGATCGCAACTGGGATTACCGCTACTCGTGGACGCGCGACAGCGCCATGGCCATCCGGGCGATGAACCTGATCGGCTATCCCCGGGAGGCCCAGGGCTTCTTTCACTTCGTGCGCGACACCGTCCAGCAGCGCGGCGATCTCGACATCATGGTCAGCATCGACGGGGGTGACGTGCCGGCTGAGCAGCTCCTGGATCACCTGGCGGGGCATCGCGGCCGCCGCCCGGTGCGCACCGGCAACGCCGCGCGCGCGCAGACCCAGCACGACATCATCGGTCCGCTGCTCGACGCGGCATCCCTGCACGAGCAGTCCGGAGGCATGATCGGCCTGCGACTCTGGCGGGAGATCCGCGGCCTCGTGAACGACGCGATCGAGCACGCCACGCAGCCGGATCACGGCATCTGGGAGCCGCGCGCGGCACCCATGCACCACGTGCACTCGAAGCTCATGACCTGGGTGGCGCTGGATCGGGCCCTGCACCTGGCCCCGCTCTTCGGCGGAGACCGCTTCGAGAAGACGTGGCACCAGGCGCGCGCGCGCCTCCGCGAAGAGATCCTGCAGCGCGGCTTCGACGCGCGCAGCGAGACCTTCGTGAGCGTCTACGACGGCGCGCACGTGGACGCAACGCTGCTGCTGCTCACCATCTACGACTTCCTCCCGACGACGGATCCGCGCCTCGAGCGCACGCTCAAGCGCGTCGTGGAGGAGCTGGGCGACGGCAAGTTCCTGCGCCGCTACCGAAGCCAGGACGGCATCGACGCCGAGGAAGGCGCCTTCGTGCTGTGCGGCTTCTGGCTGGCCGAGGCGCTGGCGCTCTCCGGCAGGCTCGATGAGGCCCTCGAGGTGTTCAACAACCACCTGTCGGCGGCGAACCATCTGGGCCTGCTGGCCGAGGAGGTCGACGCCACGACGGCATCCCCGCTCGGCAACTATCCCCAGGCCTTCAGTCATCTGGGCCTGATCCACGCGGCGGCGCGCCTCGACCTGGCCCTGCGGCTGCGCGACGAGGGCATCGACGCGGCGCCCCGCCTGCCCTTCGACACCGCGCACGCACCCTGACACCGGCAGCCGCGGCGACCCGTGCGCCGGGAGGCTCGACGGGCGAAACGCGGGAGGCGGCGCCCGGATTCGAACCGGGGATCAGGGCTTTGCAGGCCCGCGCCTTACCACTTGGCTACGCCGCCATCACGCGCCACGCAGGCGAAGGGCTTCCTGGGTACCGCGGTCGCCGAGCCGCGTCAATTGCGGGACGCGCATTCGGGGCGAGAGCGCCGCGCTCACAGCGCCGGCAGTCGAAGCGTCTCGTGGCGCACGCGCAGGCACGGACCCTCGGGCTCGTCCTGCACGGCGTTCAGCAGCTCGGCCTGGGCGGCGTGCTGGAAGCGCGCGGGAACCCCCTCGGGCCGCAGCCCGCGCTTCACCGTGCACAGCAGCGCCCCGTCACGCGTCGAGCTGCGCAGCGAGGCCACCTCGAGCGTCTCGCAGCTGCCGTCGGACAGCGCGATCTCTCCGCTCCCGGCTTCGAAGCTGCGCACGAAGAATGCGGCCTCCTCCACCTCGATGCGCGCGCGGAAGCGACCCACCTGCAGCGCGTAGGCGCGCGCCTCGGGCAGGTAGCGCACCGAACGGTCGAAGAGCTCCCGCAGTCGGGCGTTCCGGATCGGGGCGCCCTCGTGACTCCAGCGGCCGTCGTGGTGCAGGCGCAGACCCGACGCGCGCAGCGGCGCGTCGCCCGCGCCGGACGCCGCGGAGTCCGGCCGCGGCATCACGCGCTCACGCCTCCGGCAGTGCGATCGGCTCCGGGCTCCCGTCCGGCTTCAGCGCGAAGGCGCCCACCAGGTCGTAGCGGTTCCACAGAACCACGCGCTCCACCGACTCGCCGTCCTCCCCGCGGTAGACCCACTTCTCGTTCCACGCGCGCCCGAATTCCTCGTGGGTGCGCGGATCGTTCACGCTTCCGATCTGATCCGTGGGCGCACCGAGCAGCTTCCAGACGCGTCCGCGATCGAGGCTCATCGGTCGCACTCCCCGCCGATCATGTTGATGAAGTCGAAGGTGGGGATCAGGTCCGCCAGCATGGCGCCCTTGAGCATCTCCGACATCGGGGCCAGGTTGATGAAGCTCGGCGGGCGGCAGCGCACCTTCACGGGCACCGCCGAGCCGTCGGACACGACGTAGAAGCCGAGCTCGCCGTTGGCCGACTCGGTCGCCATGTAGGCCTCGCCCGCCGGAACGCGCGGCCCCTCCGTCACGGACTTGAACTGCTGGATCAGCTCTTCCATGTGGTTGAAGACGCGACCCTTGGCGGGCCAGCGCACGCGCGGGTCCAGCACGTTGACCGGTCCCGGCCCGATGGACTCGAGATGGTCGAGGCACTGCTCCACGATGCGCAGGCTCTGGTGCATCTCTTCGACGACGACGAGATAGCGGTCGTAGTTGTCGCCGCACTCCCCGACGGGCACGTCGAAGTCGATCTGGTCATAGACGAGGTAGGGCTCCGCCTTGCGCAAATCGAGGGGATCGCCCGCGGAGCGCAGCATCGGACCGGTGACCGCGTACCTCAGGCAGGTGTCCCGGTCGATGACGCCGGTCCCCACCAGCCGATCCACAAAGATGCGGTTGCTGGTGATGACGTCGCCGAAATCCTTCAGCAGGGAGCGGGTCTTCGCGATGAATTCTCGGCAGCTCGCGGGGAAGTCCGGCTTCATGTCGTGCTTCAAGCCGCCGATGCGCACGTAGTTCGAGGTGACGCGCGCGCCGCACAGCGTCTCGAGCTGATCCCAGACGAGCTCGCGCGCCTCGATGCCGTAGAGGAAGGGCGTCATCGCCTGGAGCTCGAGACACGCCGCGCCGCAGCGCGTCAGGTGATCGGCAACGCGCGCCATCTCGCTCACCAGGACCCGGAGCCACTGGCAGCGCTCGGGCGTCTCGAGCCCGAGCAGCTTCTCCACGGCCATGCAGTAGCCGACGTTGGCGATGATGGCCGAGCTGTAGTTGAGGCGATCCGTGTAGGGAATCGCCTGATACCAGCTGCCGCTCTCGCACTCCTTCTCGAATCCGCGGTGCAGATAGCCCACCTGGATATCGAGATTGACGATGCTCTCGCCATCGAGCTCGATCAGGAACTTGACCGTGCCGTGGGTCGCCGGGTGCGACGGGCCCATGTTGAGCAGCTGGTGCTCGGTGTGGAGGTCGCGCTCGAAGTCGTCCTCGGACTGGAACGGCGCGCCGGGAAAATGGGGTTGCGCCACGACTCAGTTCTCCGGCCCCACGAGCGGCTGACGGCGCTCCTTGGGGTAGTCCTTGCGGAGCGGGTGCCCCTCAAACTCTTCGTAGAGCAGAATGCGCCGCAGATCCGGGTGATCGTCGAACCGAATGCCGTACAGGTCCCACACCTCGCGCTCCATCCAATTGGCGGACTCATAGAGGCTCACTGCGCTGGCGATGTGGCAATCGTCCTCGGGCACGCGCGCCTTGAGGCGCACCCGATGGTTCTGCGTCGGGGAGTAGAGGTGATAGACGACCTCGAAGCGCGGCGCGCGCGGCAGAGTGTCGACGGCCGTGAGATCCGTGAGCATGCCGAAGTCGAGCTTCGGCTCTTCGCGCAGCAGTGCCAGGGCGTCGAGGATGCGCGCGCGCTCCACCACCGCGGTGGCGTCGCCGTGCTGAGCGTGCGTCTCCAGCACCGCGCCGGGCAGCGCGCCGAGCAGAGCGCGCAGCGCAGGAGAGCCGAAGTCCTCCATCAGCCTCGCTCCACCGCGGGCGCGTGTTCGCGATCGTATTCGCCGCGCAGGAACTCGAGCCGGCGCTTGAGCAGCGGCTCCGGCACCAGCAGGCGCTCCTTGTCGTAGAGCATCGAGCCGCGGTCGTAGCCGGCGATCTCCACCTCGCGACTCAGCACGATCGCCTCCTCGGGACACGCCTCCTCGCAGAGACCACAGAACATGCAGCGCGACATGTCGATGTCGAAGGCCACCGGATAGCGCTCGATGCCCGCGCCCTCGATCTCGCCGGGCACGATGCTGATGCAGTCCGTGGGGCAGGCGAATTCGCAGAGCCCGCAGGCCACGCAGCGCGGCTGCCCGTTCTCGAGCTGCACGAGCACCGGCATGCCGCGGAAGGCGTCCGGGTAGTCGATGCGCTCCTCGGGGTACTGCACCACGAAGTCGGTGCGATTCTTCCCCGTGACGAAGCCGCGCAGGTTGCGAAAGAAATGGCGGCTCGTCACCACCAGCCCCTTCACGATCATGGGAACGTAGAGGCGCTCGATGAAGCCCAGCTTCGCGCGGCGCTCGACCTGGATGACCTTGCCCGGCACGGGCCGCAATATAGGGGGAGGGGCTCGCGCCGGCCAGCGCGGTGGCGCCTGCGCGCGCGCCCCACCCGGTCTATCCCCAGCGCTCGAGGAAGGCCCGGGTCACGGCGGCGCGGGCGCGGCGTCCGAGATCCGCCGGAGTCGCCGCACCGAGCTCCCGCGCGATCGAGGTCATCTCCACGTCTTGCAAGCCGCAGGGCACGACACTCGCGAATCCCGCCAGATCGACATCCACGTTGAGAGCAAAGCCGTGGTAGGTGATCCAGCCCCGCAGGCCCACGCCGATCGACGCGATCTTGCGCTCGCGTGCGGATGCGGCGCCGGATGCGCGCGCGACGAAGACGCCCGTGTAGCCGGGCACGCGGCGCGGCGTCACGCCGAGCTGCTCGAGCGCAACGCACAGCACCCCTTCAAGGTCGCGAAGGTAGCGGTGCGCGTCCCGCTCGCCGCGCGCGGCGAGATCGAGCACCGGATACCCCACCAGCTGACCCGGGCCGTGGTAGGTGACGTCGCCGCCGCGCGATGCGTCGCGCACCGCGATGCCCCGCGCCGCGAGCGCCTGCCGCGACAGGCGCAGATGCGCCTCGTCGGCGCCGCGCCCCAGCGTCACCACCGGCGGGTGCTCGAGCAGGATCAGCGTGTCCGGGGCCGTTCCCGCGCGCCGCGCGACCAGCGCCTGCTGCTGCCGTTCGAGCGCTTGTTCGTAGGGCAAGCACCCGAGACTCTCCACGGCGAGCTTCGGCAAGATCCCGCACCCCAGCGGTCGAATCCCCGCCCCGCACCGCCGCAGCGAAGCTAGGGAATGGGCTTTTCCACCACGGGCAGGTGCAGATCCGCGAAGTCGCGATGGCGGCCCTCCTGCGGAATCCGCTCCTGCTGCACGCGGGCCTGCAGCTTGATCAGGCCGTCGAGCACGGCCTCCGGTCGCGGCGGACAGCCCGGAATGTAGATATCCACCGGAATGATGGTGTCGATGCCCTGCACGGTGGCGTAGTTGTTGTACGGTCCGCCCGAGCACGTGCACGCACCGAAGGCGACCACCCACTTGGGCTCGGCCATCTGGTCGTAGACCTTCTTGAGCACCGGCGCCTGGCGGTGCGTGATGGTGCCCACCACCATGAGCAGATCCGCCTGGCGCGGAGAGAAGCGGGGCAGCGCGCAGCCGAAGCGGTCGAGGTCGTAGCGCGGGCCGGCCACCGACATGAACTCCATCCCGCAGCAGGCCGTGACGAAGGGATACAGGAACATCGAGTACTTGCGGCCCCAGTTGAGGACCTTGTCGACCTTCGTGGTCAGGAAGGAGTCCCCGCCCTGGCGCAGGAACTCGATCGCGCGCTCGGTGTGGCGCCGATCGGCTTCCTCGCGAGGAATCGGACTCCGGATCACCTTCTGCATGGATGCTCGCCTCGCTCCCGGCTCTGCACGCGGCGCCCGCTCGGGCCCGACTATAGCGCCTCTGGTAAGCACCAGCGGATTCGCCGAAGCTCCCCGGTCATGACTCGCGCCGATTCGACCAACCCGTCCCGCTCGCAGGTGCTGCTCGCGTGGTGCGTCCATGCCTTCACGGCCAGCGGCGCCCTGGTGGCACTGATCACCCTCGTGGAGCTCGCCGCAGGCGACCTCTCGCGCGCCGCGCTGTGGATGCTGGTGGCGCTGTCCATCGATTCGGTGGACGGCACGTTCGCGCGCGCCGTCGACGTCGGGCGCGTGCTGCCCGGGGTGGATGGCCGGCGCCTGGACGACCTCGTGGACTTTCTGAACTACGTGATCGTTCCCGTCGTATTCCTGCTGGAAATCGGCGCGCTGGCACCACCGGTGCTGGCCGCGGTTCCGATCCTCGCCAGCAGCTACGGATTCTCTCAGCGCGATGCCAAGACCCGGGACGGCTTCTTCCTGGGCTGGCCCTCGTACTGGAACGTCCTCGCGCTCTCGATCTGGCTGGTCGGGATCGGGCCGTGGCTCGCGACGGGTCTGGTGCTGGTCTGCGCCCTGCTCGTCTTCGTTCCGCTCAAGTATGTCTACCCGAGCCAGATGCGAAGCCTGCGACTCACCACGAATCTCGGTGCGCTCGCCTGGATCCTGCTGGTGGCCTGGGCGGCGTGGGATCCGCAGCGCCACCACGAGCTCCCCCTCGCGGAGCTCTCGCTGGTCTATCCCGCCTACTACGTCGGCGTTTCGGCGTGGCTGGGAGGCTGGCTGCGCCCGGGCGGTCCGCGCGCGTGACACAGAGCCCGATCGGCGTGCTGCTCGTCAACCTCGGCACTCCGGAGGCGCCGAGGCCGCGGGAGGTGCGCCGGTATCTGCGCGAGTTCCTGAGCGATCCGCGCGTGATCGACATGCCCGCGCTGGCGCGCTGGCTGCTCCTGAACGCGGTGATCCTGCCGACGCGGCCGCGCGCCTCCGCGGCGGCGTACGCGAAGATCTGGACGCCAGAGGGTTCTCCGCTGCTCTTGTACGGGCGCGCGCTGCGCGATGGCGTGGCGGCCGCGCTCGGCGCGGACTTCGCGGTGGCGCTGGGCATGCGCTACGGCAAGCCCTCGCTCGGCCAGGCCCTGGCCGAGCTGCGCGCGGCCGCCGTGTGCGAGATCCGGCTGCTGCCGCTCTTTCCCCAGTATTCGGAGGCCGCCACCGGCTCCGTGGTGGCGCGCGTGCTGGAGCTGACCCGCGCCAGCCCCGACAGCCCGCCGGTTCGCGTGCTCGAGCCGTTCTACGACGATCCGGGGTTCCTCGCCGCCTGGAGCGCGGTGGCGCGGCCGGAGCTCGACGAGTTTCGGCCGGACCACGTGCTGTTCAGCTATCACGGGCTCCCGGAGCGCCAGGTGCGCGCCGCGGACGCCAGCGCCGGCCACTGCCTCGCGAGCCCGGGCTGCTGCGACGCGATCGCGCGCGTCAACCGCGATTGCTACCGCGCCCAGTGCTTCGCGACGACGCGCGCGCTGGCCGAGCGGCTCGCGCTGCCCGCCGACACGCACTCCACCTCCTTTCAGTCGCGCCTCGGACGCATCCCCTGGATCCGGCCCTACACCGACGAGGTGCTGCACGACCTCGCCAGCCGCGGCGTCGCGCGCCTCGCCGTGCTCTGCCCCGCTTTCGTTGCGGATTGCCTGGAGACCCTCGAAGAGATCGGCATCCGCGGACGCGAGCAGTGGCGCGCGGCCGGCGGCGAGGCGCTGCATCTGGTGCCGAGCCTGAATGCGCAGCCCGCGTGGATCTCGGCGCTGGCCGACCTGCTGCGGGCCGCGAAGGCCTGAACGGCCGCAGCGCGTGCCTCAGGCGTCGCGGGCGACGAGCTCCTGCGCCGCGACGACCCCGGACGCGAGCGCATCACTCACACCGACGCCATCCACATAGCTGCCCGCCAGCACGAGTCCGGGGAGATCGCGCAGCCGCTCGCGCACCCAGCCGATGCGCCCGACGTGGTCGCGACCGGGTTGGGGCACGGCGCGCGGCCAGCGCGTGATCGCGAGCGGCGCGACCTCGCCGCGCAGCCCCAGGGTGCGTTCGAGATCCGCGGCCACCCGCTTCGCCAGCGCGTCGTCCGGCTCGTCGATCAGGTCCGGATGGCGCATGCCCGCCAGCATGCACTGCAACAGCTCGCGACCCTGCGGCGCACGCGACGGAAACAGGCGGCTCATGAAGAGGCAGCCGAGCAGCGCGAGCCCTTCGTCCCGCGCGGTCAGGAAGCCGAAGCCCTCGATCGGGGTCGCGGCATCGGCGGGGTCGACGCCGACCGCGATTCCGACGATCGGCGCGTAGACGATCTCCTCGAGCGCGCTGGCCGCGTCGGCGTCCACGCCGCGCAACAGCTCGGCGGCGGCGAAGGCGGGCGTCGCCAGCACCAGGCGCGCTGCGTCGAGGCTGCGCTCTCCGCTCGGCGCCGAGACTTCCACGCGCCAGCGCGCGCCGTCCCGCGCGATCCGCGCCACGCGGCTTCCGAGCCCGGGCGGCTCCGCCAGGCGATCCGCAAGGCTGCGCGCGAAGACGCCGAGCCCCTGCTCGGTGGAGTACGATCCGCGCAGACCGCGCGGGCCGCGCGCGCCGAAGGCGCCGAGCAGCGCCCCGCCCGCGATCGAGCCGTAGCGCTGCTCGAGCTCGACGAGTTTCTTGAACACGGCGCGCGCGCCGAGCTGATCCTCGTCGCCCGCGTACACGCCGGTCAGGAAGGGCCCGACGAGCCCGGAGACCACGTCCCGCCCCAGACGCCGGCCGACGAACTCGGCGACGCTCTCGCCCTCGGGCGGTCCGCGCCGCACGAAGGGCTCGAGCAGCAGGCGCAGCTTGCCGCGCGCGCGCAGCAGCGGCGTGCGCGCCAGCGCGACGGGTGACATCGGCACCTGGACCAGCGCGCCGCCCCGGAAGATGTAGCGCAGGCGGCTGGCGGGGCGGGCGCGCAGCACGACCTCTTCCAGGCCCCGGCGGCGCAGGAAGCCGAGCATGGTCGGCCCCACCTGCACCGTGTTCGGCCCGCGCTCGATCACGTAGCCCGAGACGTGATCCGTGCGCATCACGCCGCCGGGCCGATCCGAGGGATCGACGACGGCGACTTCACAGCCGGCGTCTTGCAGCTCGAGCGCCGCGGCGAGGCCCGCGACGCCGGCTCCCGCAACGACGGCATCCACCCTGGGTACGCCCAATGCCCCGCCCGCCTCTAGACCGTCTTGCTGAACATGCGCACACCGCTGCGCCGTTGCTCAGCCAAGTACGCATCGAACGCCATGGCCACGTTCCGCACCAGCAGTCTTCCGGCGGGCGTCACCACGAGGCTGCCGTCCGCGGCGATCTCCACCAGGCCATCCGCCTGCATGGGCGCCAGCTCGGCGAGCGCGTCCGCAAAGCTCTCGGCGAACGCGCGGCCGAAGCGCGCCTCGAATTCGTCGGCGCGCAGCTGCCCGTGGCACATGATCCGTTCGATCACCCAGCGGCGCTCGACATCGTCCCGCGACAGACGGTGACCGCGCACCGTGGCCATTCCGTCGCGCATCACCGCATCCTGCCAGGCGTCGACCTCCCGGTGCGACTGCGCGAAGCTGCTGCGCAGCTCGCTGATCGCGCTCGGCCCGAAGCCGAGCAGGTCCACGCCCGCCTGCGTGGTGTGCCCCATGAAGTTGCGCCGCAGCGTGCGGTCCGCGAGCGCGCGCGACAGCTCGTCCTCCGGCCGGGCGAAGTGGTCGAGGCCGATGAAGCGGTAGCCCTCGGCGAGGAAGCGGCGGATCGCCATGAACATGATCTCGAGCTTGGTCGTCGCGTCGGGCAGGTCCACGCGTTCGAAGCCGCGCTGCTGCTTGGCCTTCCACGTCACGTGGGCGTACGAATAGAGCGCGATGCGGTCCGGTCCGATCTCGAACAGGATGTCCAGCGTGCGCTCGAAGCTCGCCACCGTCTGGTACGGAAGCCCGTAGATCAGGTCGAAGTTCACGCTCTCGAAGCCCGCCTTCCGACACAGCGCCACGAGCGCCGCGGTGTCCTCGGCGGGCTGGATGCGATGCACCGCCTGCTGCACGCGGGCGTCGAAATCCTGCACGCCCATCGAGATGCGGTTGAAGCCGGAATCCACGAGCGCGTCGACGTGCGCCTCGGTCGTCACGCGCGGATCGACCTCGATGGAGACCTCGGCGTTCTCGCGCAGCGGGAAGGCCTCGGTCAGGATGCGCGCCAGCCGGCGCACCTCCTGCGGCGCGAGCCAGGTGGGCGTCCCACCCCCCCAGTGGAGCTGGGTCGCCATCCGCGGCACGCGCAGCGCCTTGCGAACCGCGGCCACCTCGCGCTCGACCGCGTCCAGGTAGCCGGCTGCGCGGGCGTGGTCCTTCGTGATCAGCTTGTTGCAGGCGCAGTAGTGGCACAGGCTCTCGCAGAAGGGAACGTGCACGTAGAGCGAGAGGCCGTCGCTCGCATCGGCATCCGCCTGGGCCAGGTCGGAGCGAAAATCCTCGGGGCCGTAGCTCTCCGTCCAGACCGGGGCCGTCGGATAGCTGGTGTAGCGCGGACCCTCGGTCGTGTAGCGGGGCAAGACCTCGAGCAGCTGGTCGAGATCGAGAGATGCGACGTCGACACTCACGGCGACGCCTCTCCGAGGGCGCGAACCGCAGCCGTGAAGGCGCGCACGCCCTCGACCGGCGTGTCCGGCATGCAGCCGTGTCCGAGGTTCACGATGTGGCCGCGCGCCGGCGCCGCCGCCGCCACCATCTCGCGCACGCGCCGCTCGATCTCCTGCGCGGGGGCGGCGAGTGCACAGGGATCGAGATTGCCCTGCAGGCTGGCGCGGCCGTCCGCGGCGCGCGCCGCCGCCGCCAGATCGACGCGCCAGTCGAGCGAGACGACGTCCGCACCGCTCTCGAGCATGGCGTCCACGACGTGCGCCCCACCCTTCACGTAGAGAATGAGAGGTGCGCGCTTACGGTCCAATTTTGCGGCGATTTCCCGGTGCGCGGGGAGTACCCACTCGCGATACTCGGCCGGCCCCAGCAA
>JAOUNA010000216.1 GCA_029881215.1 Myxococcales bacterium | reverse complement strand
CCCCCGCTCGGGGGTCGTTCTCGCCCCGCCTCGAAGGCTCGCCCGTGGCGTTCGAAGGGTCGCTCGTTCGATTTCGGGGCCGGTCATTTCGAGCATTGCAGAGCGTTTCGCGCGAGCTTCCTGCAGGGATCTGCGCAGTGGGTGTCGCGCGGTGTTCTTCAGAGTGGTTTTCAGGGCGATTGGCTGAGCGGTTGATCGACCGATCGGCCGACCGCGATCCGGGGCGAATCGGATCCGAAGCCCGCGATGCAGAGGCTCGCCGCACGCACGAGGTACGGTTTGTCTGAAGTCATCCGACACGACGTCGTCATCGTCGGTGGCGGAGCTGCCGGTCTACGCGCAGCGATCGCCGCCGTGGAGGCGTCCCCCAACATCTCCGTGGCCATGGTTTCGAAGGTCTATCCGATGCGGAGTCACACCGTCTCCGCGGAGGGAGGTGCGGCTGCAGTCGCACGCGAAGACGACAGCTTCGAGATGCACGGCTACGACACCGTGAAGGGTTCGGACTTCCTGGGAGACCAGGATGTCATCCAGTATTTCGTCGAAGAGGCACCGAAGGAGCTCACGCTCATGGATCACTGGGGCTGTCCATGGAGCCGCAACGAAGATGGCAGCGTGGCGACTCGGGCCTTCGGAGGCATGAGCACGAAGCGGACCTGGTACGCCGCGGACAAGGTCGGCTTCCACATGCTCCACACGCTCTTTCAGCACTCGATGCGATTCGACCGCATCGTCCGCTACGACGAGCAGTTCGTCACCAAGTTGTTGGTTGATGGAGGCGCAATCCGGGGCGTCGTGGCATTGGACGTCCGCGAGGGCGTGGTGCGCACCATCTTGGGGCGCGCCGTGATTCTCGCGACGGGTGGTGCCGGCAAGATCTTTCCGTTCACGACGAATGGGAACATCAAGACCGGCGACGGCATGTCGCTGGCGTATCGAGAGGGCGTTGCGCTCAAGGACATGGAGTTCGTGCAGTACCACCCGACCGGGCTCCCGGGAACCGGGATCCTGATCACGGAGGCGACCCGAGGTGAAGGGGGCTATGTGGTCAACTCCGACGGAGAGCGCTTCCTGGTCACGCGGGACTACGGGGTCGGCACCAAGGCCGAGCTCGGACCCCGCGACATGATTTCCCGGGCGATCGTGATGGAGATCGAGGCCGGCCGGGGCTTCAAGGGCCCGTACGGTGAGTACGTGCACCTCGATCTCACGCACCTGGGAGAGCAGAAGATCAGCACGCGTCTGCCGATGGTGCGCGAGCTCGCCAAGACGTACATCGGCGTCGATCCCGTGGTTCAACCGATTCCCATCCGCCCCGTGGTGCACTACATGATGGGCGGTGTGGATACGGATATCGATGGCGCCACAGTGATTCCGGGTCTCTATGCGGCGGGAGAGGTGGCTTGCGTGTCACTGAACGGTGCGAACCGGCTCGGATCGAATTCCCTGACGGAGTGTCTCGTGTTTGGCGCGCGCGCGGGCACCAAGGCCGTCGAGTTCGCCGCCGGATCGAATGACGGCAGCGAAGCCGTGCTGCGGCGCATGGGTGAGGAAGAAGCGGCTCGCATCGAAGCACTGCGCGGAAAGAAGAAGGGCGGAGAGAAGCTCGCGCGGATTCGCCGCGAGCTCAATCAGACGATGGAATCCGGCTGCGGTGTGTATCGAGAACAGGCTTCGATGGACGAAACCGTGCGCTCGGTGGCTCGGCTCAAGGGCCGCTACGCCGACCTGGCCCTCGAGGACACGAGCAGCGTCTTCAACACGGAGCTGGTCGTCGCTCTCGAGCTCGGCAACATGCTCGATGTCGCCGAGGCTCTTGCGGTTTCCGCCGCTCACCGCAAGGAATCCCGCGGCGCACACACGCGGAAGGATTTTCAGACGCGCGACGATCAGAACTATCTCTACCACACCATCTGCCACTTCGATCCGGCCGGTCCGAGGCTCGGGAAGAAGGCCGTGACGCTCGGAACGTGGGAGCCCGAGGAGCGAAAGTACTGATGAGCGATCAGGACAGGAAGAAGTTCGTGATCACGCGTTTCGATCCCGATCGAGATGATGAGCCGCGCAAGCAGACCTACGAGGTGCCCGTCGAACCCTACTGGAAGGTTCTCGACGCGCTCAACTTCATCAAGGACGAGATCGACCCGACTCTGTCGCACCGCTGGTCGTGCCGCATGGCGGTCTGCGGGAGCTGCGGAATGCTCGTAAATGGGAAGCCGAGCCTCACGTGCAAGGACGCGCTCTCGGACTACGGCGATACGATCGAGGTCGAGCCGCTCTCGAACTTCCCCGTGATTCGCGATCTCGTCATCGATCTGGATGGATTCATGGAAAAGCTGCACGGCGTGAGGCCGTGGATCATCCGGGCCAAGCAGAGAGCGGCCGAGGAAGGCACGTACCGGCAGTCTCCAGAGGAGCTCGAGCAATTCAGGCAGTTCAGCATGTGCATCAACTGCATGCTCTGTTATGCCGCGTGTCCCGTGGTGGCAAACGAGCCTGCATTCATCGGACCTGCGGCGATTGCCCTCGGTCACCGGTACAACCTGGACTCCCGCGATGAAGGCAACGCGGAGCGAAACGGAATCTTCCGCGGGGAGGGAACCGTCTTTTCGTGCTCCTACGCGAACGAGTGCAGCGAGGTCTGCCCGAAGCACGTGGATCCGGCCGCTGCCGTGAATCAGGCGAAGATCAACGCCGTGATCGACTGGGCCGCGAGCTTCGTGGTTCCGCGCGGAGGAGGGGAATAGTCGTGGCAGGTGCTGCTCATCCCGATGCGATGCAGCCGTCCCGACCCGGTAGAACGAGGACGGCTCGGCCTCAGAGGCCGCCTCAGTTCCCGTTCAGGGGTCGCTACGCGGCCTACACCCTTTTCGACATCACGGGCGTGCTCTATCTGCTCGTGGGATTCGTCGCGCTGCGCGTCGTCTGGGCGCTCGGCAACGGAGCGGCCGCCTGGCACGAGGTGCAGAGGGAGCTCACGCATCCGTCGTACGTAGCGTTTCATGTGATTGCGCTGATCTCGGTCGTATTCGTCGGCGTGCGCTTCTTCCGGCTCTTCCCCAAGGCGCAACCGCCGCGGATCGGGCCCGTGAAGCCGCCGCCCCAGCCCGTGATCCTGGGCTTCCTCTACGCCGTGTGGATCGGTGTCGCGGGCCTGATGACCGCAATTCTGGCCGGGGGGATCTCTTGATGAAGCACTTTCTGCTGCGCATCGAGCCGTTGGTCTGGCTGCTCTTCGGACAGGGAATCCTGATCGGTACCATTCTGCTCACGGGCTGGCTGATCGTGATCGGTGTCGCCGCGCCGCTCGGCCTCGTGGCCCCGGGTGCGCTCGCCTACGAGCGCGCGCATGCGCTCGCGTCGCACTGGATCGGTCGACTGGTGCTCCTGGCGCTGATTGCGCTGCCCCTGTGGAAGGGCGCGCACCACGTGCGCTCGCTGTCGCTGGACTTCGGTGGCGCGGCGCGCGACGCGACCCTGGCGGCGATCCTCTACTCGGTGGCCGCGCTCGGCAGCCTTCTCGCCATCTGCGCCGTCGTGCGCCTCTGAGCGCACCGGACGGGGCATGCATCGTGCGCGTGTGGACGCAGCTCGTCGCCGAAGGCAACAGCGGTGGCCAGCCCGTGCTGCTGCGGGGCGTTGACGCTCGTCGGGCCGTGTTTAGCGTTGGCCCACGAAGGGCGGACCCCCCGAGGGAAGCTGGGGGGAAGCAGACTCCAGATCGGAGCGAACTCGCCCGCAAGGAGGCAAGACACGATATGGCACACCTGATCGTACCCCGCGGCCGTGCTGTCCCCGCGCGTCGCTCGAGCTCGTTCGGATTCTACGACGACCTGGATCGCGTGTTCGATGAGCTCTGGCGAGGCTTCAGCCACCCGTTGGTCCAGGTCGGATCTCCGGGCCTCTATGCCCCGCGCGTGGACTTCACCGAAACCGATGACGAAATCCGCGTTGCGGCCGAGCTCCCGGGTCTCGAGGAGAAGGACATCGCGGTCGCCCTCAACGACGGCGTTCTGACCATCGAGGGAGAGAGAAAGGACGAGCACGAGGAGGGCGACGAGGCGAAGGGCTTCCGGCACGTGGAGACCTTCCGCGGCTCCTTCCGCCGGGCGATCCGGCTGCCCGCCGACATCGACGAGAAGGCCGTGACAGCCACGTACAAGGCGGGCGTGCTCACCGTCACGTTGCCGAAGCTGCCGCAGGAGCAGCCCGAGGCGCGGACGATCCCGATCACGTCGGGCTAGCGCGGCTTGGCTCGCGAAGTCTCCCTCTCGGAGGCGGATTGCGGAGGGCGGGTCGGCGCGCGCCGACCCGCCCTCGACTGACTGCGGCGCGCGCTGCGCCGCCCCCGCAACGGCCGACGCTGGCGAAAGGGCCCATGGATCGACGCTCCCACATCGAGCAGAAGCTGCGCGAATCGTTGTCGGCTCTGCACGTCGAGGTCGTAGACGACAGCCACCACCACTCCGGCCACGCGGGCGCGGCGGGGGGTGCCGGACACTTTCGGGCCGTCGTGGTCTCCGACCGCTTCCAGGGGCTGAGTCGCGTCGCACGACAGCGCCTCGTGTATGCC
>JAOUNA010000215.1 GCA_029881215.1 Myxococcales bacterium | reverse complement strand
ATTCGTCTGGGTCATCGCGGCGCCGTCTGAAGATGAGGCGCGCGCCACGGCTGGGCCCACCCGGAAGCGCGCTACAAGAAGAACCAGAACGCCAGCGGCTGCCCGTCGGCGGACACGAAGCGTCCGTCGGAGAGCAACACGAAGAAGAAGATCGCGGCGTTGGTCACCGCGTGCACGAGGATCAGCGGCGCGATGTGCCGGCGATGATAGAGCCAGCTCATGGTGAGGAGCGTCCACGCAAGCATCACGCCCCACTCCCACTGGACGTGGCTGAACACGAAGTACACGGTCACCACGAGGAAGCTCCGCCAGGTGAATCGCCCGATCGGCACGCTGCGAAAATCCCGGCTGCCCTCGAAGACATCCACGTAACGCAGCATCCAGCTGCGCACGAAGAGCTCCTCGATGAACGGCGTGACGACGGCGAAGCCGGCGCCCCGAATCAGCAGCGCGAACCACTGGGAAGACACCCCGAAGACACCGCGATCGAATCCCGAATTCTCGGGACGCAGGGACGGCGCGAGCACGAAGGGTGCAATCCAGAGCGCGGCGCCCAGCAGGCCCACGCAGACATCCAGCGTCACCCCACCCGGCGTGAACGGAGCACCGCGCAGCTCCGGATAACAACCGCGCCAGGCGTACCAGAGCAAGAGGCAGCCGGGCACGGCCACGCGCAGCAGGAACAGCCAAGGCGCCGCCGCCTCGGGCAGGTAGCGCGAAATCGAGAGCAGCGCGAGAAATGCGAGCATGGGAAACCAATACGGTCCCCAGCTGCTCACCCAGCCCGTCGACGCGACTCGCCGGTCCTTCGGCATCGCCCTCTCGAAGAAAATCGAACGGGCGAGTCTAGAGCACAGACGACGCGCGCCGCACGCCTCGGCCCAGCGTCGCCCCGGGGCCTGCTCGGCCCCGCCACATTCCGCTCGCACGCGAACGTTCCACGACCGCATTCCACGTGGAACGCCGCCACCCCGCGATCCGGCGCGAGCGGTGCGCAATGCCCAGGAGCTGTCCTTGGTGCCCCCGGCAGGACTCGAACCTGCGACGCACGGTTTAGGAAACCGACGCTCTATCCGTCTGAGCTACGGGGGCTCGGGGCAAAAGCTATCGGATCCGAGGCAGAACTCCATCGAAATCGCGCGCAACGGCCTCCTGAGCGCTGGATGCGCGGCGGAGATCCGTCCCCTCAGCGCGTCCGTATCGATCCCACTCCGGACATCACCAGACCGAGCAGCTCGCTCTGGCGGCTGGTGCCGGTCTTGCTGAACACGTGCTTCAAGTGACTCCGTGCAGTGTTCATGCTGATACCGCGATCGGCGGCGATTTCGTCGAGAGAGAGCCCCTTCGAGAGCAACTGCACGATGTCCGCTTCGCTTCGCGTCAGCGCGTAGATCTTGCTCAGCGCCTCGCTCGTGGGCACGTAATCCGCTTCGGGGTCGGAGATGAACAAGGCCACCACGCCCTCCTGCGAGATCGCGCCGTCGGACGCTGCGAGCAGCGGCGAAACCATCACGGAGAACGCTTGGCGGCCCGAAGGGCGGCTGATCTGCATGAAGCCCGTGGCGTCGAAGCTGCTGCCCTGGGAGGTCGACGTGGCGACTGCGATGAGATCCTGCAGCCTGGCGTGCTCGCGCGGATCGGACGCCGCTGGACCTTCGGCCCGGACCTCGAGGCCGTCGGCGAGCGACAGGATCTGCTCCGCGCTGGTGTTCTCGATCAGCACCTGCTGCTGTCGATCCAGCACGAGCAGCCCGAGCGGCAAGCGATCCAGGGCATCGGCGAGCGGCGCGCGAACCCGCTGCGCCGCATCGAGCGCCAGGCGCATCCGGATGGCGCGGCCGAAGTGGGAGACCAGCGCATCGGCGACGTCGATCTCCGCCTGCGTGAAGGGCTCCTCCACCTCGCGGCGAAACACCATCAGCCCACCGACGAGCTGACCCGAAGCGGCGGGAATCATGATGCTGAGCGGCCAGATCGGGGCGAGGCCCTGGGGTTTCATCCACTTGAGATAGAACTCGTTCTCGGCGAGCTCCACACCCGGCATCACGTCCGAGAGCACGCGGAAGCGATCCACGAGCTGCGCATCCATCTGGAGCGCCCAAGGCACGTACTGGAGAAACGCCTCCTGATAGGTGGCGAGAAACTTCTCGTCCAAGCCGACGGCGCTGTACGGCGACTCGGTGCGCTCGGGGAAGTAGAGCTCGCCGAGGACGGGAGAGCCCCCGAAGAGCTCGGACAGTCCCACGAGGACCTCGGTCCACGCCTCGGGCCGCACCGCGGACTCGTAGAGCCGATCGATGAGCCGATGGGTCTGGGCATCGAGTGCGTTCTGCAACGGTCCGCGTGACTCCTATTTCGCAACAACCCGGGCGCGATTATCTCTGGAATCCGACGAGATTGGGAGCCCAGGCCCTTTCGTTTCATCGAAAGAGGAATGTCAATGCATTTTACACCGCAGATTCATAGGCAGAAATTCTCGCAAGTGTCTGACAATCATCATGTTTTATCTGATAGGTTGCTCGATTGCGCCCACGACGCTCATTTTCGATCAACTTTCGTGTCAACCACGTTTACAGTCCACGGCTTCGGCGTCCGTTTCGCGTTGTTCGTGATTCCTTTTTCTTATTTAAAATCGGTCACTTGAGATCTCCTCGCTGGCTTGGCATGCAAGTTGCTTTTGCTTGACGCGAGTCGACGGGTTGCGTGCGCGAACAGCCACGCCGAGGAGCAAAGAGATGATGGGTCAATTGAAACGGAATCTGGCGTTGGCGGCGGCTTGGGGCCTTTGCGTGACAGCCGGTTCCGCACAAGCCGTGCCGCAGCTGCAGCTCGACCTGGACGCAGACGACGCCTTCTATTCCGGCGACGCCGAGACCATCCAGACGACGAGCGACACCTTCTCCGTCTACCTGTATCTGTCCCCGCTTTCGAACGCGAACGAGACCGCGCTCCTCGCGGATACCTACTACATCTCGATTGCGCTGACGCCGCAGCGGGCGGCGCCGGGAATGCTGGGCTCCTTCGACGTCAACGGTGGCGAGGTAAGGGTGACGCAGGACATGACCTACGGCCGGCCGCCGCTCGAGCTCGCTTTGGACGGAACCTCTCCGTCCGACCCGGGCGATCTCGCGCCGCACGGCATCTTCGACACCTTCTTCTACGAGGTGGCCGTCCAGTTCAGCGCCGGCGCGCAGACCGCCGTGTACAACACCCAGGACGTCCGCTTCGCCGACGGCTTCGACTCCACGGTGGACTGCAGCAGCGTGGACTGCATGTACTTCGTGAAGATCGACATCGACAAGTCGGACCTCAGCGATGCCGTCCAGCTCCACTTCGACGGCTACAACACGAGCACGAGAAACGGCGACATCGATATCACCAAGGGCAACGATCCGGGCTTCGTACCCTTCTCGCACGACGCGGAAACGGTGGTGCCCGAGCCGACGGGCCTGCTGCTCTTCTCGGCGGGCTTGCTGCTGGTGGGGCGCACGCTGCGGCGCCAGCGCTAGAGACCCGTCCCGCCGATTCCGATCCTCGAAGGGGGTGCGCGCAAGCGCGCCCCCTTCGTGCGTTCGAGCTCGGCAACGTCTTCAGCGCAGGAACTGAAGCGGATCCTCGGGCTTCCGATCGCGCCGAATCTCGAAGTGCAGATGGGGGCCGCTCGCGTTCCCGCTGGCGCCCACCTCGGCGATCACGTCACCCTTTTCGACGAATGCGCCCTTCTGCACCCGATTGCGCCGATTGTGCGCGTAGACGCTCGAATAGCGCCCGGCGTGCTTCACGATCACCACGCGCCCGTAGCCGCCGAGCTTGCCCGCCAGAATGACCCGGCCCGCCTCCGCGGCGCGAATGCTCGTGCCCGGTTTCGCCGAGATGTCGATCCCTTCGTGCTGGCCGCTGCTGCGCCATCCGAAGCCCGAGCTGAGCTTGCCCCGGATCGGCCAGCTGAACTCGAGTCCCGCCTCGCGCTGCGCCAGATCCCCAAGGGCGGGCGCGGCCGGAGCCGGCCCCACCAGGGCGAGCGACTCCCGGGGCGGCGCCCGCCGCGCCCCAGGGATGCGCAGATGCGTCCCGACCGGGACGCTCGAGACGTCGCGAATGCGGTTGGCGCGCACGATGTCCTCGGTCGAGACGCCGTAGTAGCGCGACAAGCGATAGATCGTCTCGCCCTGGCGCACGACGTGAACGACGCCCGAGTCCTGGCGCCCCGCGCAACCCAACCCCGCCAGGCTAGTCGCGAGCCAGAGCGCGAGGATCGCCGTAGACCAGGCTCCCTGCTGACTCATGCGACCCACCCGTGTGCCCCGATGAGATCCACGAAGCGGCAGCGACCGATCACCTCCTCCGCGTACTCCCGATCGGCGAGTCTCCGGATCCGCACAAGCCGCTGCTCGTCGCGAGCTCCAAAAGGACCGACCAAGCGGCCGCCGACCGCGAGCTGCGCGAGCAGGGGCTCGGGCACCGAGGGGCCGCCGGCGGTGACGACGATCGCCTGGTAGGGGCCATCGCTGGGCCGGCCGAGCGTTCCATCCCCCAGGTAGACCACGACGTTCGTGATGCCGAGGCCGTCGAGCGTGCGCC
>JAOUNA010000050.1 GCA_029881215.1 Myxococcales bacterium | reverse complement strand
CGGTTCGCCGCGGGCTGCCGTTCAGGAGCGCGCCGTCGCTCTGTGCCGTCGGACAAGATAGATCAGCCAGACCGCCGCCGACGACAGCAGCAGGCCCCCGAGGATGACGGGCTCGTAGCGCCGCAGATCTCCCAGGAGGGAGCTGGCGAGCCGGGTCGAGTGATAAGCGATGAGCGCGATGCTGGCGGACCACAGCACGCCACCGAAGAGATTCAAGATGGCGAAGCGCGTCGGGCTGAATCCGCTCATGCCCATCACGAACGGGCTCACCGTGCGCAGCCCATACGCGAAGCGAAAGCCCAGCGCCATCGCCGCGCCGTAGCGCGCGAAGAACCGCTCGGCGCGCTCGGCCCGGGCGTGCCAGCGCGGGTGCCGCGCCAGCAGCGGTCGGCCCCGCGTGCGACCGAGGAAGAAGAAGAGCTGGTCGGCGCTGAAGCTTCCGAGAAAGGCGACGCCGATCACCGTGTGCAGCGCGAAGTAGCCCTGGTGCGCCAGGAAGCCGGCCAGCAGCAGGGGCGTCTCGCCTTCGATGAAGGTGCCCGCGAACAGGATCGGGTAGCCGTAGGCCTGGAGCAGCGACTCGAGAGACATGGTATGCGATTCCATGCTCGCGCAGCGGCGCTGCTGCGCAGAAATACGCTACCAGACCTGCCAGGCGTGAGTCATGCCGACACGAGTAGATGTTAGATGCGACGCGATCAGCTTTGGCGCGGCCGCCGTGAGCCTTCGCGGCGCGCTCCGTCGAGCCGCGAGGTTTCCGGCCTCCACGGGCCGCCATCCTCCATGAAGACACGCGGTGAGATGGAAGGGTCGTGCGCGCCGTGTAGAATCGTCGAGCGACCGGGCTCGATCGCGTCGGCGGTATGCTCGCCATGTGCGCGCCAGGAGGATCTCCATGGAGTGTTTGATCATCGGCGGCGATGCGGCGGGGATGTCCGCCGCCGTGCAGATTCGCCGGCGCCGGCCCGACTGGACGGTCAGCGTGCTCGAGCGCGGAGCCTTCACGTCGTACGCGGCGTGCGGCATCCCGTACCTGATTGCCGGCGACGTGCCCGCGCTCGACGATCTGATCGTGATGAGCCCGGAGACGCTCCGCAAGGAGCGCGGCGTGGACGTGCGCACGGGCTGGGAGGCCACCGCGATCGACACCGAGCGGCGCCGCCTGACGGCGCGCACGCCCGACGGCGAGACGATGCTCGCCTGGGATCGCCTGCTGATCGCCACCGGCGCCGAGCCCATCCTGCCGCCGTGGCCGGGCATGGCGCTAGATGGCGTGACGTCGCTGCGCACCCTGGTCGATGCGGAGCGCGTGTTGCGCCAGCTCGGGAACGCGCCGCGGCGCGTCGCGATCATCGGCGCGGGCTACGTCGGTCTCGAGATGGCCGAGGCCTTCGCGCGCCGCGGCCTCGACGTGACCGTGATCGAGAAGCAGTCCGGCGTGATGGGCGGCGGCGAGCCGGCACTTACGGATCGGGTGCAGCGCGAGTTCGAGGCGCACGGGGTGGCCCTGCGCCTCGAGACCACGGTCGAGGGCTTCGAAGGCGACGCGGGCCACGTGCGCGCGGTGGCCACCGACGGCGGCGCCATCGAAGCCGATCTCGCGCTCGTCGCGCTCGGCGTGCGCCCCAGAGCCCGCCTTGCGCGCGAGGCCGGCATCGCTCTCGGCGAGAGCGGCGCCATTCGCGTGGATGAGCGTCAGCACACCAACGCCGAGGGCGTATTCGCGGCGGGAGATTGCGCGGAAGCGTGGCACCGCGTGCTCGAGCAGCCGGTGTACGTGCCGCTCGCGCTCGGCGCCAATCGTCAGGGCCGCGTGGCCGGCGCCAACATGGCGGATGGCGACGAGCGCTTCCCGGGCATCATCGGCAGCGCGGTGACCCGCGTCTTCGATCTCGCCATCGGCCGCTGCGGCATCGACGCGCGCGAGGCCGAGCGCGCGGGCATCGCGGTGCGCAGCGCGGAGGCCGAGGCGGGCAGCCGCGCCCACTACATGCCCGACGTCGGCTCCGTGTGGGTGAAGATTCTCTTCCGCGCCGATGATCACCGCGTCGTCGGCGCCACGCTCGCGGGTCACGATCCGTGTCTCGGCAAACGCAGTGACATCATCGGCACCGCGATCAGCGCGGGCATGAGCGTCGAGCAGCTGGCGGATCTCGATCTCTCGTACGCGCCGCCGTTCGCGCCCGTGTGGGATCCGATCCTGCAGGTGGCCAACAAGGCGCGCTTCGCGCTGGCCAAGGAGTCTTGATCGACTTGCCCGCTAGGAGCCCGTAGCAGGCAGGCCCTCGCGCCGGTGGGCTCGATTGCTGGGGTGGGTATTCCTAGGCCATTTCAGGGAAATCGAAGATCGAGCTGGGGCAAGTCGCTACATTCCGAGATCGAATCGGATCGCATCAATCCGATCCATCGGTGCATGCACGGCTAGCCTCGGCGCCTGATCCCGGAGAGGAGCGGCGCGCTGGGCCCGCCTGATTGGCACGGCTCACGGCCCCGGCACACGGCATCCAGCGAGCGAAGCGCCTCGAGACGGGGAGGATCGCGCTCTCTGGCTCGCATCTCTCCGCGTTGGCTGAGAATCTCAAGATGCGAGCACCGCGGGGTTCTGTGGCGATCTGGGGCGGTGCCCCCCGCGCCAGAGCCGGGGCGTCGGAATCGAGAACTAGCTAGGTTTGTCGCGGGGTTGTGCCTCTGACTGGGCGCGTCTCCGGCCTGAATATTGCACCAGCCCCGGGGCGCAATGGGATCCGTCCGGGAGGAGGACAGCGCAGCTGCGAGTCCGGGGTGGGCGAGAAATCCGATTCAACGCCGCCCTCGAGGATGTCATCTCGGCAGGCGCCGCGGCGCGTCTGCCGGTTGGGCGAGGATCCCTTTGCAACCCCGCTGCACGGTCGAATCGCTGGGTGAATCATGTCCAAGCACGTTGCTCTTTGGATATCGATCGGTCCAGCGCTCGTCGTGACCACTGCTCTTCTTCCGCTGGCCGTCCGGGCCGAGGGGGCACAGATCCGATTGCAGGCCGACGTCGAATACATCCATACGGACGTCGCAAGAACGAACGAAGACGAGAATTCTCCCGATTACAAAGAAGAAACGGACACCGACTTTTCGTGGCTCAAGGAGAGATACAAGGTCGAGCTCGAGAAAGAGCTCTATCCCTATCTCAAGTTTCTCGGAGGCGGCTACTTCGAGCTGATCGATACGGAGACCGACACGGAGGGCACCAAGACGGGATTCAAGGAGAGGACAGGTCGGCTCTTTGGTGAACTCGATCTCACCAACCCTCTCTACACGGCCGGTGCGGCCTATCGCAGAAGAGAGTTCAAGTTCGATCCAAGAGACATGGATTCACTAAAGATCTTCCGGGAAGAAGTTTCCGGATTGTGGAATTGGAAACCTGTGGGACTGCCGTCGGTCGATGTGGACTACAACCGATTCCATACCTGGGACGACGGCGATACGCGCGACACCGTTCTGGATCTGCTCGTCGTCAAGACGCGATACGACTACGAGGAATTCTCATCCGACTATACCTATACCCGAAATGATCAAGAAGAAAGGATCAGTGGCGGCGGCTCGCTGACGCAAGTCCACAACGGGGGAATGCGCTATCCAAGATCCTTCCACGGCGATCGCATTCGCGTAACGGGCGCGGCCCGACTCAATTACGAAACGCTCGAGCCGCTTGGCGGAGGGGAGATCAATCTTCCCTCGTCCTCTCCCGGGGCTGCGTTCTATTTCACGGACGACACGGATCCCACGACGCTTACCGTCGTCGATGCGGCAAATCCACTCACGAACGTGAATATCGGCGGAGGCGCTCCGCTGAATCCGGTTTCGGTCGGACTGAATTTTGGATCGCCCACGGAGGTGGACACCCTCTATGTGCTGCCCCTCGAGGATCTCACCAATCCGACACTCGCCACGCCTGGCGAAATTGCGTCCGTAGCCGGCTCGTTCGCCTGGACCGTCTTCACCAGCAATGATCAGTTGAACTGGACGGAGGAAGTCGTCACCTCCGCGACGTACAACGTCTTCGACAATCGTTTCGAGATCCGGTTCGCACCCACCGTGGACCCGCCCTTCATCAAGGTCGTAACCACACCGCTGTCGAGCACGACGAAGGAGATCCGAATCGAGCGGGTGCAGGCATTCACGACGATCACAGCGGAGCCAGGCCTCCAGATCGAGAATTTCACGCAGACCTACAACCTCGGCGTGCGTTGGGCGGTAACGAACAAGACCACGGCAACCTACGATTCGTCGTTCAGAAGGCGCACGGACGACCCGTTCGATCAGAGCAAGTCGACGCTGACCAACGGCGTCGGCCTCCAACATCGATTCAACCCGAGGTTCTACGCCAACGCGCGGGTGCTGCGCTCCGACATCGAGGAGTCGAATCGGCCGGACACGGTGCGCCACACCTATACGGCTTCACTGGCTGCGGACTATCATCCATCGCTCAATCAGAGACTCGTCTACAGCGGCAATCATGACGACGAAGGAGGACGCTTCGGATACGGCAATTCGATCTTCCTCCGCACCAATGCGGACGTCTACAGAGACTGGGCTGTCAATTTCGATCTGGGATATTCGATGAAGAATCCGGTCGTGGGTCCGAGCAGCACCGCCACAACGTTCAGGCTGGGGACGAACATCGTTCCACACAGGACGATGAACTTTTCGATCGACTATCTGGGCTCGTGGGATACCGAGACCGATCAGCCCTCCGGTTTCAGCCACATCGCCCGATTCCGGGCGTTCTGGGTTCCCCTGAGAACCCTGAGCATGTCCGCCAACCTGAATCTTCGCAAGAAGCAGAGGGACGAAAGGGGCTTGCAAAACACTCAGAACTACTCCGTGAGCTGGGCGCCGTTCCCGGACGGACTGCTGAATTTTGTACTCTCCTACAATCAAACGATCGATATCCAGGGCACCGAGTCGAAGATCCTCACGCCGGAAGTGAACTGGCAAGTCACACGCACGAGTCTTCTGACCGTCAGCTTCGATTACGGAACCATCGAATCGGATATCGAGAAGCGCGACTTGCAACAGATTCGTGCAAATTTTCGAATCTACTATTGAGGCGGTTGGTGAGCAGCAGAGAGGCTTTATGAGACGAGACGCGGACGCATGCGGAAGGATCGCCGTGTTGGTCATGCTTGCGGCCATCGTGAGTTGCGCGGCGGATGACGTGTATTTCGAGCCGAACATGGACTTCGGATCCCTGCGGTCCGTGGCCGTCTTGCCCTTCCAGAACCTCACAAGCGTCGATGAGGCCGCGGAACGCGTGCGAGATACGTTCATGGGGATGCTGCTTGCGACGGGGGCCGTCTATGTGCTGCCGCCCGGAGAAGTCGCGCGTGGAATTTCGAAGATCGGCAGGATCCCGCTCGAAGGGCCCTCGACTGAACAAGTGAAGCAGCTCAGCAACGTTCTCCAGATAGACAGCGTGATCACCGGCGTCGTGCGGGAGTACGGAACGGTGCGATCGGGAGCGACATCCGCAAATGTCGTCTCGATCAGCCTCCAAATGATCGAGGTGAAGAGCGGCATGGTCGTCTGGTCGGCATCTTCGACTCGGGGTGGCGTGACCCTGTGGGATCGGTTGATCGGCGGGGGCGGAGAGCCCATGGATACCGTCACCGTAAGAGCTGTCAATGACTTGCTCGACAAACTCTTCGACTAGGGTGGTCGGCGGAGGGGGATTGATCGTGCTTCTCCTGCTGACTGGCTGCGCTTGGGAGCGGGGAAGAACGGAGCGCCCGCTCAGCTTCGGGTCTCTGGTGCAGAATACGGCCGCAAATGCGGAGACCGGCGCGTCCACGATCTTCTGGACGGCCTATGCGGACGGAGGCGCGGGCGAGCTTCGCTATGCGTTCAGGACGCGCAGTGGCGACACGGAGGTCGTCGAGCAAGAGGGACCTTCATCCACGTGGAGATGGGAGCCGCGGAAGGCGGGTGTCTATCGCGTGAAGGTGGTCATCAGCGATGGCACGGGTGCGTCGGTGAGCAGTGGCTGGTCTCGGAAAGTGGTGGTAGGGCACGGGCTCGAGAGAAGCGCAATGATCGCGCTTCTGCCGATCGAGAATCTGACGGGCGGTGGCGTGCCGTCGGATGCAATGAGACGGCTGCTCCAGGAGAGATTTCAGGAGCAGGGGCTGCGCGTTCTCGACGACGAGATTCTCGAGGATTTCATGAAAAGGCACAGAATCCGGGACACGAGCGGTCTGGATGCGTCTGCGGCGGAGGCCATTCGCGAAGAGACCGGAGCCGAGGCTTTCCTCGTGACTTCCCTGACCGCGTACAGCGAGAAGGCGCCGATTTCCATAGGCTTGTTCGGCCGGCTGGTGGAGGCGACGGGCGCCCCCTCGATCCTCTGGATGGACGGCGTCGGCCTTGCCGGGAACGACACTCCCGGCTTCCTGAATCTGGGACTGGTGCATGACGTCGATGTTCTGTTGAGCAAGGCGGTGGATTGTCTGGCGGAGTCGCTCGCAGGATCCCTGGGAGACGCTCCCGAATCGATGCAAGGCAGGGAGGGGGGCAGCTATTTTGCCTGCGATCGGCGGGCCAGAATTACCCTCGTGGCGGGCGACCGCGTCGGCGAGAAGAGGCACCGCCCGCGAACGGTGTTTCGATCCCCATCCGTCCAAAGAGACAGACGTCATCGCGTCGCGATTCTTCCCTTCCTGAATCTGAGTGAGAAGAAGAATGCGGGGAAGATCGTGGCGAATCACTTCATTTCGCAGATGTTTCGGGTCGAGAATTTCGATGTCGTGGATCCCGGTTTGGTGCGGGAACAGCTGCTCAAGTACAGAATCATCATGGAGGCCGGGCCGTCGATCGCGAACGCGGAGCTGATCGCGAGCGAGAATGCGTTGAATGTGGATTACGTTCTTTCGGGGACTGTTTTCGATTTCCAGGACGCGGCAGGGAGTCCCAAGGTTGATTTCGCCGTAAAGATCATCGAGGCAGACAGCGGGAAGATGATCTGGTCGTCCCGGAGCAATGCGACAGGGGATGACGGCGTCTATTTCTTTGATTGGGGTCGGATCTATACGGCCCATCGCCTCGCGTCACAGATGACATGGGGAACGCTCGAGGTCTTGATTCGCTGAGAACGCGCCGCGGGCTGCGGAAAAGAAAGCTTCGGGCTCGCAAGAAAGGAAGAAGGTCGATTCATGGATGCAGAGGAATTCGCCAAGAGGGCGCTGGTCGCGTTCGTCGCGATCGGGACCGTGAGCCTCGTGTTCCTCGGATCTAGCCCCCGGATTGCGCGCGCGTCCGATGAGGATGGGCGCGAGACGAGCTCGAGCTCAGGCGACGAGCTGCAGATCGTTCTCGAAGTGCCGCTGCTATCCCCATTCTTCTCGGATACGCCGGTAGCGATCGTGAACGAAGAGCCGATCACCGTCAGCGATCTGACCAGGCAGATTGCCTCGACCCACGCGAGGAGAACGGAAGGGGCGACTCTCGCGAGGAAGGATTACGCGAGACTGCTGGAGCGCCTGGTCACCGCGAAGCTGATCGTAGAGGAGGCCCGAAACATCGGATTCGATGAGCTTCCTGCGCTGCGCAGCCAGGTCGAGACCTTTTCGAGAGATCTCTTGGTCCAAAGCGTCGTTGGGCCGGAATTGGAGAGCGTGGAGGCGGATCCTGAGGAGGTGCTGGACTTGTACAAGGAGTTGTCTCGCGAGTTCCTCATCGCGACCTTGAATTTCGAAGCCGAAGAAGACGCGCTCGACTTCGAACGCGAGTACGAAACCAGGGGAGATTTTGCGGAGCTCTCGGCGCGCTACGTCGCGGAGAAGAAGGCGAAGGGAGAGATCGATGGGGCGCAGTACATGAAGCTCAAGGACCTGCTCCCCAACATCGCCGAGAAGGCCTATGGCATGAAGCCCGGTGAGCTGAGCGGGATCTTTCGCGCCGCGGATGGATTCTTGATCTTCTACATTGAAGACGTTCGGTTCTATGAAGACGAAGGAGTCAGGGAGGAGGCGCGTCAGAAGGTTGTCGAACGTGACAGGAAGAAGAGGGGGCAGGCGTACGTCGATCTTCTCATCGAAAAGCATGCAACGCTCGATGAGAGATTGCTCGAGTCGCTGGACTTCGAGAGGGAGGAGAAGGGACTGCTGTGGAATCGGCGGAGCGAGCCGGTGGACTTCAAGAAGTTCCTCGATGACACCCGGGTTCTGGCGACGGTGCACGACTTCGAGCCACCCGAGATTACCGTTGCCGATCTTGCACGGAACCTGGAAGAGCGGCAGTTCCACGGCATCGAGAACGCTGTAGAGAAGCGAACTCTCAACAAGAAGAAATGGCCAATCTTGAGGGAGATGCTCTTCTTGAAGGCAGCCGTCGTAGAGGCGAGGGAACGGGGCAAGGACGCGGATCCGGACTATCTGCGGGCAGTTCAAGATTATGAAGAGGCGCTGTTGTTCGAGGCGTTCATGGCGAAGGTGATTGCGCCGGATGTCGTGATCAGCGAGGCGGAGCTGCGTGCGTATTATGAGGAGCACGTGGCGGAGTTTTCTTCGCCGAGAATGTTTCGGATGAAGAACCTTCGGTTCTACGCGCTGGACGACGCGAAGAGTGCTGCCAATCAGCTGAGAAAGCGCGCGGATTTTGCGTGGGTTTCTGCAAACAGCGGCGGGCAGGTAGACCGAGAGGAGAAGAGGAGCCTCAATTTCGACGCGGGCCTGCTGAGTGCGACGGCACTACCCGAGGCGCTGCGGGAGATGACCGAGGGCGCGCGGGAGGGCGACGTGGTGCTCTATTCGCCTCCGGATGACTTCCATTACGTCATCAGGATCGAGAAGGTCTTCCCGGCCGCGCCGGAAGCCTACGAGGGGACGAGGGAGACGATTGCGCGGAAGCTCTTCGACGCGAAGGCAAAGGACCTGGTCGCAGAGTGGAGCCGAAAGCTCGCAGAGGCCTACGAAACGAGAGTCTTCGTCAGGGGGCTCGGAGAGCTTTGAGGCTCTTGGCAGGATGTGTGGGGAAGGGGGGCGGAAGGCCCGGCCTGGGAAGCTGAGGTTGGCGAAGAGATGATCATGAGGCTCGAGAAGGCGAAATCCGTGCGGATCGCGCTGGCGATGGTGTTCGCGATCGTCGCGGTGCTCAGTGTTCCGGACACCGCGGACGCCAGAAAGAGAAAATTCAAGCGAAAAGACTGCCTGGACTGCCACGAGGAGTTCGTCGACCAGTACATGTCGAGGCGGAACCTTCATGCGGTGGTCGCGGACAAGAAATGCGAGGATTGCCACCTCGCTCACGGAATCGTGGGCAAGCTGCTCTTGAAGGAGGAAGGCAACGCGCTCTGCTACGGCTGCCACTCGGTCGAGGCCATGCAGCTGGACCAGGAAGGTGTCCACACGGCGGTCAAGCAGGGACGGTGCACATCCTGCCATGATCCGCACGGCTCGGAGGCGCCGCATCTGTTGAGCGCAGAGGGGAGTGCCGTCTGCTTCGAATGCCATGCGGAGGCAGGCTTTGCGAAGGCCCATGTTCACGGCGCCTTGAAGGACAAGGAATGCGGGGAATGCCACCGAGCCCACGCGTCGCCGGAACCGAATCTCCTGACGAAAACACCCACGGCGCTGTGCCTCTCGTGCCACGAGAGCGGCTCGAAGGTCTTCGAGAAGGCGCACGGCGGATACAAAGTGGAGGAAAAGAGCTGCGCCGTCTGTCACAACCCGCACAGCTCCGAGCAGCCGAAGCTCCTGAAAACCAGCGCCCACGACCCGATGGTGGGAGGAGAATGCGAGGCTTGCCACAACGCGCCCGCCGCCGCCGACGCGTTCGGCCTTTCCTCGGAGGTTCCCGGCCTCTGCTCGGACTGCCATGATTTCGGGGACTTGATGGGCGGGCCCGAGCAGCATTCACCCTTCGAAGACGGAGATTGCCTGGCCTGCCACGATCCGCACGCATCGGATCAGCCGAAGCTGCTGACGGCGCCCGGAAGTCTCTTGTGTTTCTCCTGCCATGAAGACACGAGCACGAGCGTCTCCGTCAAGCACGCGCCGATTGACAGCGAAAGGAGCTGTCTGTCGTGCCACGCACCGCACGCAGCAGCGAATCAGAAGCTCTTGAATCAAGTCGATGGCGATCTCTGCTTCTCGTGTCACGAATCCACGAAGGACGAGGGCGCAAAGCTGGCAAGTCTACACGCGCCATTCGAAGCTGAGAGCTGCACGGATTGTCACAATCCGCACGGATCGAATATGCCGAACATCCTCTTGAATCGGGCAGACATCGTGTGTTATTCGTGCCACGCCGAGCTCGAGAACGAATTCTCCCTTGCGTTCACACATGCACCGGTCGAGACCGGAAATTGCACCGCCTGCCACGCGGGTCACGGATCGAATCAGGCGAAGATGCTCAAGGCCACGGGTGTCGCTCTTTGCTCGGAGTGTCACGCGGACCTATTGGAAGAAGATTCGCGCTCCGAGATTCATAGTCCTTTCGAGGACGGCGAGTGCTTGAGCTGCCACGATCCGCACGCGAGCGACTACGGCGGTGTGCTGGTCGCCTCTCAGACATCGGTGTGCGGTGAGTGCCACGAGATCGGCGAGGAGGCGAAGGGAGCCAAGAGTGCCCACCAGCCGGCTTCCGAAGGAAAATGCACGAGCTGCCATAGTCCGCACAAGGCGAGCCTCGGATCCCTGCTGCTGGCGGAGAGCCCGGGACTGTGTGTGAGTTGCCATCAGGAGATCAAGGCGAAAATGGACGCAGAGAGAGCGCACGATCCGGCCGCCGAGGATTGCCTCAACTGCCACCAGCCTCACTCTTCGGCAGAGACTGCCTTGCTCCATCAGCCCCTGCAGTCGTTGTGCGCGGAATGCCACGACCTAGGTGACGAGACCTTTGCGAGTTCGCACCTTGGCATCGATGGAGCCAGGATGAACTGCACGGCCTGCCATGCGCCCCACGCGTCGAAGGATCGGAGATTCTTCAAGGATCAAATGCACTCGCCCTTCGTGAAGGGAAGCTGCGAAAAGTGCCACCGCGTGGGCCGGGAGTAGCGGAGATGGAGCGCGAGAAGCGGTTGTACCTGCTCGCCTTCTTCGCGGCGCTCTTCGCAGCCGTGGCCGGAACGCCTGTTGCAGTTTCCGGAGCCGTGGATTTCAAGCTGAAAGAGGGCGCCCGAGGCAAGGTCTGCCTGGAATGCCACGAGACCTTCGCGGGTATCCTGAAGAAGCGGTTCGTGCACACGCCGCTTGCGAAGGGGAATTGTGTCGGCTGCCACAGCCCGCATACCTCGGATCACGCGAAGCTTCTCCTGGCCGATCGCGGGGAGATGTGCGCGGAATGTCACGCGGAGGTGGTGCCGTCCGGAGCGCTGAGCGCGCACAAGGTCGTGATCGATGGAGAATGCACATCGTGCCACGACGCCCACGCATCGAACAATCGCATGAATCTTCTGCAGCCGGGCAAGACCCTGTGTTTCGAGTGCCACGCCGAGTTGTCTGCCAAGATCGCGAAGAACGAGTTCGCGCACGCGCCGGTTTCCAAGGATTGTCTGCAGTGTCACACGCCCCATGCCTCTGTGAAGAGTCCGAAGCTATTGAAGGCGGAGGTGCCGACGCTGTGTCTCGGCTGCCACAAGACGGATACGGCGTCGTTCGGGCAACGACACAAGGGGTATCCGGTTGGAAAGGCTCGATGCACGACGTGCCACGATCCGCACGGATCGAGCAGGAAGGGCATTCTCTTCGACAATGTCCACAAACCCGTGGCCGACAAGAAGTGTGACGAGTGCCATGAAGGGGCGGGATCGAAGGTTCCGTTTGCCCTCAAGGACGAGGGATACGAACTATGCGAGGGGTGTCATTATGAGAAGGTCGCGGATGCGTTCAATGCAAAGCGCATCCATTGGGCCGTCGTCGACCATACGGGTTGCATCAACTGCCACGCGCCGCACGCGTCCGCGGAAGACGGCCTGCTGAAGGCGCCGATGAGCGAAGTCTGCGGCGAGTGTCACGCGGACACGGTGGCGCGACAGGAGAGATCGCAGACGAAGCATCCGCCGATTGCGGAGGGCGAATGCGACGCCTGTCACGCGCCGCACGGGTCGGAGAGCGTATTCCTCTTGAATGAACCCTCTGTGATCGAGCAGTGCGCTACGTGCCACGATTGGCAGGTGCACTCGACGCATCCGATCGGCGAGAAGGTGGAGGACCCCAGGAATCAGAACGTGAGATTGCAGTGTCTGAGTTGCCATCGGACGCATGGAACAGAGTACGAGCACTTCCTCTATTTCGAGACAACCAATGAAATGTGCGTGCAGTGCCACTCCGGATACCGGAGGTAGAAGGGTGATGCAGGTGCCGGCAGCTCTGGTGGTGGTTCTTTCCGTGATATTCGCTCCCCTCGAGTCACTGGGCGGGGAGATGCGGAGGCTGCAATGGGAAAGCTCCATCTACGTAGATAGCAAGGGGGTGGGCCTCAATCTTCCGGAAGGGGTGGCCTGCGAAAGTGATGCCCTCGTCGTCGCGGATTCGGGAAACGCTCGGATTCTGCGGTATTCCGTTTCGGGAGAGACCGTTACGGGGGAAGCGGAAGTGGATCTGCCGAAAGCGTTTCCAATCAAGGTCCGCATCGCGAAGAACGGAGACGTGTATTTCCTGGACGCGCGGGAGCGACGCATCGGGGTGATCGGGGCGGATGGGGAGATTCGAGGCTTCTTGAAGCCGAAGGGCCTGCCGTTCAAGACGCAGGTGACTCCGCGCAGCTTTGACATCGACAAGCGGGGACTCATCTACCTGCTGGATATCTTCTCGGAGCGCGTATTCGTCGTGGACGGCGAGGGGCAGTTCGTCCGCCAGATCCGATTTCCGGACGAGTATGGCTTCTTGAGTGACTTGACGGTCGATTCGCAGGGAAACGTCTTCGTGGTGGATAGCGTGGCAGCAGTCGTGTTCAAAGCGGCGGGTGATTCGGAACGACTCTCTGCCCTGACCGAGAGTTTGAAGGCGTTCATGAATTTCCCGAAGAGCCTGGCGGTGGATGGACGGGGCGTGATCTATCTGGTGGACCAAAACGGTAGTGGGCTCGCACTGGTCGGGTACGGCGGTGATTTCCTCGGAAGGAAATTGAGCCTCGGCTGGAATCAGGGCGGACTCTACTATCCCTCGGATATTTGCATCAGCGAGACTGGAAATGCATTCATCGCAGACCGCAACAACAGCCGGGTGCAGGTCTTCAAGGTGAATATGGGCGGATCCGGTGGTGGCTCGGGCGAAGCACGGGCGCCGGAGTGAAGAGAGAGAGCGACCGCCTGGTGCAGTGGCAGCCCTACCTCGGGTTCATCAGCACAACCGCGTAGCCACCGTCTCCGACGTCGAGAGCTCCCCGGAGGCTCTTGTTGGTCAGGTCGATCTTCTGCACCGCGTTGAGGTTGGGTGTCGCGACGATGAGGGAATTCTCGTCGAGGTCCAGATCCATGAATACCACATCGCCGGGGATGCTCAGATCATCGATTGAGGCGAGGGAGCCGGGATCGACGACAGAGATGCTGCCCCCCTTCTTGCCGACGTACACGAGCTCGGTTCGGAGATCGACCGCGATGGAAGCGGCTCCGGGTCCGATGTAGATGCGCTCCAGGAGATTGAGGGTGGTCGCGTCGATGACGAGGAGATCGGAGGAGTATCGGGTAATCGCGTAGAGCGTGTTTCCATCCTTGCTCATCGCACCGCGAAAGGGCATTTCGTCGAAGATCTGCGTGCGTGCGACGTCGATGCGCGCGAGGTCGACCTGAGAGATGGTATGGGCGAGGGGCTGAAAGAGAAATGCGCGCGCCGAGGATGGGTGGGTCACCACGGAAGTCGGCTCAGAGGACAGGGTGACCCGGTCGATTTCCCGAAGCGAGCCGGCGTCGATGACGCTCGCGGTATTCGAGCCGGAGTTGGCGGAGGCGAGAAGCTGCCCGTCGAAGGATAGGGCGAGCTCGTTGGGCTCGTCGCCGAAGTTCATTTGAAGTCTGCGAAGGATTTCTCCGGTGTTCACCTCGATGGCTTCAATGGCATTGTCGCCTGCTAGGGCGATGTACACCCAGCCTCTCCGTGGATCGATCACCCCGCCTCGCGGGCCGCTGCCCGTTGCGATGACGTCGACGACCTGCATGGAGTGCTTGTTGAAGACCGTGACAAGATTGGCTCCGGAGCTGGTAGCGAATCCGAGGAGATTGCGGAGCTCCCTTCTGGATTTCTGGAGGGAGAAGGAAGGCGTGAAGCGGAAGCCGCCGGTGACGAGATTGGCTGGAGCGAGGCTGAGGAAGAGAGCGTTCGCCTTCTTGGAGGCGAGGGTGAAATCCTGCGCGACCTGGATCGGCTCGTCGGGCACGAGCAGAGCGGCTGTGCCTTCTTCGCGAACCAGCGAGGCCGCATCCAGAAGGATCGAGACGCCTCGATACGAACCGGGTGGGAGCGTCGCCGAGGCGAGGCGTTTCTGGGCGCTCGCCAGGTCTCTTCCGTTGAGCTCTGGGAACGCGAGCAGGAGGGGGAGTTCAGCTCCATCGCTCCGGACGGCAGAGATCTGCGCCATGTGAAGCTTCAGGCGCTGCGCTTCTTGCGGAAGCGGCTGCAGGTAGAGGTGGAGCTCCGCCTCTCGTTCGAGAGCGGGCCGGTAGGAGATCGCCTGGGGCGCGCAGCCAGCGAGGACGAGCAGCGGCGCGGCGAGCGCGAGGGAGCGGTGCTTGAGAGTCATGAAGAGAGGACCTGCCAGCGGGCTCGAGAATCGTTCTTGGAATCTCCTGGGCGCTCGCCAAATCTCCTGACGCGGGAAGAATGTACAGCAGATTCGCGCGAAGGACGCGCTGTGGGAGCAAGGGATGAAGCAAGGCGATGACGGATCCGCCCGCGTTCGATCGCGGGCGGCGGCGAATCCGGGAAAGGGCTATCTGCGAAGGATGATCGGGCGCGCCCGCGACAGGAGAAGCGGCGGAGCGGCTCTGCGTGGAATGGGCGCATTGGCATCGCTGATGCTCTGCGTTTGCGCCGGGCCGGAGCCACTGCGAGAGCACGCTCCAGCGACAGGCAGAACGGCAAGCGCCGAGCGGGCGGCACCCGGGTTGCCGCCGGTGAAATTCGCCGGATACGAGTTTCGTCGCCGCTTGCTGGGAAACGGCTTGCACGGCGTGGCGGTGCGCGATGAGGGGGAAGACGTCTCCGTATTCCTGGTCGTGGCCGCAGGAAAGAGACAGGAGACCGCGAAGACGACCGGCCTGGCCCACCTCACGGAGCACGCGATGTACACGGGGACGGCGACGACCGGTGCAGGGGATCACGACCGCAGCATCGTCGAGATGGGCGGAAGATCGAATGCCTTCACACGGGAGGACTACACGCTGTTCTACGATCACAAGATTCCCGCGGATCGGCTGGGCGAGGTGTTGGCGATGGAGGCGGATCGGCTGCGCAACCTGAGCTTCGATCCGAGTGCGATCTACGAGGAACGGGGGCGGCTGCGGGACGAGGAGGCGAAGACGTGGCAGCCCTCTCAGCAGCTCACGGAGCGCGTCGAAGCGATGGTGTACCGCGTGCATCCCTACGGCGCCGGCATCATCGACGAAGATGGCCACACCTTCGGCTCCCTGCTCGGAATCTGGGATTTGCGCGACTTCTACGACCAGAACTATCAGCCGGACCGCGTGACAGTCGTCGTTGCGGGGGCGGTGGAGCCCGAGCGCGCGCTGGATGAAATCACCGACGCTTTTGCTGATCTCCCAGCGGGGCCACCCGTACACGAACCTCCCAGAGAGCCGGCGATCGACGAGCCGCGAAGCCTGAGCTTGCCTTCGACCCTGCCCCGAGACCGGGTCGAGTGGGTCTATCTGGTGCCGGCCATGGGCCACGCGGATCGACCGGCGCTGCACGTGCTGGCCCGTCTCTTGTCGCGGCGAACCACGGCGAGCGGCGCTCCGCTGTTCGTCTCGATGGGTGATCGCGTGGACCAGGAGATGTTCCGTTTCGCGGTGGTGGGGCCGGCGGCGCAGGACGACCTGGAGGGAATTCTCGAGGATCTACTCGATGGCGGCATCGACGCCTCCGAGCTCGAGGAGGTCAAGCGTCTGGAAATTGCAGCCCGCCAGGAGCTGTCACTGCGCGCGCGACCCTATTTTTCCCTGGCGGCAACGTTCGGCGTCTATGAAGTGCTGGGCCATACGGACGCCCTCGTTGGCTACGTCTCCGCCGTGGAAGACCTCACGGTGCGCGAGATGTTGCGGGTTGCGCGCGCCTACTTCAGCCGCGAGAAGCGGGTGGAGCTGCGCTTCGAGGGGACGGGGGTGGAAATGGCGCCACTGCCCGATGATCCGACCGAGCTGCAGCGGGCGGCAGACGAAGCGACCCAGGCGGGCGATCTCGATTGGGCGGTTGCAGCCTACACGAAGCTCCTGTCGCTCAACCCGAGCAAGATGACGCAGGTCATTGCGCTGGCCAGCCGCGGCGAGGTCTGGATGCAGAAGCGGGACTATCGCGCCGCGATTGCAGATTTCGAGAGGGCACTCGAGCTGGTCGATTACCCGGACGTGCGCGACCTGCTGGAAGAAGCGCGAGCGCTGGAAGCCGGAGAGCTCCGCGAGCGTACCGCTGAGCGCGCAAACTAGGCATCGCAAGAGAAAAGGGCTGGCGGTACGCATACCGCCAGCCCTTCTTGTCACGCTGTCATGGGATCAGCGTTCTTGCTCCATCCGTCAATGAGTCAGCATCAGTCCTTCACGTGGCACTTGTTGCAGAACGATCGCTGATAGTGTCCGAACTCCGTGGCGATGTCTCTGCCGTAGTACGCAGCGTTCTCGACCGCACCCATGGCGATCAGATTGTCAGCATTCGGGAACGATTCGGCGAGAAGCTCCCGCTCCATGTCCCAGCGGGTGATGTTGTTGAAGGCCGAGGCATGTGCACGATGGCAGGTGAGGCACATGACGTTGTCCGTGCTGTCCGGGCCCGCAGTGCTCGTCACACCCGCGAGGAGCAGTGCTTTGTCGGTCTCCTGGCGCTCGAACTGCACGAACT
>JAOUNA010000049.1 GCA_029881215.1 Myxococcales bacterium | reverse complement strand
GAGACGCTGGAGGCGTTGACCGATGCCTACGCCCACGGCCGCGAGCGCGGCGAGCGCTTCCAGGATTGGATCGCGCGCACGGGCAAGCGAAACGTGCGCGAGGTCATCAAGCCCTTCATGACGGTGCCGCCCTACGCCGAGGATCCCTCCTTCTACAGCGACTGGAGCGATGTCCGGGAGTTCACCATCGGAGATCTCGGTGTCGGTGAGTGCGCGGGCGAGGTCGTCTCGCTCTTCGGCATCGAGGTGGTGAAGGCCGAGTCGCAGGCGTTCGACGCGCAGATCGCCCTGGACGAGGGCGACTGCGACGAGGCCGAAGACCAGGCCTATCGCGCGATGCTGTCGGCGGCGCGGGCCCTGGTGCGCACGGAGTACATCGACGTCACCGAGGATCCGGACGACATCGTGCGCGAGTTCAAGAAGCGCTTCTTCGACACCGAGCGCTTCTTCGACCGCTTCGCGCGGGGCACGTTCGGCCGGTACCTGCTCGATCGCCACGCACAGCCGAGCCAGGCGGCGAGCCGGGACGTCGCCGCGCAGCGCATCGAGGAGGCCCAGCTCTTCATCGAGGCTGCCCACGCGTGCGAGGCGCGGCTGGCCGCGCAGGCGAGCGCGGAGATTCCCGCCGGGAGCCCGGCCGGCGCGTGAGCGCCGCGCGCTGATCGTTCAAATCGTGGAGTCGGTGGCGCGCGTCGCCGCCGCGGAGAGTGTCCAGCATGACGCCCCAGCGCATCTCCTTGAAGTTCTTCGCGACGCCCGCTGCGGGTTCCGCGCTCGAGCTGCAGCCGTTCGTCGGCCTCTTCCACCGCTTCATCCAGGCCGGCAGCCTGGCGGGGCTGCTCCTCGATGTGGCCGATTACGCGCACGTGCCCGACGGGCCCGGCGTGATCCTGATCGGACACGACGTCGACTACAGCATCGATCTGACCGGAGGGCGCGCCGGACTGCTCACCACGCGCAAGCGCTGCGGGGATCGCGCCCTGTCCGAGGTGTTCCGCGACACCGCGCGGCGCGCGCTGCTGGCCATTCGGGAGGTCGAGGCGGATGCCTGCCACCCGCTGCGCTTCGACCCGTGCGCGCTCGAGCTGCGCCTGCTCGATCGGCTCGCGGCGCCGAACACGGACGCGGCGTACCAGGCGGCCCGCAGGGAGATCGAGCCCGTCGCCGCGCAGATCTTTGGCGACGGGGCCGTGCAGCTGACTCGCGTGGACGCAGACGATCCGCGCAAGACGCTGGGCATCGGGATCGCGAGCTCTGCACCGCGGGACGTGGCCGAGATGGTGTCCCGGCTGGATGCAATCGCATAGCGCACGCCGCGTCGGGAGGAGACGGATCCTTGGCCAAACAGAGCGAGTGGGACATCAGCGTGGAAGAGCTGGAGTCGCTGCGCACCGCCGGTGCGTCGATCCGGCTGCTGGACGTGCGCGAGCCGCACGAGTACGAGATCTGCAATCTGGAGGGCGAGCTGGTCCCGCTCGGGCGCCTGGCCCAGCAGCTCGACTCTCTCGATCGGAGCGCTCACATCGTCGTGCACTGCCGATCGGGCGGGCGCAGCGCGAAGGCCGTGGGTCTCATGCGCGCGGCCGGATTCGAGAATGTATGGAACGTGAACGGCGGCATCCTCGCGTGGATCGAGCGGATCGACCCGACGCTCACCAGGTACTAGGACGCCACCGGCGGGGAGGATCCGCGCGTTGGCCGATTGCGACAAATTGCAACGCGCGCTGGCCGCGATCGACGCCGCCAACGCAGACGATCCGCAGCGCATCCGGGTGCGCGGGCAGACGCGGCCCAAGGAGCTCGCGCATGGGGAGCTCATGAGCGAGTGGATCGAGCGACTGCGCCCGGACGCCGGCGAAGCCCTGCGTCTGGCCGCGCGCGCCCATCACGTGCGGCGCTGGGAGATCGGGCGCGAGCGCTATCCCGAGGGACGGGCGGGCTATCACCGCTGGCGCAGGGCGCTGCAGGAGCACCACGCGCGCATCGCCGGCGAGATCCTCGCGCAGGTCGGATACGGCGAGGCGCTGATCGGCCGCGTCCGGCAGATCGTCCAGAAGCAGGGCCCGCGACGCGATCCCGACGCACAGGCCTTCGAGGACGCCCTGTGTCTCACCTTTCTCGAGACGCAGTTCCACGATCTCGCGGCGCGACTCGACGAAGAGAAGCTGCTCCACATCACGCGCAAGACGCTGCGCGGCATGAGCCAGACGGCCATCGAGCTGGCCGCGACGCTTCCCCTCGAGCCGTCGGATCGCGCCGCGATCGAGCGCGCGACACTGCCGTGCGCGTGATCTAGACTGCGCGCCCGCTTCCCATCTCCAGACGCGAGGACCCCGTGGACGTACGAGACGGATTCACCGAGGCGATCGGCAACACGCCGCTCATCAAGCTGCGCAAGGCTTCCGAGCTCACCGGCTGCAACATCCTCGGCAAGGCGGAGTTCCTGAATCCCGGCGGATCGGTCAAGGACCGCGCGGCCAAGTACATCATCCTCGATGCGGAGGCGCGCGGCGAGCTCGAGCCGGGCGGGGTGATCGTGGAAGGCACGGCGGGCAACACGGGGATCGGTCTGTCGCTCGTGGGCAACGCCCGCGGCTATCGCACCGTCATCGTGATCACGGAGACGCAGAGCCAGGAGAAGAAGGACATGCTGCGCCTGTGCGGTGCCGAGCTGCGCGAGGTGCCGGCCGTTTCGTACAAGGATTCGAACCACTACGTGCACGTCGCCGAGCGCCTCGCCAAGGAGCTGCGCGAATCGACGTCCGCGAGCGTCCTCTACGCCAACCAGTGGGACAATCTCTCCAATCGGAGCGGCCACGCGCGCTCCACCGGCCCCGAGATCTGGGAGCAGACCGGCGGGCGTGTGGACGGCTTCAGCTGCGCCATCGGTACCGGCGGGACGCTCGCCGGCGTGGCGATGTTCCTGAAGGAGAAGAATCCGGCCATTCGCACGGCCGCCGCGGACCCGCTGGGAGCGGCGATGTACGCCTACCTCAAGACCGGCGAGCTGCGCAGCGAGGGCAGCTCGATCACCGAGGGCATCGGTCAGGGGCGCGTGACGCAGAACATCGAGGGCGCCCCAATCGACGACGCGTATCGCATCCCGGACACGGAGGCGCTGCCGATCCTCTTCGACCTGCTCGCGGAGGAGGGCCTGTGTCTCGGCGGCTCGAGCGGGATCAACGTCGCCGGCGCGATCCGCCTGGCGCGCGACCTCGGCCCCGGACATACGATCGTGACGATTCTCTGCGACTCCGGCACGCGCTATCGGTCGAAGCTCTTCAACCCGGAATTCCTGCGCGCGAAGGGCCTGCCCTTCCCGCGCTGGCTCGTCTAGTCGCACGCCGGAACGCGTTCAGGCGAGCGAGGCATCGTGGCTGCGCAGCCAGGCGATGGTGTCACGCAGCGTCTCGCGCGGGTCGCGGCTCGCGTAGCCGAGATCCGCGGCGGCGTAGCGCGAGCGCATGCCCCAGTGGTGCGACGCCATCTCGACGACCACCGGATCGGGCAGCGGAAAGATGCGCGCGCCGCGCAGCCAGCGCTCGAGCTGCGCGTTCGCGCTGGCGAGCCCCCACGCCAGGGCGTAGGGGAGCGTGCGGCGCGGCGCCGGCCTTCCGGACAGCGCCGCGAGCATGGCGAAGAACTCGGCGAGGCTGCAGGCCGTGCCGTCGAGGTGATAGACGGGTCGCGCCTCGCGGCGCAGCATGGCGCGGCGCAGGGCCTGGGCCGCGTCGCGCACGTCGCTGAAGTGCATGCCGCCGCGCACCACGAACGCGAATTCGCCGCGAATCGCCCGCCGCACGATCGCCGTGGAGCGCAGCCGGTGATCGCCGGGGCCGAGCAGCACCGGCGGACGCACCCGCACCAGGTCCACGCCCAGCTCCGCGGCGAGCGCCGTCGCGCGCTGCTCCATCTCGATCTTCGATCGGTAGTAGGGCCAGTCCGCGACCGTCTCCAGGCAATAGGGCGAGTCTTCGTCGGCCCAGACGTCGGCGCGTTCGAAGCACGCCACGGTGCCCGAGGTGGAGGCGATCACCAGCCGGCAGCCGTGCCGGGCCGCGAGGCGCACCATGTGCAGCGCGCCCTCCACGTTGGTGCGCTGCACTTCGGCGCTGCCGCGGCGGCTGTGTCGCACCAGCGCCGCCAGGTGGTAGATGCCGCGCAGCGGCGGGAGCGACGCGTCCAGAGCGCCCGCGCCGGCGAGCTCGGCCTCGATCACGTCGACCCGCGCGAGTCGCCGCGTCCAGGCGTAGCGCTGCCAGGCGCCGCGATCTCGCACCAGCGCGAGCATGGGCGCCGCCGCAGCGCTGGCCGACTCGGCCTCGAGCAGGTGGCGGCCGAGGAAGCCCGACGCTCCCGTCACCAGGTAGTGCGTGCCGCGCGTCCCATCGCGCGGCGTCCCGGTGCTCATGCCCGCGCTTCCCTCGCCCGGGTGTACGCGATGCCGCGCGCGCAGGCCGCGCGGTAGGCGTCGATCTCGAGGGCGCGCGGACCCCAGGTGAAGCCGCCGTCCGCGCGCGTCAGGATCTTCCGCCGCAGCAGATCGTCGAGAGCCGCTTCAGCGTGGGTCAGCAGCACGTCGCGCCCGGCGCCGAGCACCTCGCGCGCCGTTGCAATGCGCGGCGGCGCGTCGGGTGTGCCGAGCGCCCGGGCCGTGGCCGCGAACTCGCGGCACACCGGGGCGAAGAGCGCGCGGAGCAGGCGCTGCAGTCGCTCGTCCGTGCTGCGCATCTCCGCAGCGGCGTCGCGCGCCGGTCCCGCCTCGTGGGCGCGGGCCAGCCACGTCAGCGCCGGATTGCCCGCGAAGCAGCGCGCTGCTTCCGGATAGAAGAAATGCTCGAACTGATGGCGCAGACAGCGCTCGACCAGCGCGGGCAGCGGGCCGAGCGCGGCGCCGCTGTCGAGGACGCGGCCGCCGCGCGCCTCGATCGCCCGCTCGAGCCAGCGCAGATCGATGCCGTCGAGCGCGGGCCGCTCCGCCTCGAGGAAGGCGCTCAGCGCCTGCGACGTGGTGGCCACCCGCGACGCGAGCTGCTGCAGCACGGCGCGCCCGACTGCGTGCACGTCGGAGCGCAGGTCGAGCGGCACGACGTTTCCGAACGCCAGGTGGATCCTGCCGAGGGAGACCTCACCGCGCACCACACGCAGCGACCAGGCGAGCAGGTCGCGCAGCCGGTGCGGTGCCGGCTGCGCGCCGCGCAGCTCGGCGAGGAAGCCGCGCTCTTCGGGAATGCGCTCGTAGCTGATGGTGAGGGGCAGCAGCGCCACCGTCTCGCCGGTCGCCTGCAGGCTGCGCAGCATGCCCCGCCTCGCCGGCAGGAAGCGCCGGTCGCGGCTGCGATGGCTCTCGATGAAGAGCTCGAGCGCGTGTCCTGCGCGGATCAGCGCGTGCACCTGCGCCGTGAGCTCCTTCTCCCGGCGCCGCGGACCGCGCTCCACGTAGAAGGCGTTCAAGCGGGGAAACAGCCAGCCGAGCAGCGGAATGCGCGCGTAATCGGACGCGGCGGCCACGCACGGGAGGTCGAGCCCGAGATCCGGCCGCGCAAACGCGAGGTAGGGCACGAGCACGAAGTCGAGATAGCTGCGGTGGCTGGGAACGATCACGAGCGATGCGCCCGGCGGCAGCTGGGCCAGCGCCGCCTCGAAGGATCCCAGATCGAAGGTCACGCGCTCGGCGCAGCGGCGCAGCGTCTTGCGCACGGCGACGGCGGCGAGCCGCAGCCACGCGCTGCCCCGCGGCTGTGACCACGCCCAGCGCAGATCGCTGCGCGGTGCCGCGTGCCGGCGGCCCGCGAAGGAGACGGCCGACTCGTCTCCGTCCATCAGGTTGCGCGCCACGCCGCGGCACACCGTCTCGACGTAGGCGCGCGGCTCGAAGCCGGGATCTTCGAGGGGCACGGAGGAGCGGAAGCGGAACGTGTTCTGGGTGAAGTAGGAGAACACGCGATTCGTCTGCTCGAGCCGGCCCGCGACGAGGTGCGCGTCGGGGCGCCGGCTGTGGTGCAGCCAGTGGCGCAGGCGGTAGCGCAGGCCGTCGCGTCCGAGATAGCGGACACGGGCCGCCGCGTCCCGCCCGCGCGCGTCGGCGATGGGGTTGCGGCGGAAGTACTGCTCGATCACCCGGCGGCACTGCGCGAGCGTCGGGCTGCGCTCGTAGCCCGTCACCGCGTGGCGGATGCTCGGCGCGCCGGGCGCGGGCTGCTCTGCGGCGAAGGCCGCAGCCACGACGCGCTCCGCCACACAATCCACGGGCACCACGTCGAGGCGCGTGTTCGGATTCGCGATCACGGCGCGCATGCGACCCGATGCGATCGACATGATGAAGAGTGCGAAGGCCGCGGGGCTGTCGATCCAGCCCGGGCAGGGCTGGCGCAGGCTGGCGGAGATGATGCTCGGGCGCACGAAGCTGAGCGGGACGTTGCCCGCGCGCTCGGTCATCAGGTGCTCCGCCATGCACTTGGTGAGCGTATAGGTGTTGGGATGGCCGCTCTCGGCGAGCAGCGCCGCTTCGTCGGCGCTGCCCCGCAGAATCGCGGCGTAGAGATCGCGCGCCGGCTGCGGCAGGGGCGCCAGGCGCTCTTCGACGATCGCCTCGTCTCCCGGGTGCTGCGTGACGTAGGCGGTGGAGACGCACACCAGGGAGGCGAGGTGCGGGCACGCGCGCGCGAGCTCGAGCACCTCCAGCGCGCTCGTGATGTTGGCGCGTGCGGCGTCCGCCAGCGGGAGATCGAACTGGACCGACGCGGCGCAGTGGATCACGTGGGTCAGGCGCTGCGCGAGCGCGGCCCGCGCGTCGCCGGGGATGCCCGCGTGGGGCTCGGTCAGCTCGCCGCCGACCACGCAGATCCGCTCGCGCCAGTCGCCGGGCAGCGCTGCGAAGCAGGGAGACGCCGCGATCTCCGCGCGCCAGCGCGCATCCGGCGCGCTCCGGCGATTGCGGCGGATCAGCAGGTGGATCCGCGCAATGCCCAGCACATCCGCGCGCCGGACGAGCTCGTGCAGCACGACCTTGCCGAGAAAGCCGGTCGCCCCGGTCAAGAGAATCTCGGCCGCAGCGTTCGTGGTTCGATTCGACACCGGCCCGTCCACTCGCCGTCCTAGGATCCGCCGAAATTCTGGTTTCCAGCGCCGAAGACGTTGGTGGGATCGACGGCCTGCTTGATGCTGCGACTCCAGCTCAGCATTCCCGCCGAGTGGATGCGGGGCAAGAAGCCGCGCCGCAGCTTCCCGACGCCGTGGTGGTGCGAGAGCGTTCCGCCGCAGCGCAGCACCTCGTCCCGCGCCGCCTCCTCGATCTCCGCGTAGATCCGGCTCGGGTTCTCGACGCCCTTGAAGTAGTACGCGAAGTAGAAGTACACGCACACGCCCGTCGCGTACAGCTGGGTCACGCGGCAGGTGACGAACGGCGTGCCCGGCAGCTTCCTGCGCGCGTGCTCCTCCCGAATGCGGCGCTTCACGCTGTCGCAGAGCGCGAGGGCCTGGCTCCAGGGCACGGACGTCTCGAACGACTCACCGATCATGAAGTGATTCATGATCCAGTCGCGGATGTAGGCGATGCCGAAGGTGAGCTGATAGCCGCGGCTGCCGTTGTCGGCGCCCGCCTTCATGCCGCCGAATTCCGCGGCGATGCGATAGACGCTCTTCTGCTGCGCCGCCACCTCGCGGCGCGATCCCTCGAAGAGCAGGGTGCAGGCGGACACCCGCTCCGGATCGAAGCCCTTGACGCGCGTGACGAACCCCTTCTGCAGCGCGCTCAGCAGCTTGCGCGCGCCGCGCGAGGGGCTCTTGAGCTTCTGGCCCAGCTGGAACTGGAGATTGTCGACCAGGCGCACGCTCGCGGGCGGCTCGCCGCGCCGCGTGAGCTCGTGCAGGAAGCCGACGCCGGACTCGAAGCTGGGAAACAGGATCGAGCCGTAGACCTGCGCTTCGGGCAGCGGGAAGATCCGCACCACCGCTCGGGTGATGATGCCGAGGCCGCCTTCCGAGCCGTAGAGCCAGCGCCGCGCGTCACCCACGCCGATGCTCTCGCGCGGTCCGAAGCCCATGCGCTCGAGCTTGCCGCGCGCGGTCACCACCGTGACGTCGAGCACGAGATCTTCGATGTTCCCGTAGCGGTTCTTCTTCATGCCGCTCGCGTGCGTCGCGATCCAGCCGCCGAGCGTCGAGAACTCGATGCTGTCGGGCTCGTGGCCGAGCGTGTAGCCGTGGCGCGCGAGCTGCGCGGCCAGGTCGCGCCCGACCGCGCCGGCCTCGATGCAGGCCATGGCATTCTCCGGGTCGATCCACAGCACCCGGCTCATTCTCGACATGTCGACGGAGACGATCGTGCGCGACTCCTCGCTCGGGCAGAGCAGCGCCTCCGTCACGTTGGTGCCGCCGCCGTAGGGAATCAGGCAGACGTCGTGGCGCAGCGCCGCCTCGACCAGCGCCTCGACCTGCGTCTCGCTGGCCGGATACACCACGAGATCCGGCACGCGTTCGAGCCGCCCGTACTTGATCGCGTACATCTCCGCCTGCGTGTGGCCGTGCCCGTGGCGCAGGCGCAGCAGCGCGTCCTCCGTGAGCTGGTCCGCATCGAAGAGCTTGCGGAGCTCGTCGACGAAGGCCGGCTGGCGCCGCGGCTCCGGGACCGGCGGCGGATAGCGGGAGGGGTTCAGGTCGTCCGCTGCGACAGCGGGGTGGATGGTGCGCTGCACCCAGGGCAGCAGGTCGGCCAGTTTCTCCGCGCACAGCGGGTAGCGGCTGCCCGTCAGCTCCACCACACCGTCTGGGCGCACCCGAAATCGGGTGTCGCGAAATCCCCAGACGTCGAGGCTCTCTACGTCGCGCGGATCGCGCTCGAGCGGCTCCGGCACGATGTGCTTCGCTTCGCCCACGCCTCCTCCCGGACGCACAAGCCTAGCGTCACGAGACCCCCGATCGCGACGCAAGAGGAGCTTGGCCCCGCGGGGGAGCCGATTTCCCGGCGATTGCGAAAAGTCCTGTTCAGTCGGCGGGTCGGACGGCCGAAATGCCGCTGCATGAAGGGTCGGGGACAGACCAGTCGGGCAGCCTCGGATGCGCAGGCGGCGCCGCTGCGCGGCGCCGCGCGCGGCGTCGTGCTGCTGGCTGCGTTCGCCTCGGGCTTCGCCGTCACCGGCATCGAGATCGCCCTGGGCCGCCTGCTCGCGCCACACTTCGGCGCGTCGCTCACCGTCTGGGCGTCGATCATCGCGGCCGTCATCGCCGCGCTGGCGCTGGGCTACCCGCTGGGCGGCGCGCTCGCCGACCGGCGCCCGGGGTTCGCGCTGCCCCTCGGCGCGCTGCTGCTCGGAGGCGTCCTCGGCGCCAGCTTCGGCGTGCTCACCCCCTTCGTGCTGCGCGGCGCCCTGGCCGGTGTGGGTCTCGCGGGCGCCGCCTACTGGTTGCGCCTGGTCGGCGTGCTCCTGCTGTTCGCCGTCCCCTGCGTGATGCTCGCCAGCGTGCCGCCCGCGGTGCTGCGCCTCACGCTCCGCGAGCGGAGCACGGCCGGTCGCGATGCGGGCCTGCTCTACGCGCTCGGCTCCGCGGGGAGCGTGCTCGGCGTGCTGCTTCCCGCCCTCTGGTGGATTCCGCTTCTCGGCGTGCACGACACCTTCCTGCTGCTCGGCGCGGTCGCGGCAGCCCCCGCCTGTCTCGGCGCCCTCATCGGGCGCGTCGCCTGGCGCGGGCCGCTGCGCCTCGCGGCCTGCGCGGCGCTGCTCGCGCTTCCGCTGCTGCCGGCGCTGCTGCACGCGCCGGCGCCGGCGTCGGGCTCCGAGATCCTCTACGACCGCGACTCCGGCCTGCAGCGCATCCGCGTGATCGCGCGCGACACGCCCCGGCACCGTCGGCGCTGGCTGCAGCTCGACGAGGGCTGGAGCAACCACTCGGTCCTGATCGAGCCCGAGCTCGTCACCCACGACGTCTGGGACTGGCTGGCGCTCAGCGCGCTGCTGCCGCGGCCGGACGACGGACGCACGGACGTGCTCATCGTGGGACTCGCTGGCGGAACCGTCTCGAATCTCATGACGCGCTGGATCGCTCCGCAGCTGCCGGGTCTGGCCATCACCGGAATCGAGATCGATCCGCGCGTCATCGAGGTGGCCGACCAGCTCCTGGCGCTCGATCGGCGCCTGCTGCGCACGGTCGCCGCCGACGGCCGCGTGTGGCTGCGCCAGAGCGCGCAGCGCTTCGACCTGATCCTGCTCGACGCCTACCGCCAGCCCTCGATTCCCGCCCACCTCGCCACCCGCGAGTTCTTCACGGAGGTGCGGAGCCACCTGACACCCGGCGGCATCGCGGTGCTCAACGCCTTCGCACCGGCCACGCCGTCGGCGCTGCTGGACGGACTCACGTCCACGTGGCTCGCCGCCTTCCCGAGCGCGCAGCGCTTCGCGGGCCCCCCCGCGGACGGCTTCGCCTCCTATCTATTTTTCGGGGGCCCGGGCCTGCCGCTCGATTTTGCCCGCGTGGCGCCCACATCGATCGCCGCGCCGCTGCGGCCCGGCTGGCAGCTGCTGCGGCGCAACACACGCCGTCTCGACCGCCGCGACGCGACGAGCCTTGCGTGGAGCGACGATCGCGCGCCGGTCGAGCTGCTCACGGATCGCTTCTTCCGGCCGCTGCGCCCGCCGAACCCGGATCGCGAGCGCGGATGAGCGCGCGGTCGGCCCTGGCTGCGGAGACCGCGCTGCGCGCACGGCCCGCCGCGCGCAGCGAGGCGCGTCTCTGGCGCATCGCATTCGGAATCGGCGTGCTCTCCGGCGTGGCGCAGCTCGCCATTCTGCGCGAGCTCGCGGCGTGCCAGGTGCTGTCGACGCTCGGACTCTCGATCCGTCTGACGCTCGCGGTCGTGCTCGCCGCAACCGGCGCCGGCGCGGCGCTGGCTCCGCTGCTGCGGGGACGCGACGAGCGGCGCTGCTTCGCCGCGCTGGGTCTCGGCCTCGGGCTCTACCTGCTCGCGCTGCTGCTCGGATTCCTGCGCGGGCTCGAGCCCGGTCTCGCCGCACGGGACGTGGATGCGGGCACGCTGCTCGTGCTCGGATTGCTGGTGTCCCCGCCCTTCGTCGCGTGCGGACTCGTGCTCGCGCACGTGACCGCCGCGCTGCAGTCGCGCGCCCCGCAGCGACTCGGCGCGTTCGTGGCGCTCTCGCTGCTCGGCACCCTGCTGGGTGTGCTCGTCTCGCACCACTTCGCCCAGTGGCTGGGCGTGAGCAGCCTGCTGCTGCTGGCGGCGGTGCTGGCGCTTCCCGTCGCGACCGATCGCCCTGTGCTCGCCGCGTTGCTGCTGCTCGCCTGCTGCGCGCTGCCCCTCGAGCCCGCGCTCGAGTCCCTGCGCCGCAGCCGCCCGGCATTCGACGCGCCCCTCACTGCCGAGAACACGACGCTCGTCTACTCGGGGTGGTCTCCCTATCAGAAGGTGGATCTCTACACCTTCGAGGGCGAGGTGCTGCTCGGCTTCTACAACGGCTTCTGGCAGTGGTGGAGCGCCGCGCGCCTCGATCACCCCGGCGCGTTTCCGGGCTACGAGCTGCTCTACGACCCCGCCTGGATCCGGGATCGCGACGTGCTGGTGATCGGTTCGGGCGCGGGCATGGGTCTGCTGCATCTCGAGCGCAGCCAGCCGCACAGCCTGACCGGCCTCGAGCTCGATCCGCTCGTCGTGTCGCTCGCCCGCGATCGCTTCGCGGCCTTCAACGCACACGTCTACGAGCGCGTCCCCGTGCTCGCGATGGAGGGCCGCGCCTTCCTCGACGCCAGCCCCCGGCGCTTCGACGTGATCGTCTACGAGGGCTCGTTCCTCACGGCCGCGCATCCGAACGTGCCAGTGAGCGCAGAGAACCATCTCTACACGCGCGAGGGGATCGCGGCGGCCCTCGCGCGCCTGCGGCCGGACGGCATCGGCCTGGTGCTCTTCGCCGGGCCCGAGCGCGCGCTTGCGCGCGTCGCCGCGGCGATCGAGGCACAGGGCGCCGCGCTCGCTGCGCTGCGCCTCTCCTATGCGAACACACTCTGGTGGGATCTCCCGGTGCTGGTCTTCGGGCGCGATGCCGCGCGCGTCGGGGCCGTGGCCGCGGGCGTCGTCTCGCGCGCGGGCGACGGGCGGCACGCGCGGCGCGTGGCGAGCCCGTCCCGCGACAGCGAAGCGCTGACGGACGCGCGCCCCTTCCTCTATGCGGGCGCGCCCGGCGAGCTGCGCCCGCTGCTCGGCGCGTTCGCCGCAACGGTGCTCCTCGCGCTGCTCGGGCTCGGCGCGCCCGGCAGGCGCCGGCTGCGCACCTACTACCTGCTGCTCGGCGGCGCCTTCATGCTGCTGCAGACGGCGCTCATCTCGAGCCTCCGCTCCTTCTTTGGCGATCCCGTCTCCACCGCCTATGCCGTGCTGCTGCTGCTCCTGGCCGGCATGGCCGTGGGATCCGCGCGCGCCACGGCGCTCGCGGCGGAATCCCGTACCCGGCGTCTGACGCTCGGCCTCGCTGCAGGCGGCGCCGCGGCGTGCACGCTGGTGTATCTCCCCTTCGGCCTCGGCCTGGCGGCGCAGGGGCTGCGCTTCGGCGTCGCCGCGCTCGGCCTGTTTCCGGGCGCGGTGCTGCTCGGCGTGCTCTTTCCGCTCGGGCTGCGCGGTCAGCCCGAGGCCGCGGTGCCCGAGGCCTTCGCGTTCGACGCGCTCGGCAGCGTGCTCGGCTTCCTGCTCTTTCCGTTACTCGCGCTGCCCTTCGGCGTTCCCTCGACACTCGGCGCCGGAGCACTCGGCTATGCCCTGGTCTGGCTGGCTCTTCCCCGAGCCTGAGCGGCCGCCGCCGCTGCGCCACCGGCGCGCCGCGATGCGGCGAGCCGGCGCATTGTGCAAGCCAGTTGAGTTTCCTGTGCAGGCGGACTCGGTAGCCCCGGCACCGCCACGCGCGAGCCGTGCGCGGCCGCCACGCACGTTGTCGGTGTAGTGCCACGAAATCCGGAGGCTCTGGCTCGAAGCTGCACATGGTGCAGCAAGTCCCAAAGCCCTCAAGAGAAACTGCGGTCGTGCCGATCGTAGTTCGAGCCCCACACCAATCTGCCGGGGTGGCGTCGGCGAGGAGCACCGCTCGCTCGCCGGCGTGCGCGTGGGCGCCGCGAGCCGCGGCGCTGGCACATCCGGCGCTTTGCATGCACAGGGGCGGAGGTCGACGACCATGCAGCATCGACACAGCCCGCGACACGCCCTCGCCACGCTTCTCGTGGCGTGCGCGCTGCTCCTGCCGGCGGTCGCCGGCGCCATGAGCGGCGCCACCACGCCCGAGCCGCCGCCCCTCGACGCCTACGGCGACGACCTCTTCCTGCTCAGCACCTCGCTCGCGCCGAACGTCATCCTGATCATGGACAACTCCGAGTCGATGAATCAGATCGAGTGGCACCCGGCCTTCGACCAGGAGGCGGTGCCGGTCTGCGCGCACTGGGACAACGCCACTGACTACACCTTCCAGGCTCTGCAAGCCGAGTTCGGCATCGGCGGCAGCCCCACCTCCATGAGCGTGACCGTCGCCGACGTGAACTGCGGCCGCACGCGCACCCTCTGGGATCCCTCCAAGAACGACGCGAAGAGCGTCGAGACGCTCTGGAACGGCCGCTACCTCAACTGGTACTTCAGCGCCGAGGCCGATCCCTATGTGACCGAGATCGAAACCACCACGAGCAGCGGTCCGGGCTGCAAGGGCCTCGAGCACCCGGACGTGTATCGCCGCACGCGCTTCCAGGCCTCGAAGCAGGTGATGCTCGACGTGCTGTGCGTGGCCGAGTCGAAGAACGTGCGCTTCGGCCTCGCCACCTTTCGCGGGCCCGAAGACGCCGCCGGCAAGGATCCGAACGGCGGCTACATCGTCGCCGACCTCGGCCGCGCCAACCCGAACCACGCCGCCGAGCTCGAGGCCGGCATCAAGAACGCCATCAGCAACGACATCACGCCGGACGGGAACGATGACACGCCGCTCGCCGAGACGCTCTTCCAGATCTACACGTACTGGATGAGCCGCAATCTGGCGGACCTCCCCAGCCGCGACCAGAACGGAGACACCGTCGCGAGCACCTTCCCGCGCTACCAGTACGACGGCTCCGGCACCTGGCGGGCCCTGGCCACCCAGTGGTTCGACGATCCCATGCTGTACGCCTGCGAGAAGGCCTTCGTGGTGATCGTGACCGACGGCCTGGCTACCCACGACGACTTCGACGTCGAGGTGACGCTCAACGAGGCGACGGGCTTCGCGAGCTTCCCCGACCTGATCGGCGACTACAACCCCGACGGAGAGGACGAGACGCCGGGCGCGTACGGACTCACCTCCGAGCGCGGCTTCTACCTCGACGACATCGCCAAGTTCATGTACGAGCAGGACTTCCGGCCGGACTTCGCGGGCGACCAGACGATCGACACCTACACCGTCGGCTTCTCCACGGACACGGCCACGAACGACTTCCTCCAGCGCACCGCGGACATGGGCAACGGCCTCTTCTTCGGCGCCCGGGACGGCGAGGAGCTGGCCGAGCAGCTGGTGGCGGCGCTGAACGACATCATCGAGAAGTCGGCGTCGTTCACCGCGGCCAGCGTGCCCTCGGCGCGCACCCAGGACGGCGGCGACTTCTACCAGAGCTACTTCTTCCCGCGCAGCAGCTCGGCCTTCTGGGAGGGCCACGTGCGCGCCTGGCACATCTCGGCAACCGGCGACATCGAGGACAAGAACGGCAACTGTGCCCTCGACGACCCGACGCCCGGCGAGTGCAACAGCGGCCCCTTCCTGCCGGCGGCGGAGTACTTCTGGGATGCGGGCGAGCAGGTTCCCGCGTCCAGCGCACGGACGCTCTACGTGTCGAACTCGGCGAGCTGGGGCGCGCTACCCCCGCTGTTCACCCAGGTCGACGTCGCCGCCGCAGATCTGGGGATCGACGTGTTCACCAATCCGAACATGGACCCGTCCGATCCCACCCCGAACAGCGCGGTCTACCCGCTCAAGGGCAGCACGGCGCGCACGGAAGAGGGGCTCGCGGACGAGGTCGTGGCCATGGTGCGCGGCTGTGTCTTCGGGACGGGCGTCGCCTCCGACGTCAACACGCCGTCTGCGTGCATCGATCGCGCCGCCCGCCTCGGCGACGTGTTCCACTCGAATCCGCTGATCGTGCGCAGGCCCGACCGACCGCTCGGCGATGTCTCCTACCGGGCGTTCAAGACGCACTACGGCCAGACCTATCCGCGCGACCGCGTGCTCTACGTGGGCACCAACGGCGGCTTCCTCGAGGCGATTCACGCCGGAGACTGGGACGGCTCGCTGGTGCCGCCGCGCTACGACGAGGGCACGGGCGAGGAGATCTTCGGCTTCATGCCCTGGGAGGCGCGCCTCAAGATCAAGAATCTGCCAATCGACTCCGCGACCTCCCGAACCAAGTACGTGGACGGCGATCCCCAGTCCGCGGACGTCTGGTTCTACACCTCGCCCACCGTGGGCGCCAAGCTCGCCAACGGCAGCGAGTGGCGCACCATCCTGGTGGGCAGCCTGCGCGAGGGTGGCTTCCACTACTACGCCCTCGACGTGACCAACCCGAACGGCAGCTCGGCGGCCGGCGGCGGCGGACCTCTGCCCTATCCGAGCTACCTGTGGGAGTTCCCGGACGAGTTCGATACCGACGGCTACCAGCAGCACATAGGCGAGACCTGGGGCAAGGCCATCCTCACCAAGGTCCGGCTCAACGTGGACGCCAACGTGAACGGTCCCTTCGAGCGCTGGGTGGTGATCGTGACCGGTGGCTACCACGACACCAGCGATCCGAACTCGACGGAGGTCACGGGCCTCGCGACCTCGAACTACGACGATCCGTGGGACGACAATGCAGCCGATCCCACGACCTTCAGCACCAAGGGCCGCTCCATCTTCATGCTCGATGCGAAGACGGGCGCGGTGATCGCGGAGCACATCTACGATCCGGGCGCCAGCGACGATCACGCCGAGATGAAGTACGCCTTCGTGAGCAAGCCCTCGGTGCTCGACCTCAACTCCGACGGCTTCGCCGACATCGCCTACTTCGTGGACATGGGCGGGCAGGTGTTCAAGTGGGTGTTCAACACACCCGGTGAGGACCGCGCGAACGACACCAGCGGCATGCCGCCGAGCGACCAGCCCGCCTGGACGTTCAAGCGCTTCTTCGCGGCGCCGGTCACGGTCATCTCCGGCGAGAGCTACTACCGGAATCTCTTCTTCTCGCCGGCCGCGGCCTACGCGGGCGGCAAGCTGTGGCTCGCCTTCGGCAGCGGAGAGCGCCGCAGTCTCTCCTTCCCGGGCAAGACCGGCAGCCCCGATCCGGACGAGAACAACCGCTACTACGTGGTCTCGGATCCGGATCCCTACGAGCTGCGCATGGTTCCGCTGCCGACGCTGCACGAGACGGACACCGACGGCCTCGGCAATCCCCTGCTCGTCGATCTGACCAACAACCAGGGCGGTGCCACGATCACCGGCCGGGGCTTCTACTTCAAGGTGGCGAACGGCGAGAAGTTCGTGACGAACACGGAGATCTTCGCCGGACACGTGGTGGCCGCGTCCTTCAAACCGACCAGCACCGGCGATCCGTGCACCTCGCGCGGCGACGGCACCCTCTACGTCTTCGATCTGCTGACGGGCGAGGGCTACTTCGACGACGGCGCCGGAAACCCGGTGCGCGGACTCGACATCGGCGCCGGCCTGCCGACGGATCCTCAGGTCTCGGTGGGCGCCGGCGGCGAGGACAACAAGCTCATCATCGAGAAGAGCGGCACCGACGTCGAAATCATCGATGAGGAAGATGTCGACATCGGCGGCGGCCTGCTCTACTGGCGCGAGAAGCTCTGATGCGCTGCGCCGCGGTGTCTCGATCCTGAAGCGGCTCTCCACCCCTCGGCTGCACGCCGGGGGGCGGCTCAGCCGCCGTCGCGCGCGCGCGCTGCGCGCAGGCGCGCGAGGTGCGCCTGGTGGTCGGAGCGGGACAGCCGGAAGCGCGTGAGCGCCAGCAGGGCGAGCGCGTACATCACCCACAC
>JAOUNA010000214.1 GCA_029881215.1 Myxococcales bacterium | reverse complement strand
GGACTCGAGGCCAGGGGAGAGGGGCTCACGCCCGACGCCGTCTCGCTGCGCCTGCGCATCGCCGAGCTGCGCAGCAACAAGCTCGACGATCTCGCCGGCGCGATCGCGGTGCTCGAGCCGGCGCTGGCGTCGGATCCCGCGCTCATGTCCGTGGCAGAGCGGCTCGCGGCGCTCTACGAGCGCGTGGGTCGCTTCGCGGACTTGGCGCGCCTGGCGCGGCGCGCAGCGGAGCTCGTGACGGATGTGGCGCGCCGGGTCGACTGGTATCGCCGCGCAGCGGAGACCGCGAGAAGCGTGGGAGACGTGGTCCTCGCGGTCGAATGCTACGAGCAGCTGCTCGCCGAGCAGCCGCGGGAGAGCGACGCGAAGGAGGCGCTCATCGAGCTGCACCGCGATCGCGGCGACGTCGAATCGCTCGCAAACGCGCTGCTGCTCGAGGTGGCGCGCGCCACGGGCGAACGCGAGGTCGAGCTTCACCTCGAGCTCGCCGGGCTGCTCGAGAAAGCGCTGGCCGCGCCGGCGCGAGCGCTGTTGCACCTGCGCCGAGCGCTCGAGCTCGCGCCCGAGCGGGCAGAGGCGTTGGATCACGCGCTGCGCATCGCCGATGGCGTCGGCGGCACGTTCCTGCGTCTGGACCTGCTCGAGCATCTGGCCGACACCGCGGCCCAGGACACGGATCGCGCGCGCTGGCTTGCGCTGCGCGGCGACCTGCTCGTGGACGCGCTCGGCTGGCGCGAGGAGGGGCGACAGAGCTGGGAGGCCTCGCTCGCGCTGGATCCGGAGCAGGCGCACGCCCGCCAGCGCCTCGACGCCTGAAGCGCGGGCAGCGGCGCGCGCCGGCGCTCAGGCGTAGGCCGCGACGCAGAGCTCCGCAAACAGCTCCGGCCGCAGGCGCGCCAGGGCGTAGTGGATGCGGCGACCGAACGGCAGCGGCGGCGTCGGATACGGAATCTTCTCGACCCGGCTGAAGCCACAGCGCTCGACGAGCATGCGCGTCAGCGAGCGGTATGTGAAGTAGTGCAGGTGGCCCTCGTCGTGCAGATCGACCGGACGCCCGTCGTAGGTGGTGAGCCCCTCGTCACGCGAGGCGGTGGAAGGAAAGTGCCCGGCGAGGAGCTTCAAGCGCCGCGTGACCTTCGCCGCGTTCGGCGTGTCCACCAGGACGAAGCCGCCCGGTCGCAGCACGCGTCGCACCTGCTGCATCGCGCGCAGCGGATCGATGAGATGCTCGATCAACGCGATCATGATCACGGCGTCGAAGCGCCCGGCCAGCTCGTCGGGCACCGCCTCCACGTCGAGCTGCAGGACCCGGACGCGGGGATCCGCAAAGCCGCGCCGCAGGGTCTCCAGGCGAGCCGCGGAGAACTCGCTCGCCGTGTAGCTCTCGAAGGGGAGCCCGATCGCGAGGAGGCTGCGCGCCAGCAGGCCGCTGCCCGCGCCGATCTCGAGAATGTGCCCGCCGCGAAAGCGGGCCGGGAAGGCCTGCAGGCAGGCCTCGTAGCGATCCGTCGGCGCGTCGCTCGGCGCGCGCGCGCAAGGCACCTGTGCGGCGCTCTCGCACGCGTACTTCGCGTCGTAGTGGCGGAGGATGTTCTGCTTCATCGACGAATCCCGCTGCGCGCGCCGAGATGCCAGCGCTTCCCGAACGCAGCGCCCTTCCCGACTCTTCGGCGGCCCGCGCCAAAGGCTGAGCCGCCCGAGCGGCCGGCCGCTCCGATCCATGCTCGGCACCGAGCTGCCCGGCCGACGGACCTGAAGGGGCCCGGAGGCTCGTTCCGGCCCTCTCGCGGGCCCGCGGCGCCACCCTTCCGATCCGGAGGGGCGCCGGATACAATCGGTTTCCAGGAGGGAATCATGACCGGATCGAGTCGCCGCCCCTTTCGACTTCTTGGCCTGACCGCGCTCAGCGCCCTGTTTGCGCTGGCCTGCGGCAGCTCGAATGGCGGCAGCGCACAGAGCGGGAGCAGCGGCAGCTCGCGCTGGAGCGTTCCGGTCCCGCTCAACACGAATGCCACCACCGACGTGGGCGAAGACTTTCGCGTGCAGCTGACCACCGACGGCGCCGGAATCTGGGTCGCGGTCTGGGAATCCAACGACGATCTCGGCGGCACGATCGGCACGGACTCTGACATCCTCTTCTCGCGCTCGCTCGACGACGGTCTCACCTGGACCGATCCCGCCGCGCTCAATACCAATGCGGCCAGTGACACGGGCTTCGATGGCCTGGTTGAGTTGACCACCGACGGCGCCGGAATCTGGGTCGCGGTCTGGGAATCCAACGACGATCTCGGCGGCACGATCGGCACGGACGATGACATCCTCTTCTCGCGCTCGACCGATGGCGGCGCCACCTGGAGCCCGCCCGCCGCGCTCAACACCACGGCGGCAAGCGACAATCCACCTGCAGCGACCCGGAACCTCCCCGACTTGGCGCCGCAGCTCACCACCGATGGCGCGGTCTGGATCGCCGTCTGGGAATCTGGAAATCCTCTGGGCGCACCTGGGATCGGCGTGGATCTGGACATCCTGCTGGCCCGCTCGACCGACGGCGGTGCAACCTGGAGCGCTCCCGTGCCGCTCAACACCAACGCGGCAACCGATCGCGGCCTCATCACGGGCCCTGTCAACAACCGATGCGTCGACGCAGCCGGGAATTTCAACACCCAGAAATGCGATCAGGACTACGCAGCCCAGCTCACGACCGACGGGGCGGGCAACTGGGTGGCGGTCTGGGTGTCCACCATCGACCTCGGCGGCCTGGATCTGGTGAAGACCGACCCGGACATCCTGGTGGCGCGCTCGAGCAATGCCGGCGTCACCTGGAGCGATCCCGAGACTCTGAACACCAACGCGGATCGCGACAGCAAGGACGACTATACGCCGCAGCTCACGACCGACGGCGCGGGCAACTGGGTGGCAGTGTGGACCTCGTACGACAGCTTGGACTTCACCATCGCCTTCGATGCGGACCTCCTGACGGCGGTCTCGACCGACAACGGCGTCACATGGTCCGATCCCGTGCCGCTCAACACCAATGCGAGCACCGACGTGGGAGACGACTTCCGTCCGCAGATCACCACCGACGGCACCGAGTGGGTGGCGGTGTGGGAATCCTATGAGAATCTGGGCGGCGTGCTGCTCACGGACGCGGATATCCTGGAGTCGCGCTCGGCGGACGGCGTGTCCTGGAGCGCTCCCGCTCCGCTCAACAGCTACGCCGCGGGCGACTCGCGCGGCGACTATGCGCCGCAGCTCACCACCGACGGCGCGGGAATCTGGGTGGCGGTGTGGTCGGGACTGCTCGAGATCAACGCGGATCGGGACATCCTGGTGGCGCGCCCCAATTAATGACCGTGCCGCGCTCGCTCATGTGACCGGATAGTCGCGATGTTCTCGAAACCGTGGACAGCGTGGTGCGCGGTCTCGTGTGCGGCCTTTCTCGCCGGCGTGGCCGTCGGCCGCTTCGCGCTCGCACCGGATGCTCGGCCGGCCAGCGGCGCGCTGGGCTTGGACGCCGACTCCCAGCAGGCGTCGCCCGACGGGTCGAGCGCTCGCGAGGAGCACCTGGAGCGGGCGCTCACCGACTCCTGGGTTGCCACCCTTCGACTCGCCGCGAAGGTCGACTCCCTCGAGGCGCTGTTGGCCGAGCTGCGCGCGCAGGGCCTCGACGGCCGACAGGTCGTGCAGGGCGCCATCGCGAACCTGAGCGACCGCGAGCTCCAGTCCATCCTGGCCAGCACCGCGCAGCTGAGCGCGACAGAGCTCGAGGGCGTGGGCGACCTGCGCGCCTTCGCGGCGCGCCTGGCCGAGATCGCGATGGAGGATCTCGTCGAGCCCGGCGCTCCGCCGCGCGCAGCGGATCGCGTGTCCTTCACGCTGCGGCCCGAGACCGTGAATCCCGAGCCGCTTGCGCGGGAGCGATTCGAAGCGCAGACGAACCGGATCTACGCGGTCTTTCCCACGGACCGCTACGCGCAGGACGCGGTGATGATCAAGTGGTATCGGCGCGACCGCCCGCAGATCCTGCTCTTCGAGCGCTACCCGATCCGACCGGGCGATGCCTACGGCTACGTGTGGCTCTACCCCAAGGGCGGCTGGGAGCCCGGTGAATACCAGGTGAACGTCTACGCGGCCGACGAGTCGGTGACGAGCCTGGCCACGGGTAGCTACACGGTTCAGGAGTAGCCCGGCGGGACCTCCCGAGGGTCCCGCCGTCCGCCGCGCTCAGAGCAGACCCTGCAGATCCTGGATCACCTGCTCGGGCGCGTGGTCGAGACCGAGGTAGCGCCGCGCAATGCGGCCCTCGGCGTCGATCAGGAACGTGGCCAGGGTGTGTTCGATCTGCCCATCGGCATCGCGCAGTGTGCCCACGCCGTAGGCGCGCACCACCGCTTCGACCTCCGCGATGGGCCCGGTCAGGAAGGACCAGTCCGAGAGATCCGCGCCCCGCGCCTCGGCGTACGCGCGCAGGGCCGCCGGCGTGTCGCGCGCCGGATCGAGCGTGATGGACACGAAGCGGGTGCGCTCGCGCAGCGCCGCGGGCAGGCGCCGCTGCCACGTCACGTGCGCGCTGGTCAGGATAGGACACAAA
>JAOUNA010000048.1 GCA_029881215.1 Myxococcales bacterium | reverse complement strand
CGCGGCGTGCGCTGCCCGACGGCCGATCGGTGGCGCCGGCCTCCGCATGCGCCGCGAGGATGCGCAGCATCTCCGCCTCGCACACGGTGCGCGCACCGGGCGAGGGCGCCATCGCCCGCACGCGCCGGGCGATCGACTGGGCGGAATCACTCCAGTCGATCCAGGTGTCCGCCGCCGTGATCTTCGGGGCGAACGTGGCCCGGGCGGAATCCTGCGGCGTCCACTGCGCGGATCCCGCCGCGATGCGCTCGAGCGCGTCGGCGATCGCGTCCGCGGCCAGCGCGGCGAGCCGTTCGCCGAGGCTCCCGGCGTCTTCGTCGGGCCCGATGCGGATCTCGCGCGCGAGCAGCACGGCCCCGGCGTCCATCTCGCGCTCGACGCGCATGACCGATACCCCCGTGACCGCGTCACCGGCGAGGATCGCGTGGGCGATGGGCGCCGCGCCGCGGTGGCGAGGGAGCAGGCTCGCGTGCGCGTTGATGAGGTAGCCCAACGCGGGCAGTTCGCGGAGGCGCCGCGGCAGGAACTGGCCGAAGGCCACCACCACGCCGAGATCCGGCCCGCACGCGCGCAGCGCCTGCAACACCTGCGCATCCGCGACCGCTTCCGGGCGGTGCAGCGGCAGGCCGAGCGCCGCAGCGCGCTCCGAGACCGGGCTCGGCTGGGTCGCGCGGCCCCGACCGCGCGGGCGGTCCGGCTGGCTCACGACCGCGACCACGTCGTGCGGGCCGCCCACCAGCCGCTCGAGGGTCGGCAGCGCGAAGTGCGGCGTGCCGAAGAAGACGACGCGCAGGAGCGCTAGGCCGGCACCTGAGCGCCGGCCTCCTCCTCCTGCTCGCGGCGCAGCTGCTTCTTGCGCCGCATCTCGTAGCGGCTGCGCTTGAGGCGGCTGATGTGATCGATGAAGAGCACGCCGTCGAGGTGGTCCACTTCGTGCTGGAAGCAGACGGCCTGCACATCCTCCGCCCGGATGTCGACCTCGTCGCCGTCGAGTGTCTGTGCGCGCAGCCGCACGCGCGCCGCGCGCTCGACCTCCGCCTGGAAATCGGGCACCGACAGGCAGCCCTCGGTCCACACGATCTTGCCCTCGTGCTCGCTGAGCTGCGGATTCACCAGGATCAGCGGATTGCGCTCTGCGTCCTCCTCCGTCCACTCGGTATCGACGACGATGAGCCGGATCGCTTCGCCCACCTGCGGCGCGGCGAGTCCGATGCCGGGCTCGTCGTACATCACCTCGCACATGTCGTGCGCGAGCGCGCGAATCTCATCGGTGATCGCGCCGATCGGCTGCGACACGCGCCGCAGCCGCTTGTCCGGAAATTGAAGAACGTCTCGCAAGGCCATGCGCTGGCCGACTCCCGGTGTGCCGTAGCCTTCGCCCGCAGCGCGCCCACCCGACGCGGCGGGATTCCCGAAGTGCCGCCCCACCTTGAGGGCGCGCTTCGCTGGCGACTCGAATGCTCTCGTGTGATGCGACGGGCGGATCTCGCGCGCTACGCGAAATTCATAGCATGCTCAGCGGAAAGGCGTCCACGCTGCCCTGCACGCCCTCCGGCAGGGTCGGCAGCGCATCCGCGAGCCGTCGGGTGGCGCGGCGGACCGCTTCGAGCGGGCCCTTCACGAGCAGCTGGTGGCGATGGCGGCCGCGCAGGCGCGCGAGCGGTGCGGGCGCGGGCCCGAGTCGTTCGCAGCCCTCGGCGCGCGCCTCCGAGCGGTCGAAGGCATCCGCCAGGGTCGCGGCGCCGCGCTCCACCGCCGCCGCGTCGGGTCCCGAGACCAGCACCTGCGCCAGATGCCCGAAGGGCGGAAATCCCAGCGCCGCCCGGTATCCCAGCTCTTCTTCGTAGAAGCGCTCGTAGTCGTGATCGCGCACGGGCGCGATGGCGTAGTGGGCGGGAACGAAGGTCTGCACGACGACGCGTCCCGGCGTCGCGTCGCGCCCCGCGCGACCGGCCACCTGCGTGAGCAGCTGAAAGGTGCGCTCGGCGGCGCGGAAATCGGGCATGTGCAGGCCCACGTCGGCGGCGACCACGCCCACCAGCTGCACGCCGGGGAAGTCGTGCCCCTTGGCGACCATCTGTGTGCCGATCAGGATGTCGACGCGACGCTCGCGCAGGTCGTCGAGCACGCGCTTCGCGAAGCCACGGCGCGCGGCGCTGTCGCGGTCGAGTCGGGCGATGCGCGCGGCGGGAAAGTGGATGCGCACCTCTTCTTCGAGCCGCTGGGTGCCGAGGCCGAGCAGCGCCGTCCCCGGCGCGCCGCATCCCGAGCACGTCTCGGGCGGCGCGCGGCGGTGATCGCAGTAGTGGCAGCGGAGCACCTGATCGCTGGCGTGGTACACGAGCGCGATGTCGCAGTCGGCGCAGCGCTCGGCGTGGCCGCACTCGAAGCAGAAGACCTGGGTCGCGAAGCCGCGGCGGTTGAGGAAGAGGATGGTCTGGCCACCCGCCTCGAGCGCCTCGCGCATGGCCCGCCGCAGCAGCCGCGTGAGGATCAGCTTGCGCCCGCGCGGGGCCTGCGCGCGCTCGCTCGCCAGGTCGACGATCTCGACGGCGGGCAGCGGTCTCCGGCCGATGCGGCGGGGCAGCACCAGGCGCCGCAGCGCGCCGCGGTCTGCAGCGAATCGCATCTCCAGCGACGGCGTCGCGGAGCCGAGCACGAGCGGGCAGCCGGCGCTCGCGGCGCGCAGCGCGGCGAGGTCGCGGGCGTGGTAGCGAAAGCCCTCCTCGTTCTTGTAGGCGCCGTCGTGCTCCTCGTCGATGACGATCACGCCGAGATTCTCGAGCGGCGCGAAGAGGGCGGAGCGCGCGCCCACGGCGATGGCGGTCGAGCCGTTGCGCAGACGCTGCCACTGCTCGAGCCGCTCCGGGGCGCGCAGTCCGCTGTGCAGCACGGCGAGATCGTCGCCGAAGCGACCCCGCAGTCGCCCGAGGATCTGGTGGGTGAGCGGGATCTCCGGGACCAGCACCAGCGCCTGGCGGCCGCCGCGCAGCGCCGCCGCCACCGCGCGCAGGTAGATCTCGGTCTTGCCGCTGCCCGTGACGCCGTGCAGCAGGAAGGTCTCGCAGCGTCGCGCCGCGATCGCATCCTCGATGGGCTTGAGCGCGTCGGCCTGATCCGGGGTGAGCGTCGGAATGTGCGCCTCGACGCGCGTGTCCCCCAGCACGTCGTGGCTGCGCGCGCGCTCGCGCAGGGTCGCGAGGCCGCGCGCCACCAGCTCGTGCGCGATGCGGCTCGAGAACTGCGCGCCGAGCGCGGCGAGCGGCGTCTCCCCGCTCCGCGCCAGCGCGCGCAACAGCGCCGCCTGCTTCGGCGCGCGCCCGAGCTGGGCGAGGGCCGCGTCGAGCTGGAGCCCGGGCGCGGGCCCGATCAGGCGCTCCCGGGCGCCGCGCCCTGCCGGGGCCAGATCCAGGCGCTGCGGCGCCACCAGGCCATCTCGCTCGAGCGTGCGCAGCGTGCCCGCGGCGTCGGCAGCGAGCCTGCCGCGCAGCCAGGCGGCGCTGCGCGGCCCCTCGCGCAGGGTGGCCAGCAGCGAGGCCGGCGCGCCGCGCAGGGCCCCCGACTGCACCGCGGCGTGCCCGCGCGGCGTGAGGGCGAAGCCGCTGGCGCTGCGCGGCGCGGCTCCCGGCGGCAGCGCGGCGGCCACGGCGAGGCCGATGGGGCACAAGACCTGCGCCGCCGCCTCGCGTAGGATGCCGAGCATGGCCGGCGACAGGGCGGGTTCCGTATCCAACACCTTCTCGATGGGGCGCAGGGCGCCGGAGAAGTCGCTGCGGCCGGCGCGCTCGAGGACCACGCCCGCGAGTCGGCGCTCGCGAAAGGGCACCAGCACGCGGCAGCCGACGACCGCCTGCCGCGCCAGCCGGTCCGGGACGGCGTAATCGAAGAGCGCATCGACGGGGACGGGCAGCGCCACGCGGGCGACCTCGCGGTCTCCGCTGGCGAAGAGGGGATCCGACATGCCTTCATTGTATGGGCGCCAGCGCGCGCGGCGAGGGGGAGCCTGATGGCGCCGAAGCGGGCCTCGGGCGTGCGCGTGCGCCGCGGGCGGCGGGGGCGGGCGCTGCACATCGACGGCACCTTCGCCTCCTGGTACGCGCCGGGCACGGCGCGCACCGGATCCGTCTGGGATGCCCTGGCCGCGCCGCTGCTGCTGCTGCCCGCGGCGCGACGCCGCTCGGTGCTGGTGCTCGGCCTGGGCGGCGGCAGCGTCGCACGCCTGGCGCGGGCGCTGGCGCCCCGCGCCCGGATCGTCGGCGTCGAGCGCGGCGCCGACGTGCTGCGCGCCGCGCGGCGCTTCTTCGATCTGGACGCGCTCGATCTGGAGATCGTGCACGCCGATGCGCTGCGCTATCTGGCGTGGACCCGGCGGCGCTTCGACGTGATTCTCGAAGACGTCTTCGTCGGCACGGGCCGCGCCGTGCGCAAGCCCGACTGGCTGCCGGATCCCGGTCTGGCGCGAGCCGCGCGCCACCTGCGTCCGGACGGCCTGCTGGTGAGCAACGCCATCGACGAGGCGCCGGACGTGGCCCGCTGTCTGGGCGGCCTCTTCCCCGGCCTGTTGCGCATCGAGGTCGCGGGCTACGACAACCGCGTGCTGGTGGGCGGGCCGCGCTCGATCCGGGCGGGCGCGCTGCGCGCCGCCGTCGCCCGCAATCCCCTGCTGTCGGCGACGCTGCCGCGCCTGTCCTTCCGCACGCTCGTGCCGGCGGGCGGTCTCAGCGCTCGTCCGCCAGGAACTGCGCGACGGTGCGATTGAAGGACTCCGCCGATTCGACCATCACCGCGTGGCCGCCGTAGCTGAGCGTCACGAGCTGCGCATTCGGAATCTCGTCCGCGAGCTGGCGGTGGAACTTCGGCGGGGTGAGCTGATCGTTCCCGCCGCACAGCACCAGCGTGCGCTGCCGGACGTCGCGCAGGCGATCCAGCGTGTCGTGACCGATGCAGGCCTCGCACTGGCGCACGAACACGGCCGCGGTCAGCGGGGCGCCGTCGCGGCTGTGAAAATCGACCATGGACTCGATCAGGTCCTTCTGCTCGAGCGTCTCGTCCTGGAGGGTCCACAGGATGCGCTCGCGCACGAACATTTCGAGGGGTGCATTCATGCGTGCGAGATCCTGCCACTGACGCAAGAGCGTGACGCGCTTGGCATCGGGGCGCGCGTAGGTGCCCACCAGGGCGAGTCGCTCGACGCGTTCGGGGTGCCGCAGGGCGAGCTCCTGCGCCACCATGCCGCCCATGAAGGAGCCGAGCACGTCGGCCCGTTCGACGCCCAGCGCGTCGAGCAGGGCGACCGTGGTGTCCGCGAGATCCGCCGTGGTGAACGGCGCGTCGACCGCCTCGCTTTCGCCCACGCCCGGATAGTCGAAGATCAGCGTGCGGCGCTCCCGGGAGAATTCGGGCACCTGCAGCGGGAGCCAGCCCCGGCAGGAGCCGCCCACGCCGACGCAGAGCACGAGGACAGGTCCCGGGTGGCTTCCGTGCAGCTCGTAGTAGAGCTGCCTCCCCTGGACGCGCGCATGTGACACAGGCGGATTCTAAGGGCGGGCCGCGCGAATGGGAAGCAGCGCGCCGGGGCTGGCTAACCGCTCATGTGCTTCAGGTCGTGGAGCACCGAGCGCGCCACGGCCTTCAGCGTCTCGAACACACCCTTGCCCACCGTGGCACACGCCTCGAAGTCGGCCACGCCGGCGGGATTGAGCAGCCGCTTCATCTCGTCGAGGTCCGCCGCGTTGGGCAGATCGCGCTTGTTGTACTGCACGACGTAGGGCGTGCTCGCGATCTCCATGCCCTGCTCGGCGAGATTCAGCTTGAGGTTCTCGACGCTCTCGAGATTGGCCTCCATCCGTTCGACCTGGCTGTCGGCGACGAAGACCACGCCGTCGACACCCTTGAGGATGAGCTTGCGGCTCGCGTCGTAGAACACCTGTCCGGGTACCGTGTAGAGGTGAAAGCGCGTCTTGAAGCCGCGGATCTGCCCCAGCGCGAGCGGCAGGAAGTCGAAGAAGAGCGTGCGTTCCGTCTCCGTCGCCAGCGAGATCATCTTTCCCTTCAGCTCGGGATTGGTCTTGCTGTAGATGTACTGCAGATTCGTCGTCTTTCCGCACAGGCCGGGCCCGTAGTAGACGATCTTGCAGTTGATCTCGCGAGAGGAGTAATTGATGAACGACATGGATCGATTTCAGCTCACAGAGAGAACAGGTTGTCGATGTCGTCGTCGGTGATCTCGGCGAAGGGAGACCCTCCCCCCTGCGGATTGCCCCGCTCCGTCTTCTTCAAGATCTCCTCGAAGATCTTCGCGAGTTCAGCGCCCGCTTTCTTGACGCGAAGCCGCACCAGGCCGAGCGAGCTGCGGTCGTCGAAGATGACCACGAGGATGATCCGGTTCGAAACCAGCGTGATGTGCAGGTTGTCGCGTTGGCCCTGGTGGAAGTGGACGGGGAAGTCGTCCTCGCCCACGAGCTTCGCGAGGCCCCCGGTCGCGGCGATGCAGCCCGCGGTGAGCGAGGCCAGGCTGGTCGTGTCGACGCCGCGCATCTCCCCGGCTTCGCCGATCAGCTGCCCGTTGCGATCGACGACGAAGATGCCCTTGGCGTTCGCGTCCCGGACCAGCCGCTGGATGACGGCCAGGATCTTGCGGTAGTCCTCGTCGTACATCACGAGCTGCGTGTCGTGCATCCGCAAATGCCTCGGTAACCGCTCGGGAGGGAACGATTTTTCGCCTGAAATCTACCTTGTCGGTCGAGCCTCTGGCAACTCACCCGACGCCGGGACCGCTTCGGCGCTTCGCGCGCCGATCTTGAGGATCAGATCGAGCGACGGTTCTCGATGCAGATCCCCACCGTGACATGATCCGCGTATTCGAGGTCGCCGCCCAGGGGCATCCCGTAGGCGATGCGGGTCAGGCGCACGCCGCTGGGTCTCAGACGCTCGGAGATGTAGTGAGCGGTCGCGTCTCCCTCGGCGTTCGGGTTGGTCGCCAGCACCACCTCTTCGACCTTTCCGCGCCGCACGCGTTGCTCGAGCTCGGCGATGCGCAGCTCGCCCGGCCCCACGCCCTCGATCGGGGCGAATGCGCCTCCCAGCACGTGGTAGCGCCCGCGGAAGCGTCCGCTCTTCTCGATCGCGGCCAGGTCCGCGGGCTCCTCGACGACGCAGATCAGCGTCGCGTCGCGTCGCTCGTCCCGGCAGATCCGACACGGCGACGTCTCGGTGAGATCGAAGCACTCCTCGCACAGCACCACCTCCTGCTTGAGACGCCCGATCGCGTCGGCGAGCTCCTGGACGCTGGCGTCGGGAGCGCCGAGCAGGTGGAAGGCGAGCCGCGTCGCCGATTTCTCTCCGATGCCGGGCAGTCGTTTCAGGCTCGCGACCAGGCGCTCGATCGGCGGGGAAGTGCGCACGGGCGACCGCTAGCTCGAAGCGCCGCCGAAGCCGGGCAGGGCGAGCCCCGAGGAAGCGCGCTGCATCTCCTCCTGGATCAGGCGCTGGGCGTTGCTCAGCGCCGCGTTGACCGCCGCCGCGGTGAGATCCTGGAGCATGTCGCGATCCGCGCTCTCGATCAGGCTGGGCTCGATGCGGATGCTGAGGATGCGCAGCGCTCCGCTCGCCACCGCCTTGACCATGCCCCCGCCGGCGCTGCCCTCGACCTGGCGCGCGGCCAGCTCGCGCTGCAGATCCTCGAGCTTGGATTGGGCTTCGCGGGCCTTGGCCAGCAATTCCGTGAGTTCGGACGGATTCATCGCACCTCTCCGAGCGGCCGGATCTCCACGATCTCGCCGCCCATGATGTCGAGCGCGTGCCCGACGGCCGGGTGATTGAGCGCCGCCTGGCGCCGCTGGCGCACGGCCTCCGGGTCCGGGCGTCGCGCCGCTTCGCTCGCCTGGGCCGCCGCATCGGGCACGAGCTCCACGCGCACCGCGGTGGCGCGGCCGAAGAAGCGCGTCGCCAGCGCCTCGAGCGCCGCCGCCTTCTCGCGCAGCCGCTCCGCCGCGAACGCCTCGGGGACCGAGATGCCGAGCGCGCCCTCGCTGCACGCGAGGAGCTTGCCGCCCTCGAGCGCCGCGTAGATGGCCGGACTCTCCTCGCGCGTGAAGGCGCGTAGGCGGTCGAAGACGACGGGGAGCGGGGCACCTGCGGGGGCAGCCGCCGGCATGGGGGCGTCCGCTGCGCTGCGCTGCGACGCCTGCGTGGGCCGGCGGCCCGTGGCCGGCGGCCTGCGGCGCGGCGGTTCGGCATCTCCCGGCCCGCCGTCCGGCGCCCCGTTTCCGGCGGCGCCGCCGAGCTTGCGCTCGAGGGCGTCGAGTCGCGAGAGCAGGCGCGACACCTCGTCCGTGGACGGCATCGCGGCCAGGCGCACGACGGCCATCTCGAGCACCGCAAAGGGTTGGGGTGCCCAGGCCAGCTCCTCCTGCTCCTTCAGCAGCGCGCGGAACATGCGGCGCAGGCGCGCGGCGTCCGTGCGCTGCGCCAGGCCGGCGAGCTCGGCGCGCTCCTCGTCGCTGCCCTCCACCAGATCCAGCGCGTCGGGCGCGATGCGCAGCACGACGAGATCGCGCAGCAGCTGCAGCAGATTCTCCCCGAGTCGTTTCGCGTCGATGCCCGCCTCGCCCGCTTCGGCGCAGGCGCCGAGCGCACGCGCCGCGTCTCCCGCGACGCACGCCTCGAGGATGGCCAGCAGCAGGCGGCGATCGATCAGATCGAGCACCGCGGCCACCTGTGCGTCTTCGATCTCGCTGCCGCCGTAGGCGATCACCTGATCGAGCAGTGTCTGTGCGTCGCGCATGGAGCCGTCCGCTTCGCGCGCGATGGCGAGCAGGCTCGCATCGGAGATCTTCACGTCTTCCGAGCTGCAGATGAGCTTCAGCCGGTCCACGATCTCGCCCGCGCCGATGCGGCGCAGGTCGTAGCGCTGGCAGCGCGACACCACCGTGAACGGGATCTTCTCGGGGTTGGTCGTGGCGAAGACGAAGAGGCTGCGCGGCGGTGGCTCCTCCAGCGTCTTGAGCAGCGCGTTGAAGGCCGCGGCCGAGAGCATGTGCACCTCGTCCACGACGAAGATGCGGTGCTTGCCGGGCGCGGCGGCGTAGCGGATCGCCGCGATCAGCTCGCGCACATCGTCCACGCTCGTGCGGCTCGCCGCGTCGATCTCCTGCACGTCCGTCGAGTTGCTCGCCGCAATCTCGCGGCACGGTGCGCAGACGTTGCACGGGGTCTCGGTGGGCCCCTCGTCGCAGTTGAGACAGCGCGCCAGGATCCGCGCCAGCGTCGTCTTGCCCACGCCGCGCGGTCCGGTGAGCAGGATGGCGTGGGGCACGCGCCCGCTGCGGATCGCGTTGCGCAGCGGCGTGGTGACGTGCGACTGGCCGGCGACCTCGTCGAATCCCTGGGGTCGCCATTTGCGCGCCAGAACCTGGTAGGACATCGGGGGGAAAGCCTCGGCTCCTGTGCCTGCCTGCGGGGAGCCGGGATCGCAGGGCGCCCCCGTCCGCAATCGAAGCCGCGCTACCGCTGCTTCCTTCCGGACCTGACGGGGTTCACGAGACTCGTATTCGGCCGGGACCCTGCGATCGCGGCTCGCCGCAGCGCGAGCCACCGACTCTACCGGTAGCGTGGCGACGGGTCAATCGCGGTGCGCCGCCGCCGCGCGGCGGCGGCGCACCACCCGAACGCAATCGGGCCCTCTTCAGCGCTCGAGGTTCTCGATCGTCTGGTCCACGGCGATCTCGAACTTCTCGAGCGTCTGCGCGAGGCAGGCGTCGTCGTGGGCGGCCGCGATGAACCAGGGCTCGCGCGAATCCGGCTCGCACAGGATGCCGAGCTCGTGCAGGAAGCCGGCCATGGTGTTGTAGAAGGTGTAGTCGCTGGTCTTCCAGTCCCGGTAGTTCCTCGGCACGTCTTCCGAGAAGAAGAGGCCGCCCATCGAGGGATGGCCCGAGAAGACGTGCGCGATGCCGCGCTTCGAGAGCACCTTGCTCATGCCTTCCTGCATGCGCCGGCCGTAGCGCTCGATCTGCTCCAGCGCGTCGGTCTCGTCGAGGATCTCGAGCGTCTTCTCCGCGGCTGCCAGGGGCACCGAGTGCGCGGTGTAGGTGCCGCCGTGCGCGACGCCCCTGCCGATCTTGCGCATGATCTCCTCGCGGCCGGCCACCACCGCGATGGGGTAGCCGTTGGCGAGCGCCTTGGCGAAGGTGCAGACGTCCGCCTGGACGCCGAGCAGCTGTTGCACGCCGCCGCGCGCCACGCGGAAGCCGGTCTTGACTTCGTCGATGATCATCACGACTTCGTACTTGTCGCACAGCGCGCGCGCATCCCTCACGTATTCCGGTGTCGACATGATGCTGCAGCAATTGCCCTGGATGGGCTCGATCAGGAACGCGCCGATCTTGTCGCTGCTCTTGCGCAGCACGTCCTCGAGTCGGTTCGCGTCGTTGAGGGGCACCGTGTAGACGTGCTCCCGGAAGGAGGTCATCACGCCTTCGCTGTAGGGCTTGATGACCGGCTCGCCCTTGCTCGCGTCCCAGTTCTCGATGTCGCTCTGCCACATCACGGCGTCGAACAGGCCGTGGTAACCGCCCTCGACGATGATGTGTCCGTGCTTTCCGCTGTACCCGCGGGCGAGTCGGAGCGCCGCCATCACGGCTTCCGTGCCCGAGTTGGAGTACCGCACGAGCTCGGCCGACGGAACCATCTTCGCGATGCGCTCGGCCACGACGAGCTCGCGCTCCGTCGCGAGCGCAAACACGCCGCCGATGTCCATGCCGGCGCGCGCGGCTGCGTCGACGCGCGGATCCGCGTAGCCGAGAATCGCCGGGCCGTACCCCATGCGGTAATCGATGTACTCGTTGCCGTCGATGTCCCAGAGACGGGCGCCCTTGCCCCGCTCGACGTAGATCGTGCGCTCCTCGCCCCAGTAGCGGAAGTTCGAGGCGACGCCGAGGGGCAGGCGCTTGACGGCGCGTCGGAACTGTTCGTTGGATTTCTTCAGAGATCGTGTCATACGCGTTTCCTGTCGATCAAAGGGTTTTCCAAGAGTCGGCAGGGAATCCTGCCAGGCAGATCGCCAGGTGGTCAAGGGGGGTCTGCGCGCGCTGCATGCAGCGCACGCACGATTCTTGCAGAACTCCGCGAACCGACTCCTACTCTTTGCCGAAACGCAATCGCACCTGCGGGGGGGTCACGCGTTCATGCAGATGCGTGTCTTGCGTATGCGAATGAGCGGGCTCTCTGCGGAAAGTGGAGGAGTGGCCACGCAGTGCCGCGTCGGCCCTCTTGACGCACTGCGTGCCAAGCCTGGATCTGCCCTGCGCTGCGCGAGATAGGCGATCAAGCTGCACGCCGCGCAAGCCGATGCACGCGGGTGGCCGGGTCTGGGCGGATTTCGCCTGGATGCTGCGAATCGGGCTGGGCCAACCGGTCGGCGGCCAGGTCCTCGCCATAAATCGCGCGCGGTCCGGCGGATTCCATGTCACTCGGAAAGAAGATCATCGTCTTCCTCGTAGCCGTTCTGGCGATGTGCATGCTGCTCATCTCTGCGGCCCTCGTGCGCTTCGTGAATCCCAGGTTCGAAGCGGTCGACAGGCGAGCCGCCGAGAACACGCTCGAGCGGGTCGAATCGGCGCTCGATGCGCTGCTCATGCACATCGACGCGATCAATCACGACTGGGCCGAGTGGAACGACCTGCGCAGTTACGTACAGGGCGAGCAGTCCGATTTCGCGGAGCGGAATCTCTACGACTACTCGTTCTTCGAGATGGATCTCAATCTCATCCTCTTGTTCGACGCGGAGGGAAAGCTCTTCTGGGGCCAGTTCCTGGATACCGCCGCGAATGCGACGCGGCCGCTCGAAGACCTCCTGATCGAGCCCTTCGCTCCCGACGGCATCGTGGTGCGTCAAGCATCGCGCGCGACCGCGGTGCGCGGCGTGCTGCGCACGCGGCGCGGGCCGATGCTCGTGGTGTCGCGCGCGATCCTCACGGAGAAGGGCGAGGGGCCGAGCGCGGGAGCGCTCGTCTTCGGCCACCTGCTCGATGCGCCCCAGCAGCGCGCGCTCGCGCGGCAGGTGGACGCGGTCGTCTCGTTCGTGCCGATCGAGGGGCGTTCCGGCGCCGAATCGCCCGGGCGCGGCGCCGCGGCCGGCTCGCACCAGGAGCGCCGCGGCAATCGACAGATCGTCGACACCGAGATCGAGGACATCTACGGCGAGCCCGCCTACCGGCTCGAGGTCGAGATGTCGCGGGAGACGGCCAGCGTGGGTCTCGACGCCGTGCGCTTCGCACTGCTGCTCGGCGCCCTGACCGCGTTCGTTCCGGTCGTCTCCATGTGGCTCTTCAGCCGATGGCTGCTCGTCGTTCCGATCTCCCGGCTCACGCGACACATCCACGCGCTGCGAGAGAGCCGCGATCTGTCGCGCAGGCTCGAGCTGCGCCGCGCAGACGAGATCGGCACGCTGGCCGAGCAGTTCGACGCGCTGACCAGCGAGCTCGAGCAGGCCCGCTTCGAGATGGCCGAGGCGCGGGATGCCGCACTCGAGATGGCGCGCGTGAAGAGCGAATTTCTCGCAACCATGAGCCACGAGATTCGCACGCCGATGCACGGCGTGATCGGAGCCATGGAAATCCTGGAGGGCATGGGGCTCAGCGCGGAGCAGCAGCGCCTGGCGGCAACGGTCCAGAGCTCGGCGGACGGGCTGCTCTCCATCATCGATGACATCCTCGACTTCTCGAAGCTCGAGGCGGACGCCGTCGTGCTCGAGTCCCGGGATTTCTCGCTGAGACAGCTCGTCGACAACGCGGTCAACACCTTCGCCGGATCCGCCGAGACCCGCGGCATTGCGCTCGACTGCGACGTGATTCCCGAGATCGACGCCGTGTTCGTCGGGGACCCGCATCGACTGCGCCAGATCCTGCTCAATCTGATCGGCAACGCCGTCAAGTTCACCGAGGCGGGTGGCGTGCGTGTCGAAGTCACGGCGGAGGCGTGCGACGCGGCGCGCTGCCGCGTGCGCTTTGCGGTGCGCGACACCGGAATCGGCATTCCGCCGGAGAAACAGGCAGAGGTGTTCTCGTCCTTCTCGCAAGCGGATGCCTCGACGACGCGCGCGTACGGCGGTACCGGGCTCGGGCTCGCCATCTGCCGCAGGCTCGTCCAGCTGATGGGCGGCGAGATCGGGCTCGAGAGCGAGGCGGGTGTCGGCTCCACCTTCTGGTTCAGCGTCCCGCTCGAACGGGGCAGCAGCGAACGCGTGCCCTCGGCGAGGGTGGTGCGGCAGCGCCTCGCGCCGCTCGGCGCGCGCGTCTTGCTGGTGGAGGACAACCGGGTGAACCAGCAGGTCGCCGCGGCGATGCTGGAGCGGATCGGCTGTCGCTTCGAAGCCGCGAGCAACGGCCTGGAGGCGCTCGATGCGCTGGCGGCGTCGCGCTACGACCTGGTGCTGATGGACTGCCAGATGCCCGTGCTGGACGGCTTCGCGGCGACCGCGGCGATCCGGCGCCGGGAAGCCGAGGCGGGCGGCGGCGAGCGCATTCCCATCGTCGCGCTCACCGCGAATGCCGTCGAGGGGGATCGGGAGCGCTGCGTCGCCTCGGGCATGGACGACTATCTGAGCAAGCCGTTTCGGCTCGAGGCGCTTCACGCGCTGCTCGCGCGCTGGCTGGGCGAGCCCGGTGAGGCACCGGCGCCCCGACCCGAGCTGCCCGCCGAGCGGCGCGAAGAGGCGGCCGGCGAGCCGGCGCGGCGATCTGCCGAGGCGCCGCCGCTCGACGCCGCGGTGCTCGAGAGTCTGCGCGGGATCCTGGGCGCCCGCGGCGAGCGCGGGCTCGCGGATCTCTTCGCGGTGTACCGCAGCAGCGCCGTCGAGCAGATGGAAGATCTCGCCCGCGCGGTGGAGGCGGGCGACGCGGAGGGGATCAACGCCTGCGCCCATGCGCTCAAGTCGAGCAGTCGCAACGTGGGTGCGTCCGCGCTGGGCGAGCTCTTCGCGGAGCTCGAAGTGATGGGGCGCGGCGGCGACCTCGCCCACGCCAAGAGCGTGTTCGCGCGCGCAGAGGCCGAGTTCGCCCGCGTGCTCGACGCGCTGGCACGCGCGGCCTGATCGCGTCGCTTCCCCGCGCCGCGCCCGTTCGGTGCGCGGTTCTCCGGCGCCCGCTTGTGGTAGCCTGGGCGGCGGAGCGAATGCCGGGAGCGCGGGCGATGCAGATGAAATTGGCCGAGCAGAAGGCGGCGCGCGTCGAGGGCTTCCTCAACCTCCGGGAAGGCCGTCTGCTCTTCGCGCTGGCTCGCGCTGCGCGAGGCCGGGGCGCCATCGTCGAGATCGGCTCGCATCGCGGCAAGTCGACGGTGTGGATCGCGTGCGGATCGCTGTCCGGACGTGCTGCACCCGTGTACGCGGTCGATCCGTGGGAGCGCACGGGACCGGACGGACGCAGGCACCAGGAGGTGTTCCTCGAGAACATACGCGCCGCCGGCGTGGAGAAGCTCGTCACGCCGATCGCGATGCGCTCCGAGCAGGCGATCGCGAGCTTCGATCAGCCGATCGAGTTCCTCTTCATCGACGGGGATCACTCCTACGAGGGCGTCCGCCTGGATCTCGAGCTCTGGTATCCGAAGGTCGTGATGGGCGGCATCGTGGCCTTCCACGACTCGGTGCAGTTTCCCGGCGTCGCGCAGCTGATGCGCGAAGCCGTATTCGGCTCAGCGCGCTTCGCGAACGCGCGCTGCTCGCATTCCATCACGCTTGCGCGCAAGGTGGAGCACGCGAATCCGATCGGCGCGCTGCGCAGCCGTCTGGGCGCCTGGAGCTTCGAGCGCAAGCACGCGAGGCTGCGCAGGCGCCAGGCGCTCGGCCACCGGCTTCACAAGCCCTGAAAGCCCGATGGGCGCCGGCCCCGCGCGTTCCGCAGCCCGGTCGGGGAGCGCGGCGTGGCGGAGAGGGTGGGATTCGAACCCACGGTACTGCAAGCAGTACACCTGATTTCGAGTCAGGCCCGTTCAACCGGACTCCGGCACCTCTCCCTTGAAAATCAGTTACTTATGAGCTGCGTCTGACGCGCGTGGTGCCCTGCTGCCAGCGCGTGTGCCATGCGCTTCAGGCGCAGGCTAGCAGCAACCCGCCGGCTGCGGCATGGGCTCCGAGCAGCCTGCGCACGGGGCGCGCGCGCCGCGCTCCAGCGACTCGGTGCGCCGCGCGCGCAGAAGGACGGCGGCGCGGAGCGGTCGGCCCGGTCGAGACGAACATCAGCCGCGGCGAGGGACGTAGACAGCGACCGGTCCGTGCTCTACTGGTTGCCGCGCGACGAATCCAGACTCGGTCGCGTCGGAGCCTCGAGCCAGAGGGTCGATGCATGCTCAGACAATCCCTGCGAACGGCCCTGTGTGGAGCACTCGTCTGTGCGGCAGCGTGCCAAGCGTCGGAGTCGCAGCAGCGTGGGGCCGCGCAGCCCGGAGCCGAGACGACGCAGGGCTTCGCCGAGCTGCTGCGCGAATTCACCCAGGAATACTACGACCTGTCTCCCACCGCTGCGGTGAACAGCGGCCTGCACGCATACGACGGCCGGCTTCCCGATTACAGCCCTGAGGGAGTCCGGACGAAGGTTGCCTGGCTCGAGGCGATGCGCCGGCGGACGGCCGCGATCGACGCGCAGCGACTCGGCGCGAAGCAGCGGCTGGTTCGCGACTACCTCGCGGTCGCAATCGACACGGAACTGTTCAACATTCAAGCGCTCAAGGTGCTGGAGAACAACGTCTGGTACGGCTATCTCCCGCTCGATCCCGACGTGTATCTCTCGCGCCAGTACGCTCCGTTGAGCGTGCGCATGGATGCGTACACCCGGCACGTCGAGGGCCTGCCCGCAGCCGTGGCCGCCATGCGGCGCACGCTCAAACCGATGCCATCCGGCCACGCTGGCGTATTCCAGGGCTATGTCGCCGGCCTGGCGGAGTTCGTGACGACTCTCCCCTACGACGTGTTTGCCGAAGTAGACGATCCTGCGCGGCAAGCGGCGATGAAGCAGGCCAACGACCGGGCGGCCGCTGCGCTTCGCGATCTGGCGCAGTGGATCGAAGCATCGCCGCGCAACGAAGCGTTCGCGCTGGGCCCCGAGAAGATTGCGGAGATGCTCTGGGCCTTCGAGCGCGTCGATACGCCGATCGAAGAGCTGAAAGCACTGGCGGAGCGAGACCTCGAGCGGAATCTGCTGGCCTTGCAACGCGCCTGCGCGTCGTTCGCGCCCGGGTCGAGCTTGAAGGATTGCAGAGCCAAGGTGGCGTCGCGGAAGCCCGTGGACGGGCCCGTGGCAGCGGCGAGGCGGCAGCTGGATCGCTTGAAGCAACTCATTCTGGAGCGCGGCATCGTCTCCATTCCAATCGACGCAGTGGTCATCGTGGCGGAGTCGCCTCCGCACCAACGCTCCGGGACGGCCTACATTTCCGTCCCGGGACCGCACGAGGAGGCCGTGCCATCGATCTACTACATCACCCCGCCCGATCCGGATTGGTCGACGGAAGAGCAGCAACAGTACATTCAGTCTGAAGCCGATCTCATGTCGACGTCCACGCACTGTGTCTGGCCGGGCCATATTCTGGAGACGTTGCGTTCCAACCGGTCCGGCAATCCGCTCGTCGAGTTCACGTACAGCTATGCGTTCACGGAAGGCTGGACGCACTACAGCGAAGAAATGATGCTGCACGAAGCGCTGGACGACGATCCCGAGCTGGCGATTGGCGAGCTGCAGAATGCGCTGTTGGGGGACGTGCGCGTTCTCTCCTCGCTCGGCCTGCACGCCGCGGGGATGAGCATCGAGGCGTCGGAGCAGCTGTTCCGGGAGAAGGCATTCTCCGATGCCGAGAATGCCCGCCAGGAGGCGCTGCGAGGCACGTTCGACCCCGGCTATCTGTTCTACACGGTGGGCAAATTGATGATCATGAAGCTGCGGGACGACTGGCTCGCCATCCACCCGGGCAGCTCACTGCGAGACTTCCACGACGCTTTCTTGAGCTACGGATCTTCGCCCGTCAGACTGGTGCGCAAGGCCATGTTGGGTGACGCGGACGACGCCAGGTTGTTCCACTGA
>JAOUNA010000047.1 GCA_029881215.1 Myxococcales bacterium | reverse complement strand
CAGGGCTTCGCCTTCCCCGGGCAGCCACTGCGCTGCATCGCGCATGGCGGCGCCACAGCCCGCCGCGTTCACCACGACCACCTCCACCTCCGCGTCCGCGAAGGCGCGCGCGTTGCGCCGCGCCAGCGCCCGGGCGGCGTCGGCATCGCCGGCGTGCGCGTGGAGCGCGCCGCAGCACGCCTGTCCGCGCGGCACGACCACCTCGAAGCCGTTCGCCGCGAGCACGCGAAGCGTGGCGGCGTTCACCTCGCCGAACAGCTGTGGCATCACGCAGCCCGCGAAGAAGCCCACGCGGCCGCGCCGCGCCCCGCGCGCCGGCGTGATCTCGGGCAGCGCCGCGCGTTGCGCGCGCGGCGGAACACGCGGCACGAGATCCCGGGCGTCGCGCAGGGCGGAGGGCAGCAGCGGAAGCAGCAGCCGATCGAGGCGCAGCCGCTCGGCCCAGGCGATCAGGTCGAAGGCGAACGCCAGGCGCCGCGGATGCGCGACCAGGTCGCGCAGGGCGTGTCGCTCGAGCCAGCGGGCCCATCCCCTGCGCAGGCCGGCGCTCTCCACCGCGCAGCGCACGTGCTCGACCATCGCACCGTACTCCACACCGGACGGACACGCGGTCTCGCAGGCGCGACAGCCCAGGCAGAGATAGGCCTCTTGCGCGAGAACGCCCGACACTGGAAAGAGACCCTCGGCGACCGCCCGCATCAGATGGATCCTGCCGCGCGGCGAAGACACCTCGGAGCCGGTCTCCCGATACGTGGGGCACGACTCGAGGCAGAGGCCGCAGTGCACGCAGTCGAGCGCGCGCGCGTACACCCCCTCCCAGCCCGGCAGCGCGGCGCTGGTGGCCTCGAAACGCGGAGCGGAGGCCATCAGATCCCCCCCGCGAAGCGCCCGGGATTGAGCACGGCAGCCGGATCGAAGCGCTGCTTCAGCGCGCGCATCAGCGGCAGCAGCGCGGGATCGCCGCTGAACACGTCGCGTCCGCGCTTGACGGCCTCGGGCGCCGCCTCGCACAGCAGCGCGCCCGGACTCGCCACCGCTGCGGCGCTCCGGAACGCGCGCGCGGCGCCCTCCAGATCGTCTGCTTCCGCCAGCGCGAAGTGCGCGTACACGAGATTGAGGCCCGGATAGGCGAGAATGCGGGCTCCCTCCGCTGCGAGCTGCTGCGTCGCAGCCGAGAGCTGCGCGGGAAGCACGCCGAGGCGGAATCGCAGCTCGTGGGGCCCCTGCGTACCGCACTGCCGGCGCTGCACCCGCAGCAGTGCGTCGGCGGGCGCCGGCACGGCGCGCAGCCGATCGCTGAGCCAGTGCACGTCGCGCTCGACGCTCGCCGCATCTCCGGCGAGCTCGACCACGCAGCGCAGCGCAGCGCCTGCGTCGCAGAGCAGCGCGCACGCGCGCACGCTGCTGCGCCGCGCCGCCTCGAGCCCACCTTCGCACGCCGGCGCGATCTCGGCACCCGGCGCCTCCAGCAGCGCGACGCGCTCGGGCGCCGGACGCAGCCGCAGCCATGCGCCCTCGATCACGCCCAGCGTTCCGAAGCAGCCGGTGTAGAGCTTGCCGAGATCGTAACCCGTGACGTTCTTCACCACGCGGCCGCCGCAGCGCGTGCGTTCCCCCGTGGCGAGCACGACCTCGAGCCCGAGCACCACGTCTCTGGGCAGTCCGTAGCCCTGCGTGCGCGGCCCGACCGCGGCGCTGGCGAGCGCCCCGCCCAGCGTGGCCGCAGCGTCGGCGACGTCGAAGGGCAGCTCCCAGCGCTGCGCGCGAACGATGTCGCGCAGCTCGGCCAGAGGCGTGCCCGCGCCCGCGTGGCAGACGCCCTCGGCGGGCTCGAACGTGTCCACGCCGCGCAGCTTGCGCGTCGAGATCAGCACGTCGGCGCGCGCCGGGCGATTGCCGATTCCGAGCCGTGTGCCACCGCCGCGCGGCAGGCCCGCGATTCCGTGGCGCCCCATCTCGGCGAGCATCTGGGCCAGCGCGCGCCCGTCGCGCGGGTGCAGCGTGGCGCGCACGGACACGCCGTCGACGGACACGGGATCGTGATGCTCGAGCGCTCCCGGGCCGAGCGTCTCCGCCAGCGGCGCGAGCATCTGCTCCGCGCTCATTCGAATCCGACCCGGTCGTATCCGCGCGCTTTGGGGTTCGCCTCGACGCAGAAACGCGGGGTGGGCAGCACCTTGCCGGGATTGCACAGGTGGTCGGGATCGAAGACGTCGCGCAGCCGGTGCATGGCGTCGAGATCGTCGTCGCCGAACACGAGCCTCATGAAATCCCGCTTCTCGTTGCCGATGCCGTGCTCGCCCGTGATCACGCCGCCCGCCGCGACGCACAGCTCGAGGATCTCGGCGCCCGCCGCGAACACCCGGCGCAGCTCGTCGGGATCGCGGCGGTCGAAGGAGATGTTCGGGTGCAGATTTCCATCGCCTGCGTGGAAGACGTTCGAGAGCTTGAGCCCGTAGCGATCGCCGATGGCGCAGATGCGTTCGAGCACCTCGGGCAGACGGCTGCGGGGCACCACGGCGTCGTGCACGTAGAGATCCGGAGCGAGTCGTCCCATCGCGCCGAAGGCGCCCTTGCGCGCCCGCCAGAAGCGCTGGCGCTCGGCCTCGTCGCGGGCGACCTCGACGGCCGTCGCTCCCGCCCCCGCGGCGATGGCGCGCACGCGCTCGACCTGCGCCGCGAGCGCCACGGCCGCTCCGTCCAGCTCCACGAGCAATACGGCGCCCGCGTCCGTCGGGAGTCCGGCGGCGTACACGCTGGCCTCCACGGCGGCAATCGTGCGCTGGTCGACGATCTCGAGCGCCGCGGGCACCATGCCCGCCTCGATGATCCCGCCGACCGCGCGACACGCACTCACGACGTCGGGAAAGATGCCGAGCAGCGTCTCGACGCCTTCCGGAAGCGGCACCAGCCGAACGGTCGCAGCGGTGACCACCCCGAGGGTTCCCTCGCTTCCCACGACCGCGCCCACGAGGTCGTAGCCCGACGCCCAGCCCGTCGGCGAGCCGAGCTCCACGCACTCGCCGTCGGGCAGCACCAGCTCCAGCGCCAGCACGTGGTTGGTGGTGGTGCCGTACTTGAGCGTGTGGGGCCCGCCCGAATTCTCGGCCACGTTGCCGCCGATCGTGCAGACGAGCTGGCTCGACGGATCCGGGGCGTAGTGCAGGCCGTGGGGCGCAACGGCCTTCGACACCTCCGCGTTCGGGATGCCCGGCTCGACGCGCGCGGTTCGATTGGCGGTGTCGATCTCGAGGATGCGCTTCATGCGCGAGCACTCGATGACGACGGCGCCCTCGGCCAGCGCACCCCCGGACAGACCGGTGCCGGCGCCGCGCGGGACGAAGGGCGTGCCGGCGGCTCGGCACGCGCGGATCACGCGCTGCACCTCGACGCGGCTGCGCGGAAACACCACGGCGACGGGATCGGCCCGATGGCAGGTCAGGCCGTCGCATTGATACACCGCGAGCTCTTCGGGCCGCACCAGGCAGCCCGCCTCCCCGACGACGTTCCGCAGCTCGCGGACGAGTCCGTCCATGCGGGGAGTGTATCGGGTCGCGCGCCGCGCTACGCCAGACCCAGCCTCTCCATGTCCTCCTCGGACAGGCCCAGGTGATGACCGACCTCGTGACGCAAGGTGATCTGGATCTGTTCGATCAGCTCGTCTCGCGTCGCGCAGACCTTCTCGAGATTCCGCTTGAACAAGATCACGCGGGTCAGGTCCGTCTGCTGGGCGCTCTGGTCCGCCTCGGTGCGCGGCACGCCGATGTAGAGGCCGAGGATCTGGGGGGAGACATTCTCGCTCGAGAGCATCTCCGCCGACGGGTACTCCTCGACGAGCACGGGCACGTCGGAGACGTACTCGCGGATCGAGCGCGGCAGATTGTCCAGCGCCTCCGCCACCGCACGCTCGAAGGTCGCGTCGTCGATGACCACGGGCAGGGGATAGTGATCGGGCTCGAGCGCGTTGGCCTTGGCGAAGGCATTCGCCGCGGCGTCGTCCTCGCCGAGTCGCTCGAGCACGAGCGCCAGATGGTAGAGCGCGTGCCCCGCCTCCGGATCGAGGACGACCGCCAGCTCGAGGGAGCGCCGCGCCTCTTCGAAGCGGCCCAGCTCGAAGAGGATCTGGCCGTCGAAGGCGCGGTAGACGCCCACCTCGCCGGTGGTCTTGAGTGCCCGGCGGGTCAGGAAGAGCGCGCCCTCGAGATCGTCCATGTAGAAGACCGCCTTGGCCTTCAGGTAGTAGAGCTCGCCCTCGGTGCCGCGATCCAGGCGCGGCAGAGCGCGGCTGCCGGCCAGCAGCTCGTCGCACAGCCCGACGGCCTGTTCGTGCTCGCCGAGATCCTCGATGAGCAGCTCGGCGCGATTCAGGTAGGCGGCGATGAACTTCGGATCCGCCTGCAGCGAACGCTCGAACTCGTGGAGCGCCTCCTCGACCTTGCCGTCGTCCCAGAGGATCTCTCCGCGACCGTTGTGCGCTTCCGCGCCGTCCGGATGGGCGCGCAGGGCTTCATCGAGCCAGGCGAGCGCCTCGTCCGTGCGCCCGCCGTGGGACGCCTCCATCGCCTGATCCAGGCAATCCCAGTAGCGATCGTTGTTCTTCATGGTCCGCACGCTGGAAGGTGGGGGGAGTCCCCAGCCGTGGAATTGTTCCGCAGCATAGCAGACCGGGCCGCCTCAACTCGGTGTATATCTCCGTCGGAGCAGATCCGCAACTTATTGAAATATATGAAGTTTTTCAATCCCCGGCGCGCACGAACCGGGCGCCCCCGAAGGGCTCGCAGGCAGCCGGCTAAACCGGCGTTCTGCCGAATGTTTGCGGCGAAGCTCAGGAGGCGGCCGAGTGCCGGAGCTGATCCTGGTGGATCAGGATCCGGTGGCAGTACTCGCAGGTGATGACCTCCTCGCCCTTCAGGATCTCGATGTAGCGCTGGGGCGGGATGTCGACGCGACAGCCCAGGCAGATCTCCCGGCTGACGACCGCGACGGCGGGGCTGCGCCGCCCGGCGATGCGCTCGTATCGGGCCAGGATGACCGCATCGAGCTTGCGCGCCACGTCCTCGCGGCGCGCGCGCAGGCGCGCGATCTCCCCGGCGGCGGCGCTCTCGCGCTCGTCCAGGGCCCGCTCGCGCTCCTCGAGCCGGGCCGAGATGCCGGCCGCCTCGCGGTCGAGGGATGCGGCACTGGCGCGGCTCTGCTCGATGACCTCCATCGCCTCGAGAATCTTCGTCTCGGCGTCCGAAATCGCCTCCCGGGCCTGCTCCATCTCGTGGAGCAGGACCGTATAGGCCGCGTTCGATTTCACCTGGTGCTGCTGGCTCTCGAGCTTCTGCAGGAGCGCCTGCTTGTCCCGCGCCAGGCTCTCGCTCTGGCGCTGGACGAGCTCCGCCTCGCCAATGGCGGCCCGGGCCGCCTCGCGCTGCGCCTCGATCCGCGCGCGCTCCTCGGCGCACGCCGCGCGCTTGGCCGGAATCTCCGCGCGCTCACGCTCGTGCGCCGCCAGCTCGGTGTCCACCTGAGACAGCTCCACCAGGCCCTGGAATGCCTCGATCAATCGGCGCACCTCGGCTGTCTAGAGGCGGTGAGCTTATCGCCGTCGGCGCTCGGGTACTAGGCTGAGATGCTGTCGAGCACCTCCGCCGCCCAGGCCCTGCTCGGACGCGCCCGGCGCTCTCCCTTGCGGCGCCGATCCGCTCCGCGCAGGCGCGCCACGTCGCAGACGCTGAGCCCGGCGCCGACGTGGGGCATGTCGCGTGCTCGGGCGGCAGATTGTAGGTGCCCGCCTCGGGGTCGAACGCGACGAAGCCGCCCGTCAGCATGGCGCCGAGCCACTCGCGCACCTCGCGCTCGTCGAGACGCGCGCTCTCGGCGATGCGCGCGCTGCTGCCTACACCAAGCTGGTGCATCACCGCGAAGAGACCCGTCGGCTGGCCGATGCTCGTCATCAGCGCGAGCGCGCCACTGTTCAGGATCTCGGTGACGCGCTGCGCGAAGCTCGCGGCCCCGTCCTCGTCGAACGCAGCCTGGCTTATGGCATTCCTCCCCGCCGCGCAGCGCCCGGTGCCCGGTTTGCGCGCCGGATCGGCGCAGAGTGTCGCTGCTGCGGATCTGCTGGGCGCCGACTTCCGCTCGGCCGCGCGCGGCGCGCGCGGGTGGCGGTTCGGCCGGGGCGCTGCGGCGAGTCGCGCGCCCGCGGCGCCCCGTCGATGCGCTCGACGCATCGACGGTGGGCCCTCCAGGACTCGAACCTGGGACCGTCCGGTTATGAGCCGGTTGCTCTGACCAACTGAGCTAAGGGCCCGCGCCGCTAACCTTAGCAGGGGCGGATTGCGCGAGGAGCGGCGCGTCGCAGAAGCCGAGGCGCCACCAGGCCGGAACGAGGCCGCAGCCGAGGGCGAGCTGCGACGCGATCCAGGCGCCCCAGCCGAGGGGCCACCAGAGCGGTGCTGGGCTGCTGCAGAGCCAGGAACCCAGACCGGTGAGCAGGCTGAAGACGCACAGCGCGGCGGCGGCCACGGCGGCGAGTCCGCGCGCGAGGCGGCGCACGCCTTCCGCGGGATCGACACCGAGCGATGTTGCGACGGGCGCCCAGAAGCCGGGGGGGTGCGCTCGCTCGAAGAAGGCCTGCAGGCGCTCGAGCGGCTCCGGCGTCAGGAGCGACGCGCCGACTCCCGCGCCGCTGGCCAGCGCGGCCATCACGAGCAGACGCACCGCCTCCGAGAGCGGCGCCGCGAGCAGCGGCGCCGCGGCGGCCAGCGACACCGCGATGCACGCGATCTCGCCGACGCCACTGATGCGCCACCACAGCCAGCGCAACACGAGCAACGGGCCCATGCCAGCGCCGAGCAGCAGCGCGATGCGCCAGGCCCGCTCGATCGACGTGAGCTGCGTCATCACCGCGAGGGCCACGAGCAGGATCCCCGCGTTGGCGGCACGGGCGACCCACACCAGGCTGCGTGGATCGGGATCGCGGCGCAGCCAGGCCTGGCAGAGCACGCGCTCGTAGAGATCCCGCGCCCAGTAGGACGCGCCCCAATTCAAGTGGGTGTCGACCGTCGAGGCCAGGGCCGCGAGCATCGCCGTCAGCATCACGCCCCGGATTCCCCACGGCAGCAGCTCGGCAATGCCGCGCACGAAGCTGAGCTCGCGCTCGTGCCGGAGGCTCTCGAGGGGTGCGGCCAGGTCCGGCGGAAAGATCACGAGCAGCCCGAGCGCAATGGGCAGCCACAGCAGGCTGCGCAGCAACACCTGCACGCCGCTGAAGACCACGCTCGCGAGCTTCGCGTCGCGGTCCGTGCGGCAGGCCATGCAGCGCTGGGCGAGATAGCCGGTGCCATCGGCATTCAATTGGATGAACCACTGCAGGGCGAACACGGCGAGCAGGGCCAGCGAGGCATCCTTCGCCCGGGACGGCGTGAAGGCGAGGATCTCGCCGGGCCGGAGGCCGCCCGGGCCGCCCTCGGCAAAGCGCTCGCCGATCTGCGCCGCGATGGCACCCATCCCACCCGCGTGATGCACGACGAAGCCCGTGTACAGCGCCGTGCCGAGCATGGCGAGCGCGAGCTGCACGGTGTCCGTCGCCACCACGCTGCGCAGCCCGCCCGCCGTCGAGTAGAAGAGCGTCAGCGCCACGACGAGGCCCAGCGAGATCAGGTTGTCCGCGGAGTGGATCCACAGCTCCGCACCCTGGGGGTTTGTGGCCAGGGGGACACCCACGTGCGTGACCAGCGCGAGCACCGGCCGGTACACCGAGGCGGGCAGCCAGGCATTCCAGACGAGGAAGGGCTCCGCGATGGCCCGCGCCGCGAAGAGCACCCAGGCGAGCACCACACAGTTCACGAGCGTGCCGAAGTAGAGCGCCTTGATCGCGCGCAGGGCCGTCGCGGTGCGGCCCGCGTAGCGCAGCTCGGCCAGCTCGGCGTCGGTGAGCACGCCGGCCCGGCGCCAGCTCGGCGCCAGCACGAAGCCCATCAGCAAGAAAGCCAGCGCGTAGATCCACAGCTGCCAGAGCGCGAAGATGCCCGCCGTGGCCACGAGCCCGGTCACGAGCAGCGGCGTGTCCGCCGCGAACTGGGTGGCCGCCATGCTCAGGCCGGCCCGCCAGCCGGACAGGCTGCGGCCCGCGAGGAAGTACTCCTCGAGGTTCTGCGATGCCACGGCCCGCGAGCGCAGCCCCGACCCGATCGCATAGGCGACGAAGGCGGCCAGGACCGCGGCATCGATCCAGCTGAGCGGCATCACGGGCGCGTCCCCTGTGTCCTCGCCTGCGTGTCCGCCACGCCTGTCTTGGACCGTGCGGCGCCGCGGCGGGAGCCTCGGATGGGGACGTACACGAGGTGGAGCGCGACGTCCACGCGGAGGGGCCAGGGGCTCTGAGCGGCGGGCAAATCCGGGCCGCGCGGCGCTCGCTCCGCCCAGCCCCCGGCGCCGCGCCGGATTTGTTACGCCTTCAGGATGCTCCTGCGCCGGGTTCCGGTATGCGACTGCTCCGCTCTCTAGTCGACGCGCTGCGCAGCCGGGTGCAGGCGTCGGTGACGAGCCCCTTCTCCCACGCCCCCTTTCCGCTCGAAGAGACCCTCGCCTACGACGCAGATCCGGGGCTGTTCGGGCCGGACTCGGCGACCTGGGCCGTGATCGGGGACGCCGCCTCCTTCCTGGGCGGCGTGCGCGCCCTGCTCGTGCAGGCCGCGCACCCCGAGGTGGTGGCGGGCGTCGCCGACCACTCGGCGTACGAAGAGGATCCGCTGGGCCGCCTGTCGCGCACCTCGGCCTACGTCACGGCGACCGCCTTCGGCGCCATGCCCGAGGTGGAGCGGGCGATCCGCATCGTGCGCGAGGCACATCGGGGCGTGTCGGGCGTGTCGCACCGCGGCCGACGCTACGCCGCCTCGGCGCCGGAGCTGGCCGCGTGGGTGCACAACGCCCTCACCGATTCGTTTCTCGTCTCGCACCAGACATTCGGCCCGGGCCGCTGCGCGCGCGCAGAGGCGGATCGCTTCGTCATCGAGCAGACGCTCCTGGGTCGGCGGCTCGGCGCCGCACCGCTTCCCGAAGACGCGGCCTCGCTGGCCGCGTGGATCGAGGAGCACCCCGACGCCGCGCCGTCGCCGGGCATGCGCGAGACCGTGGCGTTCCTGCGCGCGCCGCCGCTCGGCGGCCGATTGCGGCTCGGCTACGCCATTCTCTTTCACGCCGCCGTTGCCACGATCCCGGCGCGCCTGCGCCGCGTGCTGGGCCTGCGGCGTCTGCCCGGCGCGCGGCTCGCGGGGCGCGCACTGATCCACTATCTGCGCTGGGCGCTCGGCTCGTCTCCGGCCTGGCACCTGGCGCTGCTGCGCTGCCACGCGCCGATCCCACCCGGGCGCTTTCGCCAGGCCATCTCCGCGGAGAGGCTCGCGCGGCGGCCGCGTGCGCAGGCGACTCGATGAGGCGTGGAGCCCGCCTCGGGGGCGGCATTCTGCACCGACGAAGTCAGGAAAGGGTGAGACTGCTGCGCCGGCCGAGCCTCGGGCCCCCTGCGTGTGTTTTCGCCTGCACAACGTCCAGATCGCTGAATCGAATCAGGTTTGCTCCCATCCGGCGCGCGGCGTGCATTATGATGGAGGCGGAGGCACGAGGAGCCATGCAGCCAGGCGAGATCCGAAAGCGCGTCTTGCGCGATCACGCACTGCTGCGCACCGGTGTCGCCGAGGTGGAATCGCTCGCCCGGGATGTGCTCGGCGGAGCCCGGGGCCTCGACGCTCGGCTCCGCTCTCGCGGCGATGCCCTGCTGGCGTCGCTCGAGCGGCACATGAGCTGGGAAGATGCCCACCTCGCACCGGTACTGCGCGCAGCAGATCTGTCGGGCCGGAGCCGGGAGGCGCTGCTGCGCGAGGATCACAGCGAGCAGCGACAGGTGTTGCGCTACGTATCGGAGAAGCTGCGCGACACGACGCGACCCGCTGCGGTCCTCGCCCGGAATCTGCTCGACCTGACGACCATGCTACGCGAGGACATGTCCTACGAGGAGCGCACGTTCGTCGACGCGAAGGCGCTGCGGGACGACGGTATCGGCGCACCGGCATAGGCGGGCGGAGCCCGTACGGCGTGCGGACATCGCGCGGTACGAAATGAAGCGGCACGCGGCTGCGGCTTCTGCTGCTGCCGCAGACCGCGAGGAGGATTGGCGTTGCGCCACCGATCCGTCGGCAGGCAGATCGCCGGCCTCGGCGCGCGCCTGCTCGCGCTCGCTGCGCTGCTGCTCGGAGTCCGGGCCAGCGCCGCGCAAGACGTGGATCCCGTCCTCGCCCAGATGGGCGCACCGTACTTCGAGCGCCTCTGTGCGTCCTGCCACGGCGTTGCGGCAACGGGACACGGATCGGCCGGCAAGCGCTTGCGAACGCCGCCGGCCGACCTGACGCGCATCGCCGCGCGCCGCGGGGGCGTATTTCCGGCGGGCGAGATCGCGAAGTTCATCGACGGGCGCTTCGACCCGCAGGCGGGAAACGCGCGGGTGATGCCCATCTGGGGCGCACGTCTGGGCGAGGGCGTGCCCGAAGCCGGGGTGGGCGAATCGCTGGCGCGCGGAAAGATCGCCGTGCTGATCGAATACCTGAAGTCGATCCAGATGCGAGATGCCGCGATCGGAGGCGGACGCTAGCGGGTGTGCGACCCGCTGGGGCAGTGTTCCATTGCGCCGGCTGCCACGGCGTTCGTTCGGCTGCAAGGAGACCCCGGTGAAGCGAGTCGCGCTGCTGCTCCCCGCCCTGGCACTCGGGCTCTCGGCGGTCGCCTTCGCCGAGCGCGGGGCGAAGCAGCAGATGGCCGAGATCTTCGAAGCCATGCGTTTCCTGCTGCCGCTGAGTCTCGACGAGCAGCAGTTCAGCGACCCCGCGCAGCGCGACAAGATCGAGCAGGCGCTGGCGCTGCTCGCCCGCAGCGGATCGCTGCTCGAAGAGCACGGGCGCCGGGAGGAAGCCGGCTTCTCGTATCTGAGCCGGGCGCTCGCCGTCGATGCGCGGGACATCCGGCGCCGTTTCGAGGCCGGCTACGTGCAGGAGACGCAGTTCCTGGTGCAGCAGCTCACCGACACCTGCATCGCCTGCCACTCGCTGCTGCCGAGCAAGAACGCGAGGCTGATCCCGCGCCTGGCCCGAGAGGAAACCCTGGAGCGGCTGCCGCTCGAACAGCGCGCCAAGCTCGCCTATGCGACGCATCGCTTCGAGATCGCCCTCGAGAGCTACGAGGCGCTCCTCGCGTCCGAGCATTTCTCTGCCACGGATCTCGACATGATGGGGTATCTCGATGATTACCTGGAGCTGTGCATCCGGGTGCGCGGGGATCTGGAGCGGCCCGCCGCGGCGCTCGAGAAGTTCGCGACTCGCCGCGACCCGTCGCCTGCACTGCGCGACGAGCTGACCCGCTGGATGGCCTCGCTCCGCGAGCTCGCGCGGCGCAAGCCGGCGCGGAGTGCGCTGGTCGAGGCGCGCGCACTGCTCGAGCAGACACAGGACGCGAGCCGGTTCCAGGACGAGCGCGATGCGCTCGTCTACTACCTCCAGGCGTCGGCGGCGCTGCACCGCTTCCTGGTCAGACCCCCCAAGGCCCCAGCCGATCTGGCGGAGGCGTACTACCTGCTCGGAATGATCGAGACGCAGGTGGGCAAGTCTTTCTGGCTCTCCCAGGCGGAGGCCTATCTCGAAGCCGCGATTCGCGCCGCCCCCCGCGACCCGGTCGCGCTGCGCGCCTACGACCTGCTCGAGGAGTTCTTGGTGGCGGGCTACACGGGCTCGGCGGGAACCCACGTGCCGCCGGACATCCAGGCGCGCCTCGACGCATTGCGCGCCCTCACCGACGAGCCGCAGCCGACTCTCTAGACGCGCGGCCCGCGGACACGGCGCTGCGGGTCGCCTGATCGAAAGCACGGGTTATCCTCCGTGCGTCATGTCGAACAGACAGCCCTCCCACTGCATTGCCGTCATCGGTGGCGCCGTCGCGGGCGCGGAGGTCGCGGGCACGCTGGCCGAGCGCGGCATCGAGGTCGTGGTCTTCGATCAGAATCCGCGGCCGTACGGAAAGATCGAGGACGGCCTGCCGCGCTGGCACGTCGCCCTGCGGCACAAGGAGTACGAGACCATCGGAAGCCGCTTGTCGCAGCCCGGGGTCCACTTCGTGCCGAACACGCGCGTCGGACGCGACGTCGACTTCCGCGCGCTCGTATCGGAGTGGGGCTTCACCGGCGTCATTCTGGCGTGTGGCGCGTGGCGCGATCGCCCGTTCCCCGTCGAGGGTGCGGATGCGTACATCGGCAAGGGTCTGATCTATCAGAACCCATTCATCATCTGGTTCAACCACGCGGAACAGGCCGGCTACCAGGGCGAGCGCTACGAGGTGCTGGACGATGCGATCGTCGTGGGCGGTGGGCTCGCATCCATCGACGTGGCGAAGGTCCTGATGCTCGAGACCACGCGCGCCGCGCTGCGCGCGCGCGGGATCGAGGAAGATCTCGTCGAGCTCGAGGTGAAGGGCATCCCGAAGATTCTCGAGCGCCACGGCCTCACCTTCGACTCGCTGGGCCTGAAGGGCTGCACGCTGTTCTACCGGCGCAGCGCGGCGGACATGCCGCTGATGGAGATTCCCGAGGACGCCGACGAGCGGCGGCTGGAAAAGGTGCGCACCGGCCGGGAGCGGATGCTCGGCAAGGCGATGGAGAAGTACCTGTTCAAGTTCGAGCCGCTGTGCGCGCCCGATGGACTCATCACGGAAGGCGATCGTCTCGTCGGGCTGCGTTTTCGGCGCACGCGCATCGAGAAGGGCCGCGTGCTGCTGCTCGACGAGACCTTCGAGCGCCGCGGCTCGTGTGTCATCAGCTCCATCGGAAGCATTCCCGAGCCGATCGAAGGCATCCCGATGCGTGGAGAGCTCTTCGACTTCAGCGACCTGGAGCTCGGCAGGCTCGCCGAGTGCCCGACGGTCTTCTCCGCCGGCAATGTGGTCACGGGGAAGGGCAACATCGTCGCGTCGCGCAAGCACGCGCGCGACGTCAGCGAAAAGGTGACCGAGGCCTTCCTCGGCCTGGGCAGCGAGGGGCCCGGGAGGGAGGAGACGCTGGTCGACGCGGCGCACGATCGCGCGAGAGAACGCGCGCACCAGCTCGCAGATCACATCGAGTGCCAGGCGGAGATCGCGCCCGAGGCGCTCGCCGCGCTGCGCAAGCGCGTGCGCGAGCGGCAGGCAGCGGTCGGCTATCCCGGCAGCTATGCGGCCTGGATCGAGGCCGTGACACCGCCGGACATGGCGTAGCCGCACGGCTCTCCAGGCGGACGCGCGCGCCCGGGCGGCGCCTCAGCTCTCGGTGAAGCCCTTCAGCAGCCGGCTGCGGCTCGGGTGACGCAGCTTGCGAAGCGCCTTGGCTTCGATCTGCCGAATGCGCTCGCGCGTGACTTCGAAGTCCTGCCCCACCTCTTCGAGCGTGTGGTTGGCCCGCTCGCCGATGCCAAAGCGCATCTTGAGCACCTGCTCTTCGCGCGGAGACAGCGTGGCGAGCACACGGCGCGTGCTCTCGGCGAGATTGTGGTTCAGGATCGCGTCCTGGGGCGACACCGCGCTCTTGTCCTCGATGAAGTCACCGAGAGAGCTGTCCTCTTCCTCGCCCACCGGCGTCTCGAGGCTCACCGGCTCCTTCGCGATCTTGAGCACCATCCGCACCTTTTCTACGGGCAGCTCCATCTTCACGGAGAGCTCTTCGGGAGCGGGCTCCCGACCCAGGACCTGCACGAGGTAGCGCTGCGCGCGCACCAGCTTGTTGATGGTCTCGATCATGTGGACCGGGATGCGAATGGTGCGCGCCTGATCCGCGATCGCCCGCGTGATCGCCTGCCGGATCCACCAGGTGGCATACGTGGAGAACTTGTAGCCGCGCTGATACTCGAACTTGTCCACCGCCTTCATCAGGCCGATGTTGCCCTCCTGGATGAGATCCAGGAACTGCAAACCCCGGTTCGTGTACTTCTTGGCGATGGAAACGACCAGGCGCAGGTTCGCCTCGACGAGCTCGATCTTCGCCTGATGCGTGCGCTCCGTCGCGGCGGACAATCTCGCGACCGCGTCCCGCACCTCGACCCGGGTCATCCTCGCGTCCGACTCGATGCGGCGCACGGCGCGATCCACCGCGTCGAGCTCCCCGAGGGCTTCCCTCACGCGCTCCGCATCCCCGCCGAGCTGGTCGAGCGCGGCGCGCGCCTTCTTGCTGCGCCGCAGGGCCAGCGTCGAGAGCTCGCAGAACGCGGCCGGCTTCATCGAGAACGGCGCCGTGATGCGCCGCGCTGCCGCCGCGTGGCGCCGCAGCTGCTTTGCCAGACTGCGCAGCTCGCCCCGGATCTCCGCGATGTGCGCCTTCGCGAAGCGCGTCTCGCGCAGCATCACCGCGATCCGATCGTAGAGCTCCTCGACTTCCAGGCGAAGACGCGCACGGGTCTCGTCACTGGTCCGAGAGTTCGCAATCGAGGCGACCTTCTTGGCAATCTCTCCATCGAGTCGCTTGATCTTCGCGACGCTCTGCAGGAAATCTCGCCGCCGTTCCTCGGGTGCCTGGACGGGCTCCGGATCGTCGAATCCATCGAGCACGCTCTCCAGCTCGATCTTGCCCTTCTTGAGCTGATCGGCCAGCGCGATGACCTCGCGAACGCCGACGGGCGTTCCGAGCACCGCCCGCTCCTGAGCGTGCTCGCCGGCCTCGATGCGCTTTGCGATCGCAACCTCTCCCTCGCGGGTCAGCAGCGACACCTGTCCCATCTCGCGCAGATACACGCGAACCGGATCGTTGGTGTGCGCGTCCGCACCCGCGCGCAGCGCTCTGTGGCGCGGCGCGGCGACGCTTCGGGAGCTGCGCACCACCCGGATGCCGTTTTCGGTCGCGATGGCGCGAACCTCGTCGAGGCGCTGATCGTCCGTGTTCTCGGACGAGAGTCCTTCGGTGACATCGTCGAGCGTGAGGAAGCCCTGACGCCGGCCGTGGTCGAGGAGTCGCCGCACCTCGGGAAGCTCTCGCGTCTCCTTGCGAATCCAACGCCCGTTGGTCGCGCCGGTCGACGCTTCTCGTCGCCCGTTCGAGCCTGCCTTTCCGAGTGACTGCGCGTCGCGAGCGACGTCGCCTTCCGCACCGGAGGATTCGGAACTTCGGGGGGCGCCATGGGCCATGGGGGGCTCCTTGCTGGTACCAACGGGACTGAGTCTTCTAGAGCGGCGATTCCACTCGGTCGTGGCACACCGCCTTCTTTTCCGCGAGCAATCGCTGCTTCTCCTCCAACAGCGCGTCGGCATCCGCACCGGGCTGGCGCAGGCGCTCCGTGATCGCGCGCTTCTTGTGCTTCAGATCTCGCCGGCGAAGCCAGCGGAGCGTGTCGTTCACGGTCCGCGCGGCAGCCGCTTCGTCGGGCGCATCGTCGCCGACGACCAGCGAACGCAGCAATCCACGCGCCTCGCCTTCGAGCCGGCCCGCCAGCTCTTCGAGACCGACGGCGCGATCCTCTGCGGCCGCGGCGACCAACACCCCGATGAGCTGCGCGAAGGGGCCGGCGGGAACCAACGCCAGGAGCTCCTCGGAGGGGATGCGCGGCACCAGGGCAGGGTGCTCCACCAGGCTGCGCGCGAGCTGGCGCAGATTGCGCTCCTCGGGCCCCGCGCGGCGCGGCGCGGCGGGCAGCGCGTCGCGCGCATCCTGGCCCCGCGCGGCGGCGTGCACGGCCGCTTCGACGTGACGGGATTCGGTTCCCACGGCGAGCGCCAGACGGCTGCAGTACTCGGACCGCTCGACGGCGGAACCGATGCGCGACAGCAGGGGCGCCAGCGCCGCCACCACGTCGGCCTTGGCCCAGGGCGTGCTCGTGTCCCCCGACAGCGCCCGGTCGATCACCACATCCACGGCGGCACGCGCCCCCTCGACGAGCGATCGCAGGGCGCTCGCGCCCTCGCGGGCGAGGAAGCTGTCGGGATCGTCGCCGGCCGGCAGCAAGGCGGCGCGCACGCGCAGCCCGGCCGGCAGCAGCACCTCGAGCGCCCGCTCGATCGCGCGCTGGCCCGCATCGTCTCCGTCGAAGAAGAGCACGACGTTGCGCGTCCGGCGCAGCAGATTGCGCGCGTGATCCGCCGTGAGCGCGGTCCCGCAGGTCGCCAGCGCCTCCTCGATCCCGGCCCGGTGGAGCGCGATGCAATCGAAATAGCCCTCCACGACCACGACCCGGTCGGCACGGCGAATCGGCTCGAGCGCGTGGGGCAGGCCGTAGAGCGCCTCCCGCTTGTGGAAGAGCGGGCTCTCCGGCGTGTTCAGGTATTTCGGCGTCTGGTCCGCACCGAGCGCACGTCCGCCGAAGCCAATGACACGCCCGCGCGCGTCCCGAATCGGAAAGACCACCCGGCCGCGCAGCCGATCGTAGTGTCCGCCCGAGGCACGCGGCGCCAGCAGCCCGGCGCGCTCGCCGATCTCGACGGAAATACGCCGCTTGCGCAGCGCCTCCAGCGCGAAATCCCAGCGGTCCGGCGCATAGCCGATCTCGAAGCGATCGATCGCGTCCGCCTCGAGTCCCCGTTCGGCGAGATAGGCAGCCGCGGGATTCGAAGCGCTGGCGAGCTCGGCGCGGTAGCGCTCGGCGAGGAGCGCGTTGGCCTCGACGAGGCGCTCGGACAGCCCTGCATCTCCCTCGCCGCTCTCCGGCACCGCGATGCCGTTCTCGCGTGCCAGCCCGCGCACGGCCTCGGCGAAGCTCAGGCCTTCGATCTTCATCAGGAAGGAGAACGCGTCTCCTCCCTCGTGGCAGCCAAAGCAGTAATAGCTCTGGCGATCGGGATTGACGTTGAAGGAGGGGGTCTTCTCGTCGTGGAAGGGGCACAACCCCTTGTAGTTGCGACCCGCTCTCTTGAGAGTCACCGTACGCCCGACGAGTTCGACCACGTCGCAGTGGTCGCGAACCTGCTGGATGATCTCGTCCGGGATTCGGCCCAACTCTTCGCGCCCCCGTCCAGCGCCCCTCGTCAGCGCGCCATGCGTCTCATCTTCTTGAGCGCACGCTTGCGCGCTGCCGCCGCCTTCTTCTTCTTCCGCACACTGGGCTTGTCGTAGTATTCGCGGCGCTTGAGCTCGCTCAGGATCCCCGCCT
>JAOUNA010000213.1 GCA_029881215.1 Myxococcales bacterium | reverse complement strand
ATTACGTTCAGGAATCTATCTCCAAAATCCCGAAAATACTAGAAGAACTCGCAGGTCTAGAGCTGGAGCCTCCGCGCTGGCATTTCATCGGACAGCTGCAGCGGAACAAGGCCAAGCCGGTGGCGGCCCACTTCGACCTGGTCGAGACCGTCGACCGCGCCGCGCTCGGCGCCGAGCTCGACCGGCGCGCGGCCGAAGCGGGTCGCAGCCTCGAGGTGCTGCTGCAGGTGAACTTGAGCGGCGAGCCCCAGAAGGGTGGCGTCGATCCCGAAGCGCTGCCGGCGCTGCTCGCGGCCAGCCGCGCCTGGTCGCAGCTGCGCGCGATCGGACTCATGACGGTACCGGCGGCGGCCAGCGATCCCGAGGCCAGCCGCCCCGCCTTCGCCCGGCTGCGCGCGCTGCGCGATGCCTTGCGCGACGCCGAGGGCGGGCAGGCACTGCGCGAGCTGTCGATGGGCATGTCCGCGGACTTCGAGGTTGCGATCGAAGAGGGAGCCACGATCATCCGCGTGGGCACGGCGCTGTTCGGAGCGCGCGCTCCCTGACGCATCGCGAGTCCGGCTGGCACGATCCGCCGCGGAACGCACAGGCGAGGAGACAGGCATGCCGGAGAAGCAATCGAAGCTGGCGGAGCACCGCATCGGATTCGTGGGCGCCGGCGCCATGGCCGAGGCGCTGGTGGGGGGCCTGCTGGCTGCCGGCGTGTCCGCCTCCCACATCCGAGTCGCCGATCCCGCCGCCGCGCGCCGCGAGCGCCTCGAAGAGATCTGCGGCGTCGTGGCGCACGCCGACAACGCAGCGCTGGTGGCCGCGAGCGACATCGTCGTCATCGCGGTGAAGCCGTCGCTGGCCGCGCAGGTTCTGGCGGATCTCGCCGGCGAGCCCGACCGGGCTCGCCCGCTGTGGATCTCGATCGCAGCGGGCGTCCGCATCGAGACCCTCGCAGCGGCGCTGCCCGAGGGCGCGCGCATCGTGCGCGCCATGCCGAATACGCCGGCGCTGGTGCGCTCCGCAGCGACCGCCGTGTGCGGAAACGCCTGCGCCACGCCAGAGGATCTCGATGCGGCGCGGGCGCTCTTCGAGAGCGTGGGCGTGTGCTGGCTGGCCCCGGCAGAGCCCCTGCTCGACGCGGTGACCGGTCTGTCGGGCAGCGGCCCAGCCTATGTGTTCGTGTTCCTCGAGGCGCTCGTGGAGGCCGGCGTGCGCGTGGGCCTGCCCGAAGCGGCTGCGCAGACGCTCGCCCTGCACACACTGCTCGGCGCCGCGCGGCTCGCGATCGAGGACGGGCGGCCGCCGGCCCAGCTCAGGCATCAGGTCAGCTCGCCGGGCGGCACCACCATCGCCGGTCTCGAACGGCTCGAGGCCGGCGGCCTGCGCGCCGCGGTCCACGAGGCCGTGGCCGCCGCCACGCGGCGCTCGCGGGAGCTGGGCGAGACATCATAATTTCCGTAGCGGAGACAGGAAGTTGAATAGACTCCTCGAGCTTTCGGGCGAGCTTGCGGATGGGGCGAGCCAGCACAGCGCAACCTAAAGATTTCGGGCGGTTTGGTCGAATCGTTGCCGCAAGAAGAGGATCTGCCGTGCGCATCACTCCGCTCGACATCCGCAACCACAGCTTTCCGCGCCGTGTCTCCGGCTACGACCGGGAAGAGGTCGACACCTTCGTGCGCATGCTCGCCGAGGATTACGAGGCGACGCTGCGCGAATCCCAGGCCCTGCGCGACCGGGTCAACGAGCTCGAGCTGCGCATCCAGGAGCTCACGGCGAGCGAGAGGTTGCTCCAGGAGACCCTGACGACCGCGCAGCAGCTCAGCAGCGATCTGAAGGAAACGGCCATGAAGGAGGCCGAACTCATGATCAGCGAAGCCGAGATCCAGGGCGAGAAGGTGCTCGATGCCGCGCACCGCCGGGCGGCGCGCCTGGCGGAGGACATTCGCGAGATGAAGCACCTGCGCGTGCGTCTCGCGGCGGCGATCCGCTCCACCATCGAGACCCACCTGGGCCTGCTCGACAGCCTGGCCGAGGGCGGCCCCGCGGAGGATCCCGAGCTCGAACGCCGCATCGCCGTGCTGGGACACAGGCCCAGGGAGCGCAAGGCCAGCGAGGAACCTTGACCTCCGCGCCGGTCGACCTCAGCTTTCGCCGCACAGCGGAGTCGGTTGTCTTCTGGATCCACGTCACACCGCGAGCACGGCAGGCGCACGTCGGCGGAACCCACGGCGGCGCGCTGCGCGTGCGTGTCACGGCAGCGCCGGTCGGAGGCGCGGCCAACGAAGCGTGTGCGCGCGCACTCGCAGACGCGTTGCAGGTCGATCGAGACGCCGTGGATCTGGCGCGCAAGGCCACCGGCAGACGCAAGCGAGTGAGTGTTTCGGGAGACCCGGAGGCGCTGCAGCGGCGCCTCGCGATGCTGGCGAGGCTCGGGAGCAGTGACTAGCCTGTGCCGCTCCGGGTGCTCCCCGGCCTCCCCGATCCAGTGCCAACGAGGACGATCCCCATGCCGATCTACGAGTACGCGTGTGACAAGTGCCAGAGTGAGTTCGAAGTCGAACAGCGCATCAACGACGCACCCGTCAAGACCTGCCCCAAGTGCCGATCGCGCAAGGTCAAGCGCCTGATTTCCCAGACCTCGTTCGTGCTCAAGGGCGGAGGCTGGTATTCGGATCTCTACGCCTCGCGCGGGAAGAAGGGGAAGTCCGAGGGCGCAGCGGAAAGCCCGAGTGCCGCGGGGAAGCCCGAGAAGCAGGACGCCGGCGCGACCTCGGATACGGGCAAGGAGAAGGCCAAGGAAAAGGGCAAGACCAAGGGCACGCCAAAGGCAGCCGCTTGATGGCTATACTGCCAACCCCGCGCGCCTGCGATCGAATCCGAAGGAGGCATCTGCAGCATGAATGCTGAAACCCGGCAGACCGTGGTGGTGGACGGATTGGCCCTGGCGAATGAGATCCGCGACGAGCTCTCGGAAGCAGTGAACCGGCACGTGCAGGCCGGGCGGCGCGCGCCGCGCCTCGCGGTGGTTCTGGTGGGCGACGATCCGGCGAGCGCGTCCTACATCAAAGGCAAACAGCGCGCTTGCTCGCGCGTCGGCATGGACTCCGAAGAGCACGATCTGCCCGGCAGCGCGAGCCAGCAGGAGATCATCGACGTCGTCGAGCGGCTCAACGCCGACGATCGGGTCGACGGCATCCTGGTCCAGCTCCCCCTGCCGAAGGGCGTGGACGCCAATGCGGTCACGGGCGCGATCGATCCGGAAAAAGACGTGGACGGTCTCCACGCGGTGAACGCCGGGCGCCTGCTGCTGGGACTCCCCTGCCTCACCGCCTGCACACCGCTCGGCATCATGAAGATCCTCGAGTGCCACAAGATTCCGCTCGAAGGCGCACAGGCCGTGGTGATCGGGCGCAGCAACATCGTGGGCAAGCCGGTCTCCCTGCTGCTGCAGCAGAAGAATGCCACCGTCACGATGTGCCACTCGCGGACCCGGGACCTGCGGGCGGAGTGCCGGCGCGCGGACGTCCTGGTGGCCGCCGTGGGTGTGCCCATGCTGGTGAAGCGCGACTGGGTGAAGCCCGGAGCGGCCGTGATCGACGTCGGCGTCAGCGTGGTGGACGGCAAGCTGACCGGAGACGTGGATACCGACGCCGTGCAGGGTGTGGCCTCGATCGTCACGCCGCATCGACGGGGCGTCGGCCCGATGACGATCACGATGCTGCTGGAGAACACGCTGCAAGCGTACGAGAACCGGACCGGCGTGTGACCGAGCCGCAGCGCACCCCCGTGGCGCGCGCCCACGAGCGACTGGGCGCTCGCATGGTGGACTTCGCGGGCTTCTGGATGCCGCTGCAATACACCTCGATCCGGGAGGAGCATACGGCCGTGCGCGAGGCCGTGGGGCTCTTCGACGTGTCGCACATGGGCCAGGTGCGGTTGGAGGGCGCGGCGGCGGCGCGTGCCGCGGAGCAGCTGCTCACGCGCCGAATCACCTCGCTGCAGCCCGGCCAGGCGCGCTACGCGCTCCTGTGCAACGAGTCCGGCGGGGTGGTGGACGACATCATGGCCTATCGGCTGGCAGCCGATGCCGTCGCGCTGTGCGTGAACGCCGCGAACATCCGCAAGGATTTCGACTGGATCGGGCGCCACGCCCCACAAGGCGTTCGCGTGCGGGACGTGAGCGCCGAGACCGGCCTGCTCGCCGTGCAGGGACCCGCCAGCGTGGCGCTGCTCGAGAGCGTGTCGACTGCGCGCGTCGCGCTGCTGCGCCGCTTCCACTTCGAGCGGCTCGAGGTCGCGGGTCACAAGGTGCTCGTCTCGCGCACTGGCTACACGGGCGCCGACGGCTTCGAGCTCTCCTGCGAAGCCGACCAGGCGGAGCCCCTGTTCGAAGCCCTGCTCGAGCGGGGAGCGCCGCTCGGCATCCGGCCGGTCGGCCTGGGCGCCCGCGACACCCTGCGCCTCGAGGCCGCCCTGCCCCTCTACGGCCACGAGCTCGACGAGGAGACGAGCCCGCTCGAGGCCGGTTTGGGGCGTTTTGTCGAGCTCGAGGGCCATCCCTTCCTCGGGGCGGAGGCCATCCGTCGGCGCGCGCGCGAGGGGCTGCGGCGCAGGCTGGTCGGGTTCGTCCTGGAGGGCCGCGGCGT
>JAOUNA010000046.1 GCA_029881215.1 Myxococcales bacterium | reverse complement strand
CTTCCTGTTCGGCGTCCAGGCGGCCATTCCGGGGACGGATTACCTGTCGGTCTACGGCGAGGGCCGCGTGGGCTTTGGCTTCTCGGTGTACGGCCGTAACGACACCGACCGCGTCCAGTCGGAGAATCTCGGTGGGATCTCCGGAAGCCTGGGGCTCCGCTTCCGCTTCTAGGTGTCGCGGCTCAGCGGCTCGGAGCGGAGCCACGCCGCGTAGGCGTCGGGCGGAAAGAAGGCGAGCCAGAGGGCACCCATGCCGGTGAGCGTCAGCACGATGCTCAGGGGGTCGAGGTTCGTGTAGCCGTCCGGGCCCGCGAGGGCCACGCCGAAGAGCGTCTGCGAGACGAAGTAGCCGCCGGCGTAGAACCCCCAGAGCAGGAATTTGTTGGCGAGCACCGCATCGGTGAGCCCAAGCGCCACGCGCTTGCGCAGCTTATGGTGGTAGAGCAGTGACTCCATGCAGGTCCACCCGTAGATGAAGATCTGCGCCGTCACTTCCATCCAGATCCACGGGTGGTCACTGCGGAAGCCGCGCCAGTCGCCCAGCGTGCCGCTGCCGAAGAAGCCGACCGCCATCGCCGCCAGCGAGGCCCACAACGCAATCGCGGCCGTCCGGCTCTCGGATCGGAAGGTGAGCCAGGTGAAGAAACCCATGCAGAGAACGGCCGCGCTGATGGTCAGGCGACAGGCCGTGGCGAAGCCGTCGCTCACGGCGGGGTTCGAGGCCGGCCAGTAGAGATGACCCGCCCAGAACACCCACTCGATCCCGTCGAGCACGAGGGATGCCGCGAGCAGGGCCGCCAGTCGGTCCTGGGCCCGCCAGGCCTTGCGCAAGATGGGCAGCCCGATGCCGAAGCTCGCAGCAATGGTGACGACGTGGGTCAGCAGCTCCGCGTGCATGTTCCATCCAATGAGTGCGCCGGCCGAAATCGAGCAATGGGTGGATCGGTCAGAGCCCCTCATGGCTGAAGGGCGTTTCCCGGGACGCGCGGGACACCCGCTGCCAATACGCTGCATCTTTTCGTCCCCACGAGATGGGCGGCTGCACTCCGATTGAGCGGCGCCGGAAAACTGACTAGAGTTCGCAGCGCGGGCCCAAGCAGGGAGGGCGGGAACGGTGCGAAGCGAGGCCAGGGTCGTTGTCATCGGCGGGGGCGTGGCGGGCTGCAGCCTGCTCTATCACCTGACGAAGCTCGGCTGGAGCGACGTCGTCCTGCTCGAAAAGGACGAACTCACCAGCGGCTCGACGTGGCACGCGGCCGGTCTCTGCACGCAATTCATCGGCAGCTACAACCTGATGAAGCTGCTCAAGTACAGCCTCGACCTGTACGCATCGCTCGAGGCGGAGACGGGGCAGGCGGTCGACTTCCACCGCTGCGGGAGTGTGCGGCTGGCGGGAACCCAGGACCGCCTCGACGAGTTCCATCAGCGCAAGGGCATCGCGGACCAGATCGGCGTGCCCTGCGAGATCGTGTCTCCGGAGCGAGCGCGGGAGCTCTTCCCGCTGATCGAGCTGGAGGGCGTGCTGGGCGCTGCGTACCTCCCAACGGACGGCTACGTCGATCCGACCGGCGTCACGCAGGCGCTCGCGAAGGGCGCGCTGTCCGCGGGCGCCGAGATCGTCCGCCACGCGCCCGTCCAGGCGCTCGAGCGAGAGGGCGGGCGCTGGCTCGTGAAGACGCCGAAGGGCGCGATCCGGGCGGAGATCGTCGTGAACGCGGCGGGCCAGTGGGCGCGAGAGCTCAATCGGCTGGTGGGAAGCGACCTCCCGATCGTCCCGCTCGAGCACCACTACCTCATCACCGAAGTCGTCGAAGAGGTCCGCACCCGCGACACGGACCTGCCCGTGCTGCGGGACGCAGAAGCGTCTTTCTACGTGCGCGGCGAGGGCGGCGCGCTGCTCGTCGGACCCTTCGAGCGCCACACCAAGACGTGGGCGCTCGACGGGATCCCCGGGGATTTCCACAGCAGCCTGCTTCCGCCCGATCTCGAGCGGCTCGAGGACGTACTCGAGGCCGTCGCCAAGCGCGTGCCCGCCTTCGCGAACGCCGGCATCAAGACCGTCGTCAACGGGCCGGATGGGTACACACCCGACGGACGCTGCCTGATGGGACCGGTGCCGGGCTTGCCGAACTTCCACGTGCTCGCCGGATTCAGCATCTTCGGCATCGTCTTCGGCGGCGGGGCCGGCAAGTACGCCGCCGAGTGGATCGTCGACGGACAGCCGAGCGACAACATGTGGGAAGTCGACGTGCGCCGGTTCGCCGCGTACGCGAACGCCACGAAATACGTGGCGGAGCGCGCGTGCGAGGTCTACGGGCACGAGTACGCCATCCACTATCCCGAAGAGGAGCGCCCGGCGGGCCGGCCCCTGAAGACGAGCCCGCTCTACGACCGGCTGCTCGCCAAGGGCGCCGTCTACGGTGCGCGCTTCGGCTGGGAGCGCCCGCTGTGGTTTGCCCGAGCCGGCGCGGCGCGAGACGAATACTCCTACCGGCGCGGAAACTGGCACGCGCCGGTCGGTGAGGAGTGCCGGGCCGTGCGGTCGCGCGTCGGCGTCCTCGACCAGACGAGCTTCGCGAAGTACGAAGTCTCGGGGCCGGGCGCCGAGGCATTCCTCGACCGGCTCTGCGCCAACGCGCTTCCCAAGCGCGTCGGCCGCATCGTGCTGACGCAGATGTGCACGCCGAAGGGCGGAATCGAGTGCGACCTCACCGTGACGCGGCTCGGCGCCGACCGCTTCTACGTGATCTCCGCGGCCGCGACCGAGTGTCACGACCTGGCGTGGATCGCGCGCCACCTGCCGGAGGATGCCAGCGTGCGGCTCGACAACGTCACGAGCCGCATCGGCGTGCTGACGCTGGCCGGCCCGCGCTCGCGCGACGTGCTCGCGGCGCTCGCCGACAGCGACTGCTCGCGCAAGGCCTTCCCGTTCTTCAGCTGCCGCGAGCTGCACGTGGGCATGGCACCGGTGCGCGCGCTCCGCATCTCCTACGTCGGGGAGCTCGGCTACGAGCTGCACCACCCGATCGAATATCAGCGGCACCTCTACGATCTGCTGATGGACGCCGGCCGGCCGCACGACATCATCGACTTCGGCTACCGGACCCTCGACTCGATGCGGCTCGAGAAGGCGTATCGGCTCTGGGGCGTCGACATGTCGGCGGACTACACCCCGCTCGAGGCGGGAATGGACCGGTTCGTCGATTTCGGCAAGGGCGATTTCATCGGCCGCGACGCGCTCGTGCGTCAGCGCGAGCAGGGCGTCGCGCGGTCACTCGCCTGCCTCGTGATCGACACGAGGGACGCCGACCCGCACGGCTACGAGCCGATCTACGCGGGCGACGAGATCCTCAGCTACGTCTCCGCCGGCGGGTACGGCCACACGGTGCAGAAGACGATCGCGCTGGCCTATCTGCCCAGCGCGCATCTCGCACCGGGGACCGACCTCGAGGTGGAGATTCTCGGTGTGCGCTGCCCCGCGCGGGTGGTGGAGCAGCCGCTCTACGACCCCAAGAACGAGCGGCTGCTGGGCTGAGGCCGCGCAGCGCGGCTCAGCAGGCGAAGCCCAGGCCCAGGCGGTCGAGCAGCTTGAGCCAGAGCCCCCGCTTGCCGCCGTTGCGGTCGGCCCGCTCCATCTCTTTGCGCGTCAGCGTGACTCCGATCCAGCGCAGGGGCTCGGGCGGCCAGGGAAGCGGCTTCTTGCGCACCAGGGCGAGTTCGAGCAGATCGCTGGGATCGTATCCCAGCAGCTCGAGCCCGATGCGCGCCCCGAAGCGCGTGGCGCTCACGCCCTGGCCCGTGTAGCCGATCGACCAGGCCACCCGCCCGCCGCAGGCGGTTCCCGGCGCCAGGCAGAAGCGCGTGGTCGATGCGATGATGCCGCTCCATCGGTGGGAGAAGCGAATCCCCTCGAGCTGCGGAAAGGTGTGGAAGAAATCCGCGGAAAGCCTCTCCATCCGTTTGCGCAGGTCGGATACGGCGGCGTCGGTGCGGCCGCGATAGAAGTAACGCACCGAAGTGCCGCCTCCCCAGGTGATGCGGTTGTCGTGGGAGAGCCGGTAGTAGTGGAACATGTTGGCCTTGTTCGCGAGGCCCTGGCGGCGCTTCCATCCGATGCTCTCGCGTTGCGCTTTGCTCAGGGGCTCGGTGGCGAGCGCGTAATCCCAGACCGGAATGATCGAGCGGCGCGCGGCGCCGACGGGATTGGGGAAGGCGTTGGTGGCCAGCAGGATCTTCTGGCAGCGGATGCTCCCGTCCGGACACGTCACCCGCATGCCGTCGCCCTGAGCATCCATGCGCAGCAGGGGCGTGCCTTCGAAGATTCGCACGCCCAGCGAGAGCAGCGTCTTCTTGAGGCCCCAGCAGAGGTAGGCGGGGTCCACCAAGCCGACCTGGTGCCCGCGGTTCCAGAGTCCGCCGCTGTAGGTGGGCGAGTTGATCTCTGTCCGCATGGCGTCCCGGTCGAACCAGACCACGTCTTCGCCGGCCCGCCGCTGCTGCTCGGCCCAGTCCGCCATGCCCTCGCTGTGTTCGGCTCGGGTGAAGACCTCGATGAACCCCGTGCCTTCGTAACGCGCGTCGATCTGGTAGCGCTCGAGGGAAGCCAGCAGCTCGCGCAGGTTCTGCCGACCGAGCTGGGTCAACTTCTCTTCTTCACCCGGGAAATGGTAGCTCGCGTTGCTCGCGCCGTGGCTGAGCGAATCGCTCAAGAAGCCGCCGTTGCGCCCCGAGGCCCCGTCACCGATTTCGGTGGCCTCGATCAGGAGGATGTCCAGATCGGGCCGCCTTTCGCGCGCCTGCACGGCCGCCCACAGGCCGGTGAGCCCGCCGCCGACGATCAAGAGCTCGCAGCGCTGCTCGCCGCGCAATGCCTCGAGGCGCGGGGGGCGCGCGTCCTGATCGAGCCAGAAGCAGGCAAACTTCGAATCGGCCAGCGCTCGGCGATGCGGTTCCAACGGGTTCGCTCCTGTGGATGGCGGGGCGCAAACAAGCCATCGGCTTGCAGCGCCGCGGAGTCAGCGGAAAGTGGCCGGGAATAGACCCCACCGATATGATTCGGCGGGCGCCGCCGCGCGCTCAGCGCGCCCGGGAAGTTCGAGAAGGAAATGATCCGGACGCGACTGTCCCAGGAATCGCGCGCGGCATCCGCCGAACTTTCCACATCCGGCTTCCGATGGACACCCGCGTCCTCGGCAGCGGCCTGCGCTCGGGCAGGCAGGTGAAGACACGGACGAGGTATTCATGAAGAGCCATGCTCGTGTGGTGGTGATCGGCGGTGGCATCGCCGGTTGCAGCGTACTGTACCACCTGGTCAAGATGGGCTGGAGCGATGTCGTGCTGGTCGAGCGCGACGAGCTGAGCTCGGGATCGACCTGGCACGCCGCCGGCAACACGCCGACGTTTTCCACCAGCTACAACATCGCCAAGATGCAACGCTACAGCATCGAGCTCTACCACCGGCTCGAGTCCGAGACCGGACAGGCGGTGGACGCGCACCGCACCGGCTCGCTGCGCCTCGCCAACACACCCGGGCGCATGGACGAGTTCCGCCGGGTGGTCGGGCTGTCGCACTCCATGGGCCTCGATCTCGAGCTGATCGAAACCAAGCACATCCGCGACCATCACCCCTTCGTGAATACCGAGGGGATCCTCGGCGCGCTCTACGACCCCGCCGACGGTCACGTGGATCCGTCCAGCGTGACCCAGGGCCTGGCCAAGGGCGCGCGCGACGGCGGCGCCGAGATCTACCGCAAGAATCCGGTCGAGTCGATCGAGCGCAAGACCAACGGCGAGTGGGTGGTTCACACCAAGAAGGGTCCGATCACCGCCGAGATCCTGGTCAACTCCGCCGGCTTCCGCGCCGGCGAGGTGGCGGCGATGGTCGGGCACAGCATCCCGATGGTGTCGATGGAGCACCAGTTCGTGCTGACCGATTCGATCCGCGACCTCGAGGGTCGCGAGGGCATCCTGCCGCTGCTGCGCGAGCCCGACATCTCCTACTACATGCGCCAGGAAGGCCAGTCCCTGATCGTGGGCCCGTACGAGGAAGACAGTCGCCCGTGGGCGGTCGGGGGCGTGCCGCCCGCGTTCGGCCAGGAGCTGCTGCCGGGCGATCTCGACCGCATCCAGTACATCGTCGAGAAGGCCATGAAGCGCGTGCCGATTCTCGCCAACGCGGGCATCAAGAGCATCGTCAACGGTCCCATCACCTACACTCCGGACGGGGGCATGCTGATCGGCCCCGAGGCCGGCATCTCCAACTACTTCCTGTGCACCGCCTTCAGCTTCGGCATCGTCCAGGCCGGAGGGGCCGGCAAGTACACCGCCCAATGGATCATCGAGGGCGAGCCCGAGGTGGATCTGTGGGAGGCGGATCCGCGCCGCTACGGGCCCTACGCTACCGAGCGTTACTGCGTGGAGCGGATCTCCGACTTCTACTCCAAGGAATACGCGATCGGCTATCCCGGGGAGGAACGGCCTCCCGGACGGCCCGCGAAGATGAGTCCGATCCACGATCGGCTGGCGGCGCGCGGCGCGATGTTCGGCGCGCGCTTCGGCTGGGAGCGACCCAACTGGTTCGTGCCCAAGGGCAGCAAGGCAGAGGACGTGCTGAGCTTCCGGCGCACCAACTGGTTCGAGCCCGTCGGTCAGGAGTGCCGGGCCGTGCGCGGGCGGGTCGGCGTGCTCGACCTCTCGGGATTCTCCAAGTTCGTCGTCTCCGGCCCCGGCGCCGAGGCCTATCTGGAGCGACTCTCGGCCAACCGCATTCCGCGCAAGGTCGGCGGCATCGTGCTGGCGCATTTCCTGACGGAGCGGGGCGGGGTCGCCTGCGAGTTTACCATCACCCGCCAGGGCCCGGATCGCTTCTACCTGGTGAGCGCGGCGTTCACCGAGCTTCACGATCTGGACTGGCTCCGCGATCACCTGCCGGACGACGGCTCGGTGGTCGTCGAAGATGTCACCGGAGCCTACGGCACCTTGATCGTGGTCGGCCCGCGTTCACGAGAGCTGCTGGCCAAGCTCACCGACGCCGATCTCTCCAACGCAGCGTTCCCCTGGCTGACCGGCCAGAAGATCGAGATCGGGTTTGCCCAGGCGTGGGCACTGCGGGTCAACTACGTCGGCGAGCTGGGCTGGGAGCTGCACGTTCCGGTGGCCCAGATGTGCCCCATCTACGACGCCCTGGTGGCGGCGGGTGGGGAATTTGGCCTCGCCGATTTCGGGCTGAGGGCCATGGAGTCGTTGCGCCTCGAGAAGGCCTACCGCATGTGGGGCCTCGAGCTGACCACGGAGTACACCCCGCTCGACGCCGGGCTGGAGCGCTTCGTCAAGTTCGAGGGCCGCGACTTCATCGGGCGCGAGGCGTTGCTCCGACAGCGGAAGGAGGGGCTGAAGCAGCGCCTGGTGTGTCTCGAGGTGCAGGCCGACGATGCGGACGCCTACGGTCGGGAGCCGGTCTACCACGGAGACGAAGTCGTGGGCATGGTGTCCTCGGGCGGCTACGGCCATACACTTGCGAAGAGCATCGCTTTGGCCTACGTACCGCCGGGACTGGCCGAAGCTGGAACGACGTTGTCCGTGGAGATTCTCAACCGGCGCTGCCAGGCGACGGTTCTCAGCGAGACGCCGTACGATCCAGGCAACGACCGCCTGCGCTCGTAGCCCAACGCAGCAAGTCGAAAGGGAATCTGCGGGCCGCCGCACGACGATCCGCAGCAGGGCGATATCAGCAGAATCGCTTCTAGAATCACCAACCAATCGTCGCATTCAACGCGCAATTCGGATTGGGACCTCCTCTGCCCATTGGAGATCTCCATCCGGAATCAGAAAGGTGTAGATCGTGAGTGAGTCTGTCGCGGCATTCATGGATCGTGTGGTCGCTCGGAGCTCGGGAGAGACCGAGTTCCATCAGGCAGTGCATGAAGTAGTGGAGTCCGTCTGGCCGGCCCTCGAGAGGCATGCCGAGATCCGCAAGGCCAACGTCCTGGATCGGATGGTCGAGCCGGAGCGGGTGATCCTGTTCCGGGTGCCCTGGGTCGACGATCAAGGCGTCGTCCGGGTCAACCGGGGCTACCGGGTCGAGATGAACAGCGCGATCGGTCCGTACAAGGGCGGGCTGCGCTTCCACCCCTCCGTGACGCTCGGATTGCTCAAGTTTCTCGCCTTCGAGCAGGTGTACAAGAACGCGCTCACGACGCTTCCGATGGGCGGCGGCAAGGGCGGCTCGGATTTCGACCCCAAGGGCAAGAGCGACATGGAGGTCATGCGCTTCTGCCAGTCCTTCATGAGCGAGCTCTTTCGCCACATCGGCGATCACACCGACATCCCCGCCGGAGATATCGGCGTCGGCGGTCGCGAGATCGGCTTCCTCTTCGGGCAGTACAAGAAGCTGTCCAACGAGTTCGCCGGCGTGCTCACCGGAAAGAACGTGAACTGGGGTGGCAGCTTGATCCGACCCGAAAGCACCGGCTACGGCACGGTGTACTTCGCGGAGGAGATGCTGAAGAGCCGCGATCAGAGCATCTCCAACAAGACCTGCATCGTCTCCGGGTCTGGGAACGTGTCCCAGTTCGCGGTGGAGAACATCAATCGCCTCGGCGGCAAGGCCGTCACGCTCTCGGATTCGGACGGCTTCATCTACGACGAGGACGGCATCGATCAGGAGAAGATCGAGTGGGTCAAGGAGCTGAAGAACGTCCGCAGAGGGCGCATCCGCGAGTACGCCGAGATGTTCGGCTGCGAGTACCACGAGGGCCGTCGCCCCTGGGGCGTCGAGGGGGCTGAGTGCGCCTTCCCGTGCGCCACGCAGAACGAGCTCAACGGCGAGGACGCCAAGCGGCTGCTCGCAAATGGTGTGTACGTGGTGGCCGAGGGCGCGAACATGCCGTCCGAGCCGGACGCGATTCGCCAGTTCGTCGACCAGAAGATCCTGTACGGCCCCGGCAAGGCCGCCAACGCGGGCGGAGTCGCCACCAGCGGCCTGGAGATGGCCCAGAACGCCGGCTTCACCACCTGGACCCGCGACGAGGTCGACCAGCGGCTGCTCAAGATCATGGTCAACATCCACCGCAACTGTCAGCAGACCGCGGAGGAGTACGGAACTCCGGGAAACTACGTAAACGGCGCCAACATCGCCGGCTTCCTGAAGGTGGCCCGGGCGATGTTGGATCAAGGCGTCGTGTAAACGGGAGACGCAATGCAGAAGAAATCGATCGGATACTTCGAGGGCACCGATTCCGCCCTGCTGACGCGGCTCGTCTGCGACGGCCACGACACGCTGCCGGTCTCGAACGGCTACGACAGCCACGGTCGGCACGTCCGGCTGATCAATGAAGAGAAGCGCTACGACCTGCTGATCGGTTACCTGCACAAGATCTTCGCGCCGGGCAGCAAGGATCCGAACTACACCAGCCCGCAGGACGTGTTCCACGTGTGCCGCACCTATCGGGTGCCGCTGCTGCTGGAGGTCCCGGCGGATCTCCACGCGCAGGCGCGGGAGCTCTTCGACGAGCTGCCGGACATCGTGCAGTTCGTGGATCCCGCCGACATGGTGGACGTCGCCAAGAAGATCCTGTCGGCCGGCGCCTGACGCGCGGCGCGCCCGCCGTGTTGGGCGGGCCGGCCGATTCGAGAGTGCCGGGTCCGCTTCTCTGCGGACCCGGCAGTGGGCGCTGTCGCGGCGCTCAAGCCTCGCTGTAGGCAGCCGCTCCGGCGGGGCCGCGCAGGCTCGGCTGCTGTCGACTCGGGTCCCGTTGTGCCCCGAGGTGGCCGCTGTGAGTCGATCTGCCTCAGAGATAGAGGCGGAGTGCCTCAGTGCGCCGCCGCTCATTGAGATGCAGTCCCGAGTATCGGCGTGGGACGCGCTCTCGTGCCTGCGCGCCGCGCGCTGCAGCCGGTCCAGAATTTGCAGACTCGCACCAGGACATCGAAACGAAATCCAGGGGGGATCGTCAGGAGGACGTCGATGCGAAGCACGAGAAGCGATCTCCGAAACGCCAGTGCCCGGGCCATGCTGCGAGGCGCGAGCCTGCTGGTCGGCTGTGCGGGGTTCTTATGGGCCGTCGCGTGCCTCGCTGCCACGACCGTTCCCACGGACATCGAGCTGCCCGGCACGCAGCCGGGCGAGGTCGGCGCGCTCGATGCGGCCACCAACTGCGACAACTGCCACGGCGACCGCACGCGCGGGGTCGAAATCTCGCACGAGTGGCGCGGCAGCATGATGTCCCACGCTGGCCGCGATCCGATCTTCTGGGCCACCATGGCGATCGCCGAGCAGGACTTCGACGGCTCCGGTGATCTGTGTCTGCGCTGCCACGCGACGGCGGGCTGGCTGGCCGGACGCTCCACCCCCACCGACGGCTCCGGGCTGGCGGCAGGCGACGACGACGGGGTCGAGTGCAGCTACTGCCATTCGCTCACGAATCCGGACAACTCGGAGCACCTGGGCGAGCAGTTCGCGCCCTACGTCGCGAACGACGGCGGCTCCCCCGCCGTCGGCTACTACGGCAGCGGCATGGGCGTGCTGTGGGGCGGCAATCAGAAGCTCGGGCCCTACAGCGACGCGGTGCCCAAGCACCAGTTCCTCGCCTCGCAGTTCCACCGCTCCGTGGACTTCTGCGGCACCTGCCACGACGTGTCCAACTCCGTGGTGGGCGATCTCGCCCACAACCACGGCACCCAGGACACGGCGGATCCGGTGGTCGCCAGCGGCGTCCCGGGTGCCCCGGTCACGAACAAGGCGGCCTTCAACAACCTCCCGGCCCAGTACGGCATCGTGGAGCGGACCTTCAGCGAGGCGAAGTCCGGGCGGCTGATCGAGACGCGCGTCGGCGACTACCCGACGCTGCCCGCGGATCTCCAGCACGGCGCCATCGAGGAGGCATACCAGCGCTCCATCGCAGCCGGCACCGGAGGCGACTACGCGGACGGCGCGCCGCGCTACTTCAGCTGCCAGACCTGCCACATGGGCCCCACCGAAGGCGTGGGCTGCAACAAGCCCGGCGTACCGGTGCGGCTCGATCTGCCCCGGCACGACCTGACCGGCGGCAACTACTGGATGCCCGCGGTCGTCCAGTACCTGGATGCGCAGGGCAAGCTGCGCCTCGGCGGGGGACTCAGCGCCGACGAGATCTCCGGTCTGAACGACGGCGCGCTGCGCGCGCAGCACCAGCTCAGCGCTGCGGCGCATCTCGAGGTGACGGACCTGACGCTGCGTGTGACGAACCTGACCGGCCACAAGCTCATCTCGGGCTATCCGGAAGGCCGCCGCATGTGGCTCAACATCCGCTGGTTCGGCGAGGGCGATGTGCTGCTGCGCGAGGACGGCGCGTACGGACCGCTGGTGGACGGCGTGGGCGTACCCGTCGAGGTGGTGAATCCGGCCACGGGACTGCCCGTGCAGGTGCAGTCGATCCTCGATCTGGACGATCCCAACACGCGCATCTACGAGGCGCACTACGCCATGACCCAGGAGTGGGCCAATCAGCTGGTCGGCTTGGGCTACCCGACGAGTCTGCCGCTCGGCTTCGATCGCAACACGGGCGCGGTCGAGGCCACGTTGGGAGATCTCGCGGCGCAGGCGCCCGGCACCTACCACGAGACCTTCCACTTCGCGCTGAACAACAAGGTGGTGTCGGACAACCGGATTCCCACCTACGGCATGCGCTACGACGTGGCGCGGCAGCGCAACGCGCTGCCGGTGCCGGCCGATCAGTACGGAAATCCGGGGCCCGGCGGCGAGTACCAGCACTGGGACGAGTTCGCGCTCACGCCGCCAGCGGGCGCGGTGTCCGCGACCGTCTCGCTGCTCTACCAGCCGACCAGCTGGGAGTACATCCAGTTCCTGGCGCTCGCCAACGACAAGAGCAACGCCTTCCTCGCCAACGAGGGCGATTTCATGCTCGAAGCCTGGATCGAGACGGGCATGGCCGCTCCGTACACGATGGCGACGGAGACGATCGAAGTGCCCGAGCCCGGCGCGGCGCTGCTGCTCGCGGCGGGCGCGGCGCTGCTGGCGACGCTTGCGCGACGGCGCGGGCGGGCGGAGCGCTAGCTGCCCAGCGGCGTGCCTTGGCGATAGCGGATCTGATCGAGCTGGCGCCCGAACTCGTCCCAGCGGAGCAGCAGCCCGTGCTGCACACCGTCTTCGAACTCGGCCTGGGTCTGCTTTCCGCCGCTCGCGTGCCAGCGCGTCCACACGCCGACGCGCTCGCCGTCGCGATAGATTCCGACCTCCTGGAGCTGGCCGTTCGGATGCCACGAGGCGTAGCCGCCGTGGTGCAGCCGGCCCCGCGACGCGTCCACGCGCTCGCACCAGCGTTCGAAGCCGCGGGGCGGCGCGGCGCCTCGTTCCCGCGTGCCTTCGGGACACCTGAACAGCTCGGAGACGGACTCCAGCGCGGGGATGTCCTCGACGGGCGGTAGCGCCCGCTCGCCTGGCGGAGCCGTCTGCGCGTCGGGTGCGCGCTCGATCTCCTGCTGCAGGGTCGCGGAGAGCTCCTCCAGCGCCTGTGCCATTGCTTCCGCCTCGGCGCCACTCGGCTCGAGGCCTTCCATGCCCTGCATCGTCTCCATCATCTCGAGCAGGGTCCGTTTCACTGCCGCCTCGTCTTCCCGCTCCGCCGCGGCTGCCATGGGTCCGAGGTGCTTGCCGAGCTGCGCCAGCTCGCGCGCCTTGCGCGCCTCGGGCAGCGCCGGGAGGACGAAGCACAGCACGCCGAGCAGCAGGCCCACTTTGCTCGGCGCCACGAGGCCGTCGTGGAAGGCGATGAAGAGATAGGCCGCGACGTTGACCAGCGGCAGGAAGGCGAGCAGGCCCACCCAGCCCGGGACGCCCCGGTTCTCCGCCGTGTTCCAGACGAGCTGCACGAAGTAGACCAGCGCCCCCGCGCTCCAGGCCACGACGAGCACGGCGCCCAACGGGCCGAGCAGCGAGCCCGCGACGATGGCCGCGATGCCCGCGGCGATCAGCAGCAGGAAGTGCGCAAAGGAGCCCCCGGGCTTGATCATCGGATACAGCTGGAGGATCGGAACCCATGCCATCCAGGAGTGCGGGACGTCCTGCTTGTCGGCGATGGTCTGGACCGCGTAGCAGAAGATCAGCTGCAGCGACACGAAGAAGAGGACGATGCCGACGAGGTTCTCGAGGACGAGCCCGAGCAGGCCCGCGATGCCCTGCATGGTGCCTCCTCCACCCGGCCCCTCTATCGTCTGATCGCGCGCGCGAATTGAATCGCGCGCCGGCCTTCTCAGCCGGGGTCGACGCGCTTGGCGGCGAGCACTTCCTCGAGGGTCAGGCCTTCCTCGGACGCGAGCTTCGCCATCTCGCTGCGGATGCGTTCCTTCGCCTCGACCTGTTTGCGGGCGATCGCGGCCTCGAGCCGTGCGGCGTGCTCCTTGAGCTCCTGCATGCCGTAGCGCGAGAGGTCGAGTTCCGCGAGGCTCGCGCCGAGGCGAGGCGCTTGCGGAGACGGCGCCGCGGGCTCCACGCGCCACGCCGTGGGCTCGGGGCGTCGCGCGTTCGGATCGGCCCGCGCTGCGCTCTCGAGTTGCGCTTCGTCGAGCTGAGTCACGAGAGCGGCGGCGGCGTCGACCATGAGACAGATATCCTGCCCCGGCTTCTCGTACTCGATGGCGAAGCCCTGCTCCGTGTGACGCACCACTTTGCCCGCCAGCTCGAAGGGCTCCGCGTGCTTCTGGAGCCACACGTAGATGCACACGCGCGTGCCGAGGGCGGGCTTGAATGCGGTTCCCTCGAGCCTCGCCCCCGAGTAGGAGATTTCGGCGAGGAGCGCCGAGCCCTCCTGGCCTTTCGCCGTGTAGAGGGTCTGGAAGCGCGTCTTGATCCGCGTGCCGCGGCGGTTGCCCGATCGGTGCATGATGCGTCAGCCTCGCGTTCGCGATGCGACCGGATTGCCGGACCGCGAAGAGTCCCTGCGCAATGGATCGGATCGCAGGGAATGCGGCTTGAGAGCGGCGTCGGGCATTCCGATACAAGGAAGCTGCGCATGCGCTTTCGCGGAGAAGGGCGTGTTGCGCGTCGGAGAGCGGATTGCGCATGGCATGGCTCAAGCGAGACAAGAGCTACGACCGCTCGCGGATCCTGGCGGCTGCATCCCGGGCTCGGAAGCGGCGGCGCTACAAGAAGGCGATCGGGCTCTACCGCCGGATCCTGGAAGTCGAGCCCAAGAATCCCGACTTGCACAGACGAGTTGCGCCTTTGTTTGCCAAGACCCGGCAGCACGGCGACGCGTGGGCGAGCTATCAGCGGGCGGCCGAAGGGCTCGTCCGCGAAGGATTCGTCGATCGCGCGATCGGCGTCTACCGGGAGGCGAGCCGCTATCTGCCGCGAGAGCTGGAGGTGTGGCGGGCACTCGCGGATCTCGAGGTTGGCCGCGGGCGCCGTGTCGATGCCGTCAACGTGCTGCTCGAAGGTCGGCGCCACTTCCGCTTCCGGCGGTATCGCCGCGAGGCCCTGCTGCTGCTGCTCCAGGCCCGCAAGATCGACCCGTCGCACTTCGCCGCGAGCTACGACCTGGCGCGCCTGCTCGCCAGAACGGGCAATCGGCAGCGCGCGGTGCGCCTGCTCGAGTCGCTCGTCGCCGCGGCGACGCCGCGCCAGCGACGCCGCGCTCGGGCGCGGCTCTTCTGGCTCTCCCCGACACCGGCTGCGGGCTGGCGCTGGCTCCGGGCGCTCGTCGGCTTCGCGTAGCTGCGCGGGGCATCGCCGCGGCGTGCGGTGCGCTCGCCTCCCCGGCTTCGCTAGGCGCCGTGAAACAGCCGCCGCACCCTCTCACCGGGCAGATCGCGCCCCTTGCGCTGCAGGTGTTGCCACAGGGGTCCCGTGAGTCCGCGGCGCCGCAGCCGGGCGAATAGGCGCGCATCGAAGTTGGTGCCGACGGGCGGAATGATCCAGCGTGGGAAGTCGTCCTTTGCGGCGCGCAGCAGCTCGAGAATGCTCTCCCGCACTTCACGCCGGGCTTCCGCGGGCGCGTGATTGCCGTCGTTCGCCTCGCTGCCGAGAGCTTCCTGGTCGTCTGTCCACACCATCAGGATGGCCGCGTACGGATCGAGATCCGTGACGAAGTCGAGGGTGCGCCGCACGTCGGCCAGCGTCTCGCCTTCGGTGCCCAGGAGAAACGCGTGGCAGTCGGGCAGGCCCGCGGCGACACACTTGCGGTGGATGGCGCGGATCTGTTGGGTGCTGAAGCCCTTCCTCAGTCGCGCGAGGATGGCGTCGCAGCCCGAGTCGCTTCCGATTTCGAGGCCCGCGCATCCGGCTTCGCGCATCAGGTCGGCGAGCTCGGCGTCGAAGCCGATGGGGTTGGCGTAGGCGGTCCAGGGCACGTTGTAGCCTCGCCGGATCATCTCCCGGCAGATCTGCTTGGCGTGTCTCGCGGGCAGATTGAACACGGCGTCGACGAAGAAGACGTGCTTGAGATCGGGCTGCCCCTCGCGCGCCGCGAACAGCTCGTCGACCACGCGCGCGGGATCGCGCTGTCGCAGCGCGCGCCCTTCGAGGCGCGGGTAGGTGCAGTAGCGGCATCCGAGGGGACAACCGCGCTTGGTCTGGACCGAATCGGTCCCGTATTCCGAGAAGTAGCGCCGATCCAAGATGCTGCGATCGGGAGCGGCGAGCTCGTCGAGTTTCTGGAAGCTGCCGGCCTCGGGTACGCTCACGAGCTCACCGTTGTCGGGGTCGAAGAAGTGCATGCGCGGGATCTGCCGCAGACCGTCGCTGCTGGCGACGCCGGCCTCGAGCAGCTCCAGCAGGCGTGCGAAGGGGCGCTCGCCCTCGCCGGCGATGCCGAAATCGGGCCGCAGGCGCCGCATCAGCGCGGCCGGCATGACGGTGAAGCCGCCGCCGCCGACCACGAGGGGCGCGTTGCTGACCCGGCGCAGCGTTGCGACGCAGCGGTCGTACCAGATCAAATTGCGTTCGCTGTGCGCGTAGTCGTTGCTCTGGATGTTGCGCATGCCGAGCGCGATGAGATCGGGCCGAAATCCGGCGAGGCGTGCGGTGAGGTGCTCGAGGGGGTCCGCTTCGAAGCACAGGTCGATGAGGATGCGCTCGTGGTGTGGCGGCGCGCTCTCCATCACGTAGAGCAGACCCAGGGGAATGACCGCGTCGGGCATGTTCTCGCGATTGGCCGCCACGAACGCGATGCGCATGGGTCGCCGCTCAGACCGCGGTGTTTCCGCCGTCCACCACCAGCGCCGATCCGGTGATGAAGGCGGCGGCGTCGCCGGCGAGGAAGAGCACCGCCTGGGCGATCTCTTCCGGCAGCGCCACGCGGCCGAGCAAGCCTTCGGCCGACTCGCCGAGGAAGTGCTGCTCCGACACCGCCAGCTGGCGGGCTTCGTCGCGCAACATGGGGGTGTCCACGTTGCCCGGACACACGCAGTTGACGCGGATCTTCTGGGCCGCGTGGTCGGCCGCCATGGCCTTGGTCAGCAGGACCACGGCGCCCTTCGACGCGCAGTAGGCCGCCGCCTTCTCGCCGCCGACGAGACCCCAGTCGGAGGCGGTGCTGACGATCGAGCCGCCGCCCGCCCGGGCCATCACCGGGATCGCCTCGCGGCACATCAGGAAGATCGACTTCACGTTCACCTGCATGGTGCGGTCCCAGTCTTCCTCGCTGGTGTCGAGGATGCTGGCCCGTCGGATGATGCCGGCGTTGTTGAAGAGGATCTGCAGCCCACCGAACTCCCGCGCAGCCTCCTCGACGGCGCGCCGGCAATCGTCGGGCCGGGTCACGTCCGCCTGGGCAAAGATCGCCCGGCCGCCCTGCGCGGCGATGGCGTCTGCCACCTCGCGCCCGCGCACCGCGTCGATGTCCACCGCGGTCACCGCCGCGCCCTCGCGCGCAAAGAGCAGGGCGGTGGCGCGACCAATGCCCGAGGCGGCGCCGGTCACGAGTGCGCTCTTGCCATGCAGGCTGCCGCCCTGCGTCCGCACTTCCGGTCCGGACATGCCCGATGATCTCTGCCCCCGTTGCTCGCAGCGCCGGGAGCATACACGAGACCCGCCGCGGCCACAGTGCAGGGCCGGTCATGGGCGCACGCGCTGCGCCGTGATGCCGCGGAGCAGCCGGTCGTGCGGCTGCTCCGCGGGTCTGTGTCCGCGCGGTGCCGACTCGCTAGGCGCGTCGCCGGCGGCTATAGCCTCCCACGAGCAGCGTGCCCAGGCCGAACATCAGCAGGCCCGTCGGCTCGGGAATCACGGGCTCCTGATCGCCGCCGCCATTGACCGTGCAGCCCTGGAGTTCGGAATTGCAGCCAAGCGCCGCCAGCAGTGTCCCGTTGGCGGTGGAGCTGAAATACTTGTTCTGGCTGACCATCGTGCTCTCGATGTTGGTCTCCATCAAGTTCCAGACCTGGCTGAAGCTGCCCGCATC
>JAOUNA010000212.1 GCA_029881215.1 Myxococcales bacterium | reverse complement strand
CGTGAGCCGAACCGTGGTGCGCGCGAGGTCCGAGCCGACCGGGATCTGCCAGATCGCCTGCGTCGCCGTCACCTGGAAGAAGGAGGCGAGCTCTGCGCCCGCCGGATGCGGCCCCATCGCCCGATCGGCGCGCAGCGTGAGGCTCGCCGCGTCGATCAAGCTGCCCGCCCCGGGGTCGAAGCGGAGGGTGATCCGGAAGCCCTCTGGCGGCACCACCAGGAGATCGTTCATGCCGTCCGGAACGTGTTCGAGCGTGACCTCCAGGTGCGGCGGCTGCGTGTCCGGGGCGCCGCGGCGGCCGAAGGCCCCCTGCAGCAGGGAAGCGTCTCCCGCGTCGACATCGCCGTCGGCGTCGAGATCGGCCCGCGCCTGGAAGTGCGCATCTCCGCGGGTGCTCCCGAAGCTCTCCAGCAGGGCGCCCAGGTCGCGGTCGTCCACCGCTCCATCGCCGTTCAGGTCTTCCACGCGCGCGGCGGCGCCGAGCGGCGCCGCCGCGAGCAGTGCAAGCGCCGCCCAGGCGCCGAGCCGGCGCCACGCACCGCGCACCGCCCAGCGCCGTCGGCGCTTGACGATCGCACCCGGGTGCGAAGCCATGTCATCGCCGCCGGCCGCTCGCCCGCGCGTGTCTACCGAGCCGTACGGCATGGAGCTATCCTACGACATGGCCTGTGTTTCCCCGACCCACTCCCAGGCCGGTGCGTTTCCCGAAGATCTCGAGGATGCGATTCTCGAGCTGAAACGCGAGCGGAACGCGGTGCTCCTGGCGCACTACTACCAGGATTCGGAGGTGCAGGACCTCGCCGATTTCGTGGGCGACTCGCTGGCACTGGCGCAGGCCGCGACGCGCGTCGAACGCGAAGTCATCGCCTTCTGCGGCGTGCACTTCATGGCGGAGACCGCGAAGATCCTCAATCCGGAACGCGTCGTGGTGATCCCCGACCCGGAGGCGGGCTGCTCGCTCGCCGACGGCTGCCCGCCCGACGAGTTCCGCGCCTTCGTGGATCGCCACCCGGGCGCGGCCGTGCTCAGCTACATCAATTGCAGCGCCGAGGTGAAGGCGATGAGCGATCTCATCTGCACCTCGTCCAACGCCGTCAAGATGGCGCGCCAGTTCGAGGGGCGGGATCTGATCTTCGCGCCCGATCGGCACCTCGCGCGCTGGGTGGCGCAGCAGATCGGGCGTGACGATCTGATCGTGTGGCCCGGCGCGTGCGTGGTGCACGAGCAGTTCAGCGCACAGCGGCTCGCGCAGCTGCGCCTCAAGCATCCGGACGCGGAGGTGCTCGCCCACCCGGAGTGCGACGAGGCGGTGTTGGCGCAGGCCGACTTCATCGCGTCGACCACCGGCATCATCCAGCGCGCCGTCGAATCCCAGGCGAGCACGCTGATCATCGCCACCGAGGACGGTGTCTTCCACCAGATCCAGCAGAAGGCGCCGCGCAAGCGGCTGATCCAGGCGCCCGGCGTCGACGAGAGCTGCGCCTGCAACCGCTGCCCCTTCATGCGCCTGAACACGCTCGAGAAGCTCTACCTGTGCCTGCGCGATCTCACGCCCGAGGTGCGCGTGCCCGAAGCGGTGCGCGTGCGCGCGCTCGCACCCATCCAGCGCATGCTGGAGCTCTCGGCGTAGTCGAGCCGCGGCCGGCTCGAGAGCCGTCCCCGCGACGCGGCGCCGCGCGCTGCGGCGCCGCGTCGACGGGAGAGCGGACGCGGGCTACTCGGCCAGATCCGCTTCGCTGAACTCGTAGGCCTTGCGCAGCTCGGGCTCGCGCCGGGCGAGCTGCTTGGCCAGATTCAGCACCACCTCGCACTGCTTCAGCGTGGCTTCGTCCTGCATCTTGCCGTCGACCATGACGGCGCCGCCGTCGGCCATGGCCGCGAGCACGCGCTTGGCCCAGATCACCTCCTTCGCGGGAGGCGTGAACACCTTGCGGGCGATGTCGATCTGCACGGGGTGCAGGCTCCAGCCGCCCACGCAGCCGAGCAGGTAGGCGTTGCGGAACTGATCCTCGCAGCCGACGGTGTCCTCGATGTCCCCGAACGGTCCGAAGTAGGGCAGGATGCCCTCGGCCGTGCACGCATCGACCATGCGGGAGAGCGAGTAGTGCCACAGATCCTGCTGGAAGGTCGCGCGCGGCGCGTCCGGATGCTTCGGATCGCTGTCGGCGCGCACGATGTAGTCGGGGTGCGGCCCGGCCACGCGGGTGGTCTTCATGCGTCGGGCAGCGGCGAGATCCGCGGGGCCGAGCGAGACGCCCTGCATGCGCGGGCTCGCGCCACAGATGGCCTCGAGATTGGTGAAGCCCTTGTGCGTCTCGAGGATCACGTTGAGCAGGATGGGGCGCTCGATGCCGGCCTTGGCCTCGATCTGCGCGAGCAGCTGGTCCACGTAGTGGATGTCCCAGGGGCCGTTCACCTTGGGCACCATGATCACGTCGATCTTGTCGCCGATCTCGCCCACGAGCCGCAGGAAGTCGTCGAGTGCCCAGGGGCTGTCGAGGCAGTTCACGCGCGTCCAGACCTGACAGCCGCCGAAGTCCGTGTCTCGCACGAGCTTGATGAAGCCCTCGCGCGCCTCGATCTTGCGCTCCGCCGGGCAGCCGTCCTCGAGGTTGCCGAGCAGCACGTCGCACTTCTGGGCGAGCTCGGGGAGGCGCGATGCCATCTTGGCGTTGCTGGGATCGAAGAAGTGGATCATTCGCGAGGGCAGGAAGGGGATCTCGCGAACGGGGCTCGGGGCTCCGAGAGCAAGGGGCTTGAAGAAGTCCTTGGCGCTTCTCATGATTGCTGGGCTCCTCTGCACGGGTTGTTGGCTGGTTGCGTCTGGAAGTATCGCACGCGCGGACCGGGTGGCGCACCACGCGCCGCTCGGGCTTCGCTCGCCTAGTGATCGTAGAGCTTGACGATGCTGACGCTGTTCTTGGGGGCGGCCGCCAGGCAGAGGTCGCAGAGCACGCACTCGTCGAGATTCTCCTCGACGATCTGCAGCTCGCTTCCGCTGGCATCGAAGATGCCGACCGGGCACACCTCTTCCAGCTTGCGCGCCACCTCCGCGTCGCGCGCGACCTTCGCGTCTACTTTCACGTCGATGAAGATTCCGGGCATGATCCGCTTCTCCTCTAGTTCAATCGCTGCCGGATCAGCTCCGGAATCTCTTCGATGCGCTCCGCCACGGAGATGCCCGCCGCCTGCATGCGCGCGATCTTCTCCGCGGTCGTGTCCTGCTTGCCTTCCACGATCGTTCCCGCGTGGCCGAACCGCATGCCCTTCATGTCATCCATGAAGCGCCCCGCCATGAAGGCCACCACGGGGAGACGGGACTTGTTTCCGGTGAGCCACTCGGCGAGCTGACCCTCCATGCGCCCGCCGGGTTCCGAGTAGATGGCGATGGCGTGGGTCTCGGGATCCGCTTCGAACAGCGGCATCAGCTCGGCGTAGGTCGAGCCGATGATCGCATCGCCTCCGATCGACACCGCGGTCGACTGGCCGAGCCCCGCCGCGGTCAGTGTGCTCGCGATCTCGGTCGTCATGCCGCCGGAACGCGACATGATGCCGATGTTTCCCTTGCGATAGGCCTGGCGGGTGTTCGCCGCCGGCCCGCCGATGCCGCCCATCTTGGCCTCGCCCGGCGAGATGATGCCGAGACAATTCGGGCCGATGATGCGCACGCCGCGCATCGTCGCGAGCTCGACCATCTGCGCCACCTGGCGGCGCGGAATGTTCTCCGTGACGATCACGATGAGCTTGATGCCGTTCTCGATCGCCTCGAAGACCGCGTCGCGGGTGAAGCGGGGCGGCACCGATACGATCGAGCCCTGCACCGGCCCGTGCTTCTGCACCACGTCGCGCACGCAATCGAAGACGGGAACCCCGTAGACATCGCGTCCCGCGCGGCCGGGCGTCACGCCGCCCACGATCTTGGCGCCGTAGTCCAGGTTCTCGCGGGTGAGGTTGACGGCCTCGCGCCCCGTGATGCCCTGCACGATGAATCGAGTCTCGCTCGTGATCAGAATCGACATGGTTCAGCCCTGCATCTTTTCGACAGCGCGGCCGGCGGCCTCGTACATCGAGATACTGCGATCGCAGTACTCGACCCCGTAGCGCTTGAGGATCTTGAAGCCTTCGTCTTCCCAGGCACCCGGGACGCGGAAGATGGCGATCACCTCGGACGGAACCTTGCCCGCTTCGAGGCAGCCCTTGAGCACGCCGCGCGCCACGATGTCGACACGGGTATTCGAGACCACGTTCATCATCACGGCGATCTTCTCCACGCCGGGCTTCGAGAGGATCAGCTTGGTCAGCTCGCAGGTCTTCTTGACGCTCGGGTTCCCGCCGATCTCGCAGTAGTTGGCCGGCCTGCCCCCGTGCTTGCGCACGGCGTCGAAGAGCGTGAGCGAGCCGCCCCCGGCCCCGATGATCAATCCGAGATTGCCGTCGAACTCGACCACGTTGCCCGCGACGCCGCGGTGGTCGATCGTGTTGATCTTGGCGCCGGCGATCTCGAACGTCGTCGAGGCGCGCGCCTGGCGGGTCTCCTGCTCATGGATGTCGAGCTGCTTGAGCAGGTCGCGGTGCAGGCCGCGCGCTTCGGCCTCCATGTCGATGTGGCCGTCGAGCACGACCACGCGCCCGTCCGCGAGGCGCGCCAGCGGGTTGATCTCCGCGAGCGTGAGGTCGTACTTCAGGAACATCTGCATCA
>JAOUNA010000211.1 GCA_029881215.1 Myxococcales bacterium | reverse complement strand
CCCGAGGATTACGCCCCCTCCCTGCTCGCCGACTGATCGCGGACCCGAGACAGGGTCCGATTCAGCTGACGGACTGCGACGCCGATATCCAACGAAGGCCGTGGAGAGGGGCGCCGGAATGAATCGGATCCGCATGCACCACCATACGCTGCGGGCACTGTGGCAGGTGGATTCGTACGAGGACTACCACGGCCTGCTCTTCGGTCAGGCGCTCGAGGCCTACCTCGCGCGAGTCGAGCGCGAGGGGGGCGAGGCGGGCAGCGTGCTCGCGGTGGGGGCCTGCTGGCGCGAGGCGCAGATTCTGGTGCGCTTCCCCTTCGAGCGGATCGTGCTGAGCAGCGTGGCGGAGCCCGACGAAGCCGTGGAGCGCGCCTGCGACGCCGATTCGCGCGTGGTCTTCGAGCACGCCAATGCGGAGCACCTGCCCTTCGCTTCGCGGAGCTTCGACCTGGTCTTCACCAAGGAGTCGCTGCACCACCTCGCACGGCCCGTGCTCGGGCTCTACGAGATGCTGCGCGTGTGCCGGCGCGCCGCGGTCTTCGTCGAGCCGTGGGATTGCGCGCTGGTGCGGCTGCTCGATCGCGCGGGCATCGCCACCCGCTATGAGCGCGGACAGCAGAGCAACCTGCGCGCGCGCGACAATTTCGTGTATCGCTGGAATGTGCGACAGCTGCAGTCGCTGCTCTCCAGCCTGTATCTCGAGTCGGGTTACACGCTCGACGTGCGCACGGGCTGGATGAGCGTGCGGGCCCAGGTCCGCCAGCCCCGCTTCCTCCGTCGCCTCTCGGCGCTGGCCGGCTTCGCCGCGAGCTGCCTGCCCGGAGCGCGCGGAAATCTGGCGACGGTGCTCGTCGCGCCGGGCGCCGATCGACCTCCCGATCCCCTTCCCGAGCGGCCGCGCCCGGCGGCCTCCGTGGGCAGCGAGGGGCGCGCTGCGGACGCGCGGGCCGCGGGCTGCCGGGCCCCTCGGCACCCGAGCCCGTAGCGCTCCATGCCCGGCCGGACCCTGACACGCGCGGGCCTGCTGCTGGTGCTGCTCGCCTTTCTCGGCCTGCACGGCGCGGCCATCTTCACGACCGCCTTCAACTGGGACGAATTCGCCCTGCTGGATCGCGTGGCGCGCGCAGCGGCGGACGGCGTGTTGCGCGCGAGCGGGCATCCCGGACTCAGTGAGGTGATGCTCTCGCCCCTCGTGGCCGATTGCCGCGACGAGGTTGCGACGGGGCGCTCCGCGCGGGGGCTGTGGCTGGCGATCACGCTCGTCTATCTCGCCGGCATCGGGGCGCTGCTGCTCGAGCTGTTTCGCGACCGCGCGCATCGTCTCCACGATGCGGCCGTCGGGGTCGCGCTGCTCGGCCTCACGCCAGCCTTCCTCGAGTGGTCGCTCCAGGTGCGCAGCGACCAGATCGCGCTGGCGGGCGCCGCCTGGGGTGGAGCGGCGCTGCTCGCCTCGCGGCGCCGGCCCGTCCTGGCCGTGGCGGCGGGGCTCGGCTTCGGCATCGGCTGTCTCTCCTCGCAGAAGGCCCTCTACGTCGCCGCGCTGATGGCGCTCCTGGCGCTCGGCCAGCTCTCGATGCTGCGCGATCTGCGGCCCCGACGCGACGCGCTGCGCGCACTCCTGACTCTTCTGACACTGAATAGCGTCGTATTCGCCTACGAGCGCCTGATCGGGATGCGCTTCACGCTGCCCGAGCAGCACCCGATCGGCGCGCTGCCGGAGACCGCGCTGGTGCAGCGGCACCTGGACGTCTTCCACTTCTACCGGCACACCATCGGAATCAGCCAGTACGTGGACATGCTGCCCACGCTGATCCCGCACCTCGCGCTGCTGGCGCTGCTCGTGGCGGCCACGCTGCCGGCGCTGCGCGCACGCGGCCCTCGGGCCTGGCTGGCGCTCGCCTGGGCCGTCCTGGGGCTGGGCCTGGCGGTCGGCATCTTCCACGCGGCCGCATTCGCCTACTTCTGGATGACGCTCGGCCTGTTCCCGGCGCTCGCGCTCGCCAGCGCCCTCGCGCCGTTTCGCGCGCTGCTCCGCCTGGACGCGGGGCGCCGCCTGCAGATCGCGGCCGCACTGCTCTGGGTTGGGATCGCGCTGCCGGCGGGCTTCCACACGGCGGAGCTGCTGCGCGACACCCAGGCCGTGCAGCGCGAAAGCCTGGCCTTCGTGCGGCGCAACTTCGCGCCGCATCAGGCCGGCTTCCAACCCGAGGCCGCGCTCTTCTGCGGCCCCGAGCAACCGCTCGGCACCTGGATGTCCTTCCTGATCTACGAGAAGTTCGGCGGTGAGACGCGCGAGAACAACACGCGCTACGTGCTGCGGCGCTTCCGCGAAGCGCACGTCTACTATTTGGTCGAGTCGTTCCGCTTGAATCAGTTTCCGCTGGAGCTGCGGCGCTTCTGGGCGGAGAACTACCAGCCGTACCGCGCCTCCGTATTCGTGGCCGGTCGACGCTTCGAGGCAGCGGCCGGCGAGACGCGGAGCTTCGAGATCGTCGCGCCCGGCGACTATCGCTGGCTTCCCCTGCGCGGCCGGCAGCCGCTGCAGATCGGCGCGGCGCGCGTGGCGGCCGGCGGCTTGATCGCGCTCGAAGCCGGCGCGCACACGGCCGCCTTCCCCGAGGATGTGCCGGCCGGCCTGCTCGTGCTCGCGCTCGACGAGCCCCCGGGCCCGGCGCCGCTCGCCTTCTACAAGACGTACTGAGCGCGCTCTACCAGAGGGTGAAGGGGGCGCGCGGGGCGCGCGCTCCCTGCCCGCGGCGCGCGCGGCGCCGCCGGCGCATGCGCGCCTGCAGCGAGTCCCGCTTGGGCGCCAGATACTTCTCGCGGGCTTCGGCGGAACGTGCAGCGCGTTTCTTCTCGAAGGCTTTGCGCGCGGCGCAGAAGTCCGCGTACGCCTCGAGCTCCGGGCTCAGCTCGTCGACGACGAGCTGCACCATGATCGCGTCATCCATGTAGCCAAAGCCGGGAACGTGATCCGGAATCAGGTCGTGGGGCTCGTTGAAGTAGGCGAGCGCGCTGAGCACCCGCTCGCGATCCTCCCCCTTGAGCTGCCACTCGCGATCCTCGAGCATGTCGATCATCGGGCGCACCTTGAGCAGGCGCTCCTTGACGAACTGGGGCACCTCGGCCTTGCTCACGTGCTCGAGCAGCTGGCCCGCGGCGGCGAGGATGCTGGTCTCGTCGGCGTGCCGCGCCGCATCGCGCGCCTCGCGCATGACCTTGCGGAAGTAGCGCAAATCCTTGTCGCTGAGCTCGAAAGTGACCTTGAGGGGCATGCTGGACTCCGGTGAATGGGCCGCGACCTTATTGCGGGAACGGGGGGTCCGTCAAGGGCCGTCGCGACCGTGCGAAGCGGCGCGGAGGCGACGCTCGAGGGCGTGCAACCCGACGCCCCGCAGCGCGCCACGGATCCGGCTATTTCGCGTTGGGATAGATCGCATAGGTTCCCGTGACGGACGCCTGCGCGAGCACGTGACCCTCGATCGCGGCCAGCACGTCCGGCGCACGGAAGGTGCCGTCCACGGCGCAGCGCGGCACATCGAGTGCGTAGAGCGTGAAGCGATAGTGGTGCACGCGTTCGTCGTTCCACGGTGGGCAGGGTCCGTCGTAGCCGTAATAGGTGCCCGCCATGTCGGCATCTCCCGCAAACCACTGCGTGTAGTCGTTCGCAGCCTGTCGCACGCCGCGCGGCCCCGCAGCCGCCTGCTTGCCGCGGGGCGTCACGCCGTTGGAGAACTCCCCCTCCGCGAGCGGCTCCGCGTCCGGCGCGAGGTCCACGAGACCCCAGTGGTAGAAGGGTGCGCGGGGCAGCTCGCGCGGAACGGTAACACCTTCTCGGTTCACATCGTCGGGCAGCGTGGGCACATCGGGATCGCTGCACACGATCACCAGCGATCGCGTGCCCTTTGGCAGATCCGACCACGCCAGGTGGGGACTCCGGTTGTCGCTGAGCGCCACGTGCTGCTCCGCGTGCGGCTTGCCGAATGCCAGCCGCGCGGGTAGCGCGCCACCGTCCTCGAAGCTCTCACTCCACACTCTCATTGCGATGTGACCTCCACGGAACGAATGTCGTCGTGCTGCCAGCGGGGCTGCGCCCCGGGTTGATAGGTGAGGATGAGCGCGCGCCGGCTCTGCTCGGTGCGGTTGCTGCGCGAGCCGTGCACGAGGTCGCCGTGAAAGAAGATCAGCGAGCCGGCCGGGAGTTCGAGCGCCACGGGGGGCGCCAGATCCACTTTGTCCAGATCGGTGTAGAGTCGGCCGAGCACACCCCGATCTTCCAGGCACGGCAGGCGTCCGTGGGCATGGCTGCGCGGGATCACCCACAAGCAGCCGTTCTCCCGAGTCGCCGTGTCCAGGTAGATCATCACGCTGACGAGCTGCTCGACGTGGGCGCAGTCGAACGCCCAGTAGGGCGTGTCCTGGTGCCAGGGAAAGGGCGCGCCGCGCGGACGCTTGAAGTTGAGCTTGTCGCTGAAGAGGCTCAGCGACGCTTGCCCGAGCAGTGATGCGGCCGGCCCCCAGAGGCGCGCGTCGTCGATCAGCGCATCCAGGCGCGCATCGAGGTGATGGGAGGGTTCCATCGAGCGGATCTCGGGCGCGGCGTCGCGCCACTCCCACTTGACGCTGGAGCCGAGCAGGCGCTGGTAGCGCTTGTCGTCGATGCGCTCCACGGGAGCCGCACCCGTGCGGGCGGCCTCGGCCA
>JAOUNA010000210.1 GCA_029881215.1 Myxococcales bacterium | reverse complement strand
CGTTCTGCTCGCAGTTGATCCGCACGTCGATCAGATCGAGCACATCTCCCGACGTCGCGCCCTTGCGCCACAGCTCGTTGCGCGAGGTGGACCACAGCACCGCCTGGCGCGTCGCGAGGGTCTCGCGCAACGCCTCGCGATTCGCGTACCCCACGAAGAGCACGTCACCCGTGTCCGCGTGCTGCAAGACCACCGGAACCACGCGCTGATCGCGCTGGCCGATCCTGCCCAGCTTTTCGAAATCGAGCGCGAGCTCGGTGCCCTCTTCGAGGACGTTCATCCCGCTCCCCTCCCCCGACCCATGCCGCTGCGTCCTCGCGACGAGAACAGCGTACCCGGCGCCCCGCCCCGTCGGCAATCTCGGCTCGATCGACCCGCGCCTCCGGAGACGAGCGCGTGCGTGGTGGGCGCGGACGGGATCGAACCGCCGACCCCCTCGGTGTAAACGAGGTGCTCTGCCAGCTGAGCTACGCGCCCCGGCGGCGGGGAGATTAGTTCACTTCGGAAGGCGCGGGCACCGCGAGGGGGGGTTCGTGGCCCACCACCTCGAGGATCTCGTCGAAATCGTGGGCGCCCTCGCGCAAGAAGCTCTGCGGCTCGGCCAGCGCCAGCGCCGCGACGAGCACCTCGTCCATGTGCTCCACGGGAATGATCTTGAGGTTGCGCTTCACGTTCGACGGAATCTCGACCAGATCCTTCTCGTTCTCCTTCGGGATCAGGATCGTGTCGATGCCGCCGCGCAGCGCTGCGATCATCTTCTCCTTCAGCCCGCCGATGGGCAGCACGCGACCGCGCAGCGTGATCTCCCCCGTCATCGCCACGTTCGAGCGGATCGGAACGCGCGTGAGCGCAGAGGCGATCGCGGTGGCGATCGTGATACCGGCCGAAGGGCCGTCCTTCGGCGTGGCGCCCTCCGGCACGTGAATGTGGATGTCCACCTTGGAGTAGAAGTCGCGCGTGAGACCGAGCTGCTTGGCGCGCGCGCGCACGTAGGACATCGCCGCGTTGGCCGACTCCTGCATCACCTCGCCGAGTCGTCCCGTGACCTGCAGCTTGCCCTTGCCCGGCGTCACCGAAACCTCGGTCTGCAGCAGCTCTCCGCCCGTCTCCGTGTAGGCAAGACCCGTGCACACGCCCACGCGGTCCTCTTCCTCGGCGCGGCCGAAGCGGTACTTGGCCACGCCCAGCAGCTTCTTCACCTTCGCCGGCGTCACCCTGGCCGGCTTCGCCGCATCCCCCGCTTTCACCACCTCGCGCGCGACCTTGCGGCAGATCGACGCGATCTCGCGCTCGAGACTGCGCACGCCGGACTCCCGCGTGTAGTACCGGATCAGCTCGAGAATCGCGGCGTCGCTGAACTCCACCAGCTCGTCGGTCAATCCGTTGGCCTCGCGCTGCTTCGGCACCAGATACTGCTTCGCGATGGAGAGCTTCTCGCTCTCGATGTAGCCGGGGATCTGGATGATCTCCATGCGATCCTGGAGCGGGCGCGGAATCTGCGGCAGCACGTTCGCCGTGCAGACGAACATCACCCGCGACAGGTCGTAATCGAGATCGAGATAGTGATCGTTGAACGTGTGATTCTGCTCCGGATCGAGCACCTCGAGCAGCGCCGACGAGGGATCGCCGCGGAAATCCATGGACATCTTGTCGACTTCGTCCAGCAGGAAGACCGGGTTCCCGGTGCCCGCCTTCTTGAGGCTCTGCAGGATCTTTCCGGGCAGCGCGCCAATGTAGGTGCGCCGGTGCCCGCGAATCTCCGCCTCGTCGCGCACTCCGCCCAGGCTCACGCGCACGAAATCGCGGCCCGTCGCGCGGGCGATCGATTTGCCGAGCGAGGTCTTGCCCACGCCGGGGGGGCCGACCAGGCACAGAATCGGGCCCTTCATCCGATCCACGAGCGCCTGCACCGCCAGGTATTCGACAATGCGCTCCTTGGGCTTCTCGAGCCCATAGTGATCCTCGTCGAGGATGCGCTCGGCCTCGGTGATGTCGTGGTTCTCCTCCCGGTAGTCCTCCCACGGCAGCGAAATGATCCAGTCGATGTAGTTGCGCACCACGGTCGCCTCGGCGCTCATGGGCGACATCATCTTGAGCTTCTTGATCTCCTTCTCCGCGCGCTTGCGCGCCTCGGAGGGCATCTTCTTCGCCTTGAGCGCCTGCTCGAGCTCGTCGATCTCGTTCTTGAACTCGTCCCGCTCGCCGAGCTCCTTCTGGATCGCACGCATCTGCTCGTTGAGGTAGTACTCCTTCTGCGAGCGCTCCATCTGCTTCTTGACGCGCCCGCGGATCTTGCGCTCGACCTCGAGCACCTCGATCTCCGCCTGCATCCGCGCGTACACTTCCTCCAGGCGCTTCCCGGCGGAAATCGTCTCCAGCAGCTCCTGGCGCTCTTCGAGCTTCAGGTTGAGGTGCGCCACGATGGTGTCCGCGAGCCGCCCCGGATCGTCGATTGCGTTCACCGTGTTGAGCGTCTCGGGCGGAACCTTCTTGTTGAGCTTGATGTAGTTCTCGAAGGTCGCGTGCGACGTGCGCACCAGCGCCTCGGACTCCACGCTCTCGTCCGAGCCGTCCTCCGCCAGATCGATCTCGCAGGCGAAATACGGCGACTCGGAGACGAAGCGAACCACGCGCGCCCTCGACTTGCCCTCGACCAGCACCTTCACCGTTCCGTCGGGCAGTCGCAGCAGCTGGATGATCGATCCGAGCGTCCCCGTCGCGTAGATGTCCCTCGGCGTCGGCTCGTCTTCCGCCGCCTCGCGCTGGGCGCAGAGCATCAGCTCGCGCTCTCGCCCCATCGCCTGCTCGAGCGCCTGGATCGACTTGGCGCGCCCCACGAAGAGCGGCACCACCATGTAGGGGAACACCACGATGTCGCGCAGCGGCAACAGCGGCACGACCTTTCGCTCCGTGTCCTCCAGGCTCTCTTCGCCGGGGGCCGCGGGATCGTCTTCGTTGCGAAAGATGCCCATCAGGCCGACTCGGCCTCCTGCTTGAGGACGAGCAGGGGCTTGCTGCCCTGCTCGATCACTTCTTCGTTGATCACGCACTCTTCGATGTCGTCGCGCGAGGGAATCTCGTACATGAGGTCGAGCATCACCGTTTCCAGGATCGAGCGCAGGCCGCGTGCGCCGGATTTGCGCACCAGGGCCTGGCGCGCCACCGCGCGCAGCGCCCCGTCCGAGAAGCGCAGCCGCACGTCCTCGAACTCGAAGAGCTTCTGGTACTGCTTGACCAGCGCATTCTTCGGCTTGGTGAGGATGTCGACCAGCGCATCTTCGCCGAGCTCGGAGAGCGTGGCCACGACCGGCAGCCGGCCCACGAACTCCGGAATCAAACCGAAGCGCAGCAGATCCTCGGCTTGCACTTCTTTCAGCGTCTCGCCGAGCGAGCGGTTGTTCTTGCCTTTGATGTCGGCGCCGAAGCCCATCACCTTCAGGCCGATGCGCCTCTCGATGATCGTCTCGAGATCGCAGAAGGCGCCGCCGCAGATGAAGAGGATGTTGGAGGTGTCGATCTGGAGGAACTCCTGCTGCGGATGCTTCCGCCCTCCCTTCGGAGGAACGCTCGCCATCGTTCCCTCGATGATCTTGAGCAGCGCCTGCTGGACGCCTTCGCCGGACACGTCGCGGGTAATCGAGGGGTTCTCGCTCTTGCGCGCGATCTTGTCGATCTCGTCGATGTAGATGATGCCTCGCTGCGCCCGCTCCACGTCGTAGTTCGCAGCCTGGAGCAGGTTGAGAATGATGTTCTCGACGTCTTCGCCCACGTAGCCCGCCTCGGTCAGCGTGGTGGCGTCCGCAATGGTGAACGGCACGTCGAGAATCCGCGCCAGCGTCTGCGCGAGCAGCGTCTTGCCCGAGCCCGTCGGACCCAGCAGCAGGATGTTGGCCTTCTGCAGCTCGACGTCGCCGACGAAGGTCTGGCTCTCGATGCGCCGATAGTGGTTGTGCACCGCCACCGCGAGGATCTTCTTGGCGCTCTCCTGGCCGATCACGTACTCGTCGAGCGCCGCCTTGATCTCGCGGGGCTTCGGAACGCGGGACGTGGCGGCCGGTGCCTCTTCCTGCCCGTATTCCTCGGCGATGATGTCATTGCAGAGCTCGATGCACTCGTCGCAGATGTAGACGGTCGGGCCCGCGATGAGCTTCTTGACTTCGCGTTGGCTCTTTCCGCAGAAAGAACAGGAGAGATTCGCGTCGTCGTCGCGCTTCTTCATCTCTTCTTGTCTCCACCGGATTTGCCGTCCCCACCCAAAGTCCGACTCTCGCCAGTGCTCGCAGCCACTCCGGGGTCGCGCTGGTGAACCACCTTGTCGACCAGGCCGTAGGCCTGCGCCTCGGCTCCAGACATATGGTAGTCGCGTTCCGTATCCGCGGCGATTTGCTTCACCGGCTTGCCCGTATGCTCTGCAAGAATGTCGTTCATCCGCTCGCGCAGCTTGAGGATTTCGCGCGCGTGGATGTCGATGTCCGTGGCCTGTCCGTGAATTCCACCCATTGGCTGGTGGATCATGATGCGTGAGTTCGGCAGCGCCAGGCGCTTGCCCCGCGCCCCGGCCGCGAGCAGCCAGGCGGCCATCGACGCCGCCTGTCCGAGGCAGATCGTGGAGACGTCGGGACGCACGTACTGCATGGTGTCGTAGATCGCGAGGCCCGCGGTGATCGCGCCTCCCGGCGAATTGATGTAGAGCGCGACGTCCTTCTCGGGGTCTTCGGCCTCGAGGAAGAGCAGCTGCGCGATGACGAGATTGGCCACGTCGTCATCGATCGCGTGGCCCAGAAA
>JAOUNA010000209.1 GCA_029881215.1 Myxococcales bacterium | reverse complement strand
CCCTCACCCCGCGCTCCCTCGGTGAGCAGGATGCCGTGCTGGTACAGCCCCGTCGGATGGAACTGCACGAACTCCATGTCCTGCAGCGGCACGCCGGCGCGATAGGCGGCCACGATGCCGTCGCCGGTGTTGGCGGCGGCGTTGGAGGTGATCTTGAAGGCCTGGCCGTAGCCGCCGCTGGCAAAGAGCACCGCCCGGGCGCCCAGCACCTCCAGCTGTCCCGTCTTGATGTCCATCACCACCACGCCGCGGCAGACGCCGTCCTGAATGATCAGGCGGTTCATGTGCCACTCGGAGTAGACCCGCAGCTTGCCGCCCTGCTTGTAGGTCTGCTCGACCAGCGTGTGCAGCAGCGCGTGGCCGGTGCGGTCCGCCGAGAAGCAGGCCCGCAGGTAGGTGTGACCGCCGAACGCGCGCTGATTGATCTTGTGATCCGCGGTGCGCGAGAAGGGGCAGCCCAGGTGCTCCATCTCGTAGATGGTGCGCGGTGCGTCGCTGCACAGGATCTCGATGGCGTCCTGGTCGCCCAGGAAGTCGGAGCCCTTGACCGTGTCGTAGATGTGGGCCTCCACCGAATCGCCGTCGACGTTGCCCAGTGCCGCCGCCACGCCGCCCTGCGCGGCTCCGGAGTGGCTGCGGCTCGGGTAGACCTTCGTGACGACCGCCACGTCCAGGTGCCCCACCAACTCCATTGCGGCCCGCAAGCCGGCGAGGCCCGAGCCTACGATTACGACGTCGTGTGAAATCATGTCACCCCGCCTGGCACGCGTTCGACGCGGTGAGATGCAACTCTCGTTCCGCATCGCGCGCTTCGCGCAGATTGCCGGGGCCCGAGCTCCGGGTGCGAGCGCATCCACGCCGGATGCCCGCATTTGCTGGCGAAACTGCTCCTGGGTGCCGCGGCCCACGCGATCCGCAGAATCGGTGCGTTCTTCGCGCCGGGGACATGCTCCGCGAATTGGTCCAATACGCCCCGTTTGCGGGGCAGTATGCGCCATTCTCCTGGCCCTGGGTGCGATGCGCCGGGCGCTCAGCTAGTCCAGTGCCTCGATCAGGGTGGAGATTCCCATGCCTGCGCCGATGCACTGGGTGGCTAGGCCGATGCGCGTGCCGCTGCGCCGCAGCTCCTTGGCCACCGTCAGCACGAGTCGCGCACCCGTGGCGCCGAGCGGATGACCGATGGCCAGCGACCCGCCGTTCACGTTGATCTTCGACAGGTCGATGCCGAGCTCGCGCGCCGAGGGGATCACCTGGGCGGCGAAGGCCTCGTTGAACTCGACGCGATCGATCTGCTCAGCCTCCAGATCCGCCAGGCGCAGCGCCTTCTTCGTGGAGACGACCGGGCCGATGCCCATGAGCTGCGGCTTCACACCGCCGACCGCGAAGGCGCGGATGCGCGCGAGCGGCTCGATCCCGAGCGCGATGGCCTTTTCCTCGCTCATCAGCAACGCCGCGGACACGCCGTCGTTCGTGGGGCACGCGTTGCCCGGGGTGATGACGATCTCCCGCTGTCCCCAGCTGATGGTTCCCGGAATCGGGGGAAGGCTGGCGAGCTTCTCCGGCGTGGTTCCCGGCCGAATGCCTTCGTCCCGGTCGAAGATGACCCGGGGTCCGATCTCGTCTTCCAGCCAGTTGCCCGAGGCATCGAAGATGGGATCCTCGACCTCGAGGGGAATCACCTCATCCGCGTAGACGCCGTTCTCGTAGGCGCGCTGCGCCTTGGCATGGCTCTCGGCGGAAAAGGCGTCGAGCTCGGCGCGGCTCAGATCGTAGACCTCGGCGACGTTCTGCGCGGTCTGGATCATCGATTGCAACCAGGGAGACCTGCGGATGTACTCGGGGAAGGGCACCGAGAAGTAGGCGTCGTGGTCCGGCGCCGGCGCGATCTGCGCCTCATTCAGCTCGCCGAGGCGCGGATTGAGGCGGGTCACGCGCGTCTCTCTTCCACCTCCGAGCACCAATCCGCGCCCCATGCGTTCGATGCCCATCGCGACGCCGCAGTCGATATTGCCCACCATGATGCCGAGGGTGATGCGGTGCAGCGTCTCCATGCTCGAGCCGCACTGGCGGTTGGCGTGGAAGCCGCAGGCTTCCAGCGGCAGTCCCGCCAGACGCTGGACCGTGCCCACGTAGGAGAACTCGCCGTGCCCGATCACGTTGCCGATGCCGACATCCTCGATCATCGCGTCCCGCACCTTCGGATTGCGATCCAGGAGCACGCGGAGAATCGTGGCGCCGGCGTCGTCGAGCCGCGTGGCGACGAGCTTGCCGCGTCCCCCGCGCGCGAACGCGGAGCGGACTCCGTCGACGAGAACGACATCTCGGATTCCCGTGCTCGGCATGTGATCTCTCCCGGATCGAGGCGGGTCGCGCGGCTCCGGCGGCGTGCGCGCCGGTTCGCGAGCCGGATGGAATGCTCGGGAAAACCATATCGCATGACACCGCGTCGCCAGGAGCGCACGACTGGGATTCACGCGACGCCTTGCTGACCCGCTGGAAATGAGGGAAGTTAGGGCGAGCTCCCTGGGGTGGGAATGCGAACGCTCGCCGTTGCATTGGGCGCGATGGGTCTACTGGCGTCGCCTGCGGCGCGGGCGGCGCTGCTGGAATTCGAGTCGGTCACCATCGTGGAGTTCAGCAATCTCGGCGGTGCGACGGCCAGCACGACGGGAAGCGGCACCGTTCAGATCAATGGGACGGGCGGGCTCGGTCCTCTCGATTCGCTGACCTTCATCACCGTGAATCCGGCTGCGATCGATACGACCATCTTCGTCACGGAGCCGTCCGTGGCCGTGACGATCCCGTCGGTCCAATTCACGAGTGTCCAGCTGCGCCCCGATCTCGCGGGCCACGTGCTCGCGCCGATCTCGGGCGCGCTGCGCGGCAGCGTCAGCGGACTCACACAGAACACGGTCGCTTTCGGCGGCAACGTGCGGATCTGTCTCTTCTTCGCGGGATGCAATGCCGGCCACATCGACCTGCCGCTGGGCGACACGAGCAATGGCGTCGTGATCGGGCCGGGCGTGGGCGGGACCGTCGCGGGCGCGAGCGGTGAGATCCGGATCTCGCTGGTCGCCGCCCCCTGGACGGTGCGCACCGCCTCGATCAGCGACCGCACGGACAGCTCGGGCATCACAATTCTCACGCGCAAGGGCTACGCGCGCGGTCCGGCCTCGCGAACCTCGACGGCGGGACAGCCCGGTGGCGTCGTGCAGTTCGTCACCGCGAATCAGGTCACCACGCTCGGGGTCCCCGGGAGCAACGACGTCTCGGGCCAGTTCGTGATCCACCGCCTGCATTTCGTTCCGGAGCCGGAGCTCCTGCTGCTGCTTGGTGGCGGTGCACTCGGGATGCTGTGGCTGGGCCGCAGGCGCCTGCGGCGCTGAAGCGCGCGCCCCGCCGCGCCTGCGCGGAACCGCACGGCGCTGCGCCGCCGGCGCCGCGCGCTCTGCTCGATTGGATCGGCGCGCGGAGTGGACAACGCCCAACAGTCCGGCATGCTCCGGGCGCCCGCGAGGGATGGGAGGATGCATGGGGGATCGAAGCGCCGAGCTGCGTGCGGCTGTCGACGCGGTGCGCGCGGCGGCGCGCGCGTGCCGAGCCGTGCAGCAGCGCCTGGTCAGGCCCGAGACGCTCGAGAAGAAGGACAAGAGCCCGGTGACGGTGGCCGATTTCGCCTCCCAGGCCATCGTGTGCGCGCGCCTGGCCGAGCTGCTGCCGGGCGACCCGGTGGTCGGCGAGGAGAGTGCCGCGGCGCTGCGCAAGGATGCGCAGGAGCCTCTGCGCGCCGCGATCCTGGAGCAGGTGCGCGACGAGCTGCAGCGCGATGTCGAAGCACAGCGCGTGCTCGAGTGGATCGATCTCGGGGCGGCGGACGCGAGCGGACCGCGCTACTGGACGCTCGACCCCATCGATGGAACCAAGGGCTTCCTGCGCGGGGAGCAGTACGCCGTGGCGCTGGCACTCATCGAAGAGGGCGTGGTCACCGTGGGCGTGCTCGGCTGCCCCAATCTGCCGCTCGACGGGAGGCCGGGGGCGCTCTTCACGGCGCAGCGCGGCAAGCCGGCGCACGTGCAGCGGTTGTGGGATGCGGACGCGGGCGAGCGAGAGATCACGGTGGGCTCGATCGCATCCGCAGCGGAAGCGCGCCTGTGTGAGTCGGTGGAGTCGGCGCACTCGGATCAGGAGGAATCGGCGCGCGTCGCCGCGCTGCTGGGCATCCGGGCGGAGCCCTACCGCATCGACAGCCAGTGCAAGTATGCGGCGGTGGCGCGCAACGACGCCTCCATCTATCTGCGCATGCCGACGCGCCCCGACTATCGCGAGAGGATCTGGGATCACGCCGCCGGAAAGCTGATCGTCGAGTCGGCGGGGGGCCGGGTGACCGACGCCGACGGCGCTCCGCTCGATTTCACCCACGGCCGTACCCTGGCGCGCAATCGGGGCGTGGTGGCGACCAGCGGCCGGATCCACGAGGAAGTGATCGACGCGATCCGCCGGGCCCGGGCGTAGCCGCGGACGCTTCTTCTGGCCGTGCCTCGGTCAGCCGCTAGGCTCTCCGCGATGTCGCGCAAGCACGGCGGTCTCGCGTTGGCGGTCGTGCTCCTCGCCACGGCCTGCGCCATCAATCCGGTCAGCAGACGCCCCGAATTCGTCGTCATGTCTCGCGAGAAGGAAGCGCTGCTCGGCGAGCGGGAGGCGGCGCGAGTCGCGCAGGAGATGGGCATCCTGCCGGACGAGGGCATCGCCGCGTATGTCGCCCGCGTGGGCGCGCGTGTCGCGCAGCACTCGCGCCGAACGGACGTTGCGTACCGCTTTCT
>JAOUNA010000208.1 GCA_029881215.1 Myxococcales bacterium | reverse complement strand
CGAGCGCATCCGGATCGAAGATCCGCCCCGTGACCGGGTCGACGCGGCCCGTCACGCTGATCTCGATGCCGTAGTCGTGACCGTGCCCGGCCGGGTTCGCGCACTTTCCGTAGATCCGCTCGTTCTCCTCGGGCGACAGCGCGGGGTGGCACAGCACGTGCGCCGCGGGCAGGGGATACCGGCGGGTGAGCGTGATCACGCGACGCCCTGCCCCGCATCGGCCTCGCGCAGATCCACCCAGGTATCCGCATCTTCCTTCAAGCGGATCTGATCCAGGCTGCCCGCCGGTAGGGCGGCGAGCAAGATCCGATGGATGACGCGCACGAAGTTCTCCGGCGTGGGCGGCTCCTTCTCGAAGTAGGGCGTGTCTCGGTTGAGATCCCGGTGGTCGAAGCGGGCGAAGATCTCGCGATCCAGCACCTCCTTGAGGTGCGTGAGGTTCACCACCATCCCCGTGACCGGATCGGGCTCGCCGCGCAACGTCACCTCGAGCTCGTAGTTGTGGCCGTGGGGATCCGACTTGCGGCCGAAGATCCGGCGATTCTCGCCGTCCGAAAGCTCCGGGTTCCAGTAGCGGAGCGACGAGCAGAACTCGATGGCGCGGGTCAGCCGGACGATCGCCAAAGCGGCAACTCCTCGGAATTACAAGGGATCATGCCAGAGTAACCGCGCGGGGAAAAGCGTCAACCGACACTCGGGGCGCGGGCAGCGCGCGTCAGTAGCGGCGCAGCAGGCCGCGCACGACGCCGCGAATCTCCACGTCCCCAGCGGGCACGTCGATGGGATGCATGGCGTCGTTCGCCGGCTGCAGGCGAACCTGGGCACCGCGCCGGTAGAACTTCTTGAGCGTCACGTCCACCCCGCGCAGCAACGCGACCACGGTCTCGCCGTTGATCGCCTCGCTGCGGCTCTCGACCACGACGCAGTCGCCATCGCGAATCTGCTCCTCGATCATCGAGTCGCCGCGCACGCGCAGAACGAAGCAGGCGCAGCGCGGGGGCACGAGATGCTTGGGCACGTCGATGCGCTCGTCGACCTCGATCGCCTCGATCGGCGCGCCCGCCGCGACGGTGCCGAGCAGCGGCAGCGCCACCACCTGCGTCGTGGGAGGCTCCACCGGCTCCACCGATCGCGAGCGATTCCAGGCTTTGCGCAGATAGCCCTTCTCGACGAGATGCTGGACGTGCTTGTGCACCGTGGCCACGGAGGAGAGGCCGAAGCGCTCGCCGATCTCCTCGAGGCTGGGCGAATAGCCGTGCTCGGCGAGGAACTCGCGGATGAAATCGAAGACCTCGCGCTGGCGGCGCGTGAGCGACATGCAGGGACGATTCACGAAATTGAGGCGAAAGTCAACCGCGATCGCGCCGCCCGGATCCAGTGGATCCCCCCCCGGCCCCCTGCGGCTCAGGCGAACCCCGCACGCAGCTTCGCCTCCCCGGTCGCCCGATAGAAGCTCCTCAGCTCGGCCAATAGCTGCGGAACGTCGGCACGGCCGGGGAAGCGCCGAGCCAGAGACCGGCAGTACCGGTACGCCGTGCGATGGGCGGTCCGATAGCGATCGCGCGTGGGCGCATCCATGCCCTCCGCCCAGAGGAAGTCGCGGAAGTGGCGAAACGCATCGCGGCCCGTGAGGTGGGCGATCACGTAGCGATCGATCTCGCCCTGGAGCTCGAGCAGCAGCCGGGAGACGCGACGACCGTACGTGGCGTGCCAGGCCACACACACCCAGTGGCTCGTTTCCTCCACCAGGGTGTCGGAATCCCGCTGATCGCGCGGGTCGAGATACAGGCCGAGCCACAGCGCATCCCGCTCCTCCACAACGGCCAGGCCCGAGCGCGGACTGCCGGGCGGAAGCAGGCTGCGGGCATCCTTGGGGCTGATCAGGAATTGCTCCGCTCGCTGCGGGATCTCGAGCCGGTAGATCGCCGTCAGCCAGCGCTGCACCTGGGCGATCCGGCGCTCGAGCTCGCTCTCGCGGGCGCCGCTCACTGCCAGCACTCCGTCGTCGCCAGCGGCGGCAGAAAGCAGCCGAGGCGCAGCAGCCTGCGGCGGGTCCAGACACTGCCGGTCTCGAGGTAGCGCGCATACAGACGCTGCAGGTCCTCCGGCTTGCGCGGGCACGCGTGATCCCCCACCTCGGCCAGCACCTCGCTGAATTCGGCGAAGCAATCCGCGAGCTCCTCGAACAGCTGAGGCCAGCTGTCCTCGCGTGGCGTGACGGCGAGCGACGCGGCCAGCGCCGCATAGGCTCCGCGCCCGATCTCCCCGTAGTAGCTGCGGCCCATCAGCCCGCGGCGCAGGCTGTCCCCGAAGAACCCGGCCACGAACAGGGCTCGGTCCCCGAGCTCCCGCAGCGTCTCGATGCGCGAGATCGCCTCGGCCCGCCGCGCGGCGATCAGCGACTCGGCGAGCGCCCGGGCCGGCGGCCTGCCGCCGGTGCAATCGGGGGATCGAACCTGCCCGTCCAGGAGCTCGATGAGGTAGGCCGTCGCCATCGGGCTCGGGCACAGGCCGATCCCCTCGAGGGCGCTTCCCACCAGACCGGCGAACAGGGCGCGCGTGGAGGTGCGTGCGACCAGCGATTCACAGCGCTTGACGTGATCCACACCCATGGATCCACCCCCTGCCGGAAAAAATCGGCCGATTCGGCCGCCGGACTGAGGCCCGAATGCCGCCCGGGGGGGGAATTGCCGCTCCCGGTGGCCTCCCTGCGCTCGAGCTGCGGGAGAGCTGCGGGTCGACCCGTCGAATTCGGCCCGGATCCGCGCTCGTGCGCTTGCGCGAGGCGGGGTGCGCGCATACATTGCCGCGGCGTTTGGCACTCGAGATCTACGAGTGCCAAAGGAGGGATGCCTCGCCAGCACCGGGAGGCCCGGCAGCCGGTCGCATCCGCAGCCCAGATTCACGGCGCTCCCGCGCCAATGTTCGGAGGAACAGGACCCATGAAGATCCGACCGTTGCAGGATCGGATTCTCGTCAAGCGCATCGACGAGGAAGAGAAGACGAAGGGCGGGATCATCATCCCGGACACCGCCAAGGAGAAGCCCCAGGAGGGCAAGGTCATCGCCGTCGGCAAGGGAAAGGTCGACGAGGATGGCAAAGTCCACCCGCTCGATGTCAAGAAGGGTGACCGCGTGCTGTTCAGCAAGTATTCGGGCACCGAGGTGAACATCGAAGGTGACGAGCACCTGATCATCCGCGAGGACGATGTCCTCGGCGTTGTCGAGTAGGAGAAGCAACAAAATGGCTGCAAAAGAAATCCGGTTCGATCAGGACGCGCGCTCGAAGCTGCTGTCGGGTGTCGACCAGCTCGCAAACGCCGTGCGCGTGACACTCGGCCCGAAGGGGCGCAATGTCGTGATCGAGAAGAGCTTCGGCTCCCCGACCGTGACCAAGGACGGCGTCACGGTCGCGAAGGAGATCGAGCTCGAAGACAGATTCGAGAACATGGGCGCCCAGATGGTGAAGGAGGTCGCGAGCAAGACCTCCGACGTGGCCGGTGACGGAACCACGACCGCAACGGTGCTGGCACAGGCGATCTTCCGCGAGGGCAGCAAGCTCGTGGTGTCGGGCATGAACCCGATGGACCTGAAGCGCGGGATCGACAAGGCGGTCGAGGCGATCGTCGCAGAGCTCGCCAAGATGTCGAAGCCGACCCGCGACGCGCAGGAGATCGCCCAGGTCGGCACGATCTCGGCGAACAACGACCAGACGATCGGCCAGATCCTCTCCGAGGCAATGGAGAAGGTCGGCAAAGAGGGCGTGATCACGGTCGAAGAGGCGAAGTCGATGGAGACCACGCTCGACGTGGTCGAGGGCATGCAGTTCGACCGCGGCTACCTGTCGCCCTACTTCGTGACCGATCCGGAGCGGATGGAGGCGATTCTCGAAGAGCCGCTCATCCTGCTGCACGAGAAGAAGATCAGCAACATGAAGGATCTGCTGCCGGTCCTCGAGCAGGTGGCCCGCCAGGGCAAACCGCTCGTGATCGTGGCGGAGGACCTCGAGGGCGAGGCGCTCGCCACGCTCGTGGTGAACAAGATCCGCGGCACCCTCTCGGCCGTGGCCGTGAAGGCGCCGGGCTTCGGCGATCGCCGCAAGGCGATGCTCCAGGACATGGCGATCCTGACCGGTGGCCAGGTCATCGCCGAGGAGCTCGGCCTCAAGCTCGAGAACGTGACGCTCAAGGACCTCGGCAGGGCGAAGCGCGTGGTCGTCGAGAAGGACAACACGACGATCATCGACGGTGCCGGCACACGGAAGGACATCGAGGGCCGCTGCAACGAGATCCGCAAGCAGGTCGAGGAGACGACCTCCGACTACGACCGCGAGAAGCTGCAGGAGCGGCTCGCCAAGCTGGTCGGCGGCGTCGCGGTCGTGAAGGTCGGCGCGGCGACCGAGACCGAGATGAAGGAGAAGAAGGCCCGCGTCGAAGACGCGCTGCACGCGACGCGCGCGGCGGTCGAGGAAGGCATCGTGGCCGGCGGCGGCGTGGCGCTGCTGCGGACGCAGCGTGTGCTGGAAGGCCTCGGTGACAACGACGAGCAGCGCGCGGGCGTGAACATCGTCAAGCGCGCAGTCGAGGAGCCGCTGCGGCGAATCGCGGAGAATGCCGGCATCGACGGCTCGATCGTCATCGACAAGGTGAAGAACAGCAAGGGCAGCCAGGGCTTCAACGCGCAGACCGAGGAGTACGAGGATCTGCTGAAGGCTGGCGTGATCGACCCGACCAAGGTGGTGCGCACGGCACTGCAGAACGCGGCGAGCGTCGCGTCGCTGCTGCTCACGACTGAGGCCATGGTCGCCGAAAAGCCCGACGAGAAGGGCGCCGGGGGCCCGAGCGGCATGCCCGGCGGC
>JAOUNA010000045.1 GCA_029881215.1 Myxococcales bacterium | reverse complement strand
ATGCGGCGGCGCCTCCCCCGACCGATGAGGAGATCCAGCTCCTGATCGACTCGCTGCTGGGAAGCGAGCTTCCGACGGATGTCCGGGTCTGGACCGCACAGCAGCTCGGCGGCATCGAGGGCAGCGCGGCCACCGGTGCCTTGATCGAGGCGCTCGGCGATGCCGAGCCCGAGGTGGTGGCCGCAGCGGCGCAGGCGCTCGCCGAGCGCAGCGACCCGCGCATCGCGTCGGCGCTCGCGAAGCTGCGGGACCATCCCGACCCGGCCGTGCAGCGGGCCGCCCGGGGGGTGCGGATCCGGACGCTCGACTAGGGCGTCGCGCGCAGCGAATCGCGCGCCGCAAGGCCCATCTTGGCCGCGCAGCGCGAAGCGCTCAGTCGGGCTGTCCGCGCAGCAGATCGATCAGGTACGGCCGGATGTCTTCCGCGGCGATGATCGACTCGAGCGACCCCACGTCGCGCGCGCGCTCGACGGTGTGAATCGCGTCGAACTCGGCGGCGAGCTCCGCCTGCTTCTCGAGCAGCACGTCCTGGTAGGCCGCGTCGAGCGCTTCGCGTGCCCGCGAGCCCGGCGCGGCCTGGGCGTCGCGGCGCAGCGCCGCGAGGCGCGGCTCGCGCAGGGCCCGGGCGCGTGCCTCGCGCGCGAAGACCACAGCCGCCGCGGGTCCGCCGCCGATCACGGACGCGAACGATCCCTCCACGGCCGCGGCCCGCACCCCCGAATTGAGCAGGGGCGAGAACACGACGTAGGCGCCGCCGTGGTAGCGGGACACGACCAGGAAGAGCAGCGGGCCGCGGAAGTTCACCACGGCGCGTGCAATCTCGGCGCCGTACTCGAGCTGCAGCTTGCGCATGGACTCGGGGGATCCGTCGAAGCCCGAGAGATTCGCCAGGATCACCGCCGGCCGAATGCCGCTCGCGGCGTTCAGCGCGCGGGCCATCTTCTTCGAGGAGAGGGGAAAGAGCGTGCCGCCCGTCCACGACGCGGGGCCGTCGGCGGGATGATCCCCACCGCGTGCCAGATTGCGGCTCTCGATCCCCACCAGGCTGATCGGATGGCCGCCCAGACAGGCATCCCAGACGATCGTGGTCTCGGCGCCGAGCCAGGCCCGCCAGCGCTCGAGATGTCCGCGATCCTGATCGATCAGGGCGGCCATCAGAACGCGCATCGAGAAGGGCCGCTTGCGATCCGGATTGGTTTGCGCGTCGAAGATTTCGCGGATCTCGCTGAACTCCGCATCCTCGGCCGGATCCAGCTGGTATTCGGTGATGCGGCGGTCGTCCGGATCGGCCGTGGCGTGGCGCCGCGGCGCGGCTTCTCCCGGCACGACGTAGCTGTAGCGGTAGTGCTGGTAGAGGATGGCGTAGGCTTCGGCCAGGTTGTGCGCGTAGTACTGCGCCTCGCCGTTCGGGCCCATGATGCGCTCGAAGCCGCCGATCGCCGTCTCGTCTTCGGCGGACACCGAGCCGGACGCCTCGAGGGCAGCGCGGCCGGTGAGGACCATCGAGGCGCCGGGCGTCATGATCAACACGCCGCGCGTGTGCTGAAGCATCGTGGAGAGCGCGTCGAAGTAGCTCTGCGCACCGACGTTGATCCCGTGCACGATGATGTGGATGATGCCGCCCGCCTGCGTAAACGTCACGATGCGTCGCACGACACGGGCCGTGGCATCGAGATTCTCGGTGCCGCTGTCCATCGCGATGCGCGCACCGCTCGAGATCGGAATCCACTCCACGGGCAGCGCGAGCCGCTCGGCGAGGTCGAGCGCAGCGACGATGCGGTCGCACTCTGGCGCTGCCAGGGATCCCATGCCCACCGTCGGATCCGAGAGGATCAGCACCCGACGCACGCCCTCCGGCACCTGCTCCGTGGGCGTATCGATGATGCCGAATACGATGGCGCTCGTGTTTCCGGCGTGAGGGCGCCCGGCGACGCTCACCGCGACGCGCCCGGCATCCCCCGCCTCGAGGTCGTACTCCTCGAAGCGGCCGGCGGGAATCTCGATCTCTCCCAGATCCACCGCGCCGGGTCCGCCGGTCAGCATGCGGATGATCTCGTACGGATAGACGAGCTTGCGCCGGCGCGCCTCGACCACTTTGCGCTCGTAATCCTGGGCCGGCTCGAGCGGCGCGTGGTGCGGCTCGCGCCAGGAGAGCTCCATACGGCTGCCGGTGGGATCCCGGAACACGATCTCGATCTGCCGCGGCGGTGCGTCCGGCGCGTTGCGGTCCAGCACGTTGAGACGCACCACGACCTTCTCGAGACCCAGGTTGCGCGTGGCCGGCGCCAGTCGTCGCGAGAGACGCTCGACCAGCTCGGAGTCGAGAAAGAGAGTCGGCGTCACGAACAGGCTGATGCGGTTCCACTGCATGCGGCGGCGCGGGTCGCGCACGCCCAGGTGGTTGCGCAAGCAGCGGCAGGCCTCGAAGAAGTCGCGCTCGAAAGCGGGCACGTGCAGACTGGCCTCGCGGCCCTCGGAAACGTCGGGCGAGCGCCCGCGCACGTCGGCGAGCACCAGAATGCGCTCGTCGCCCGAGATCTCCGCGCTGTGCACATGGAAGCAGTAGAGATCCTCCGGCGCGTCGAGGCGCTCCCACTCGAAGTTGCGCAGGCGTTCGAGATCGATGCGCTCCGCGGTCTGCGGATGGATGCCGCGCAATTCCGGCAGCGGCAGCATGCCCCCGGCGTCGTGGGTGAAGGTCTCGTGCCAGGGCGGCGCAGCGGGCGCGAGCATCGAGACGGTGAGACGCTCCGCGGCAAGTGGCGCGCGCAGCAGCGGCGCGATCGCCTCCCGCAGCGCTTCGATGCCGGTCTCGTCCTCCGTGGGCACGAGCAGCTCGATGGCAGCGACGCGGCGGGTTGGAGCGCGCACGGCAGCCGCCTGCGCGGCGCGCCCCAATCGCTCGAGCGTCGCCGCCAGGTCGGAGCGGCGCGCCACGCTTCCCAGCACGATGCGGCCGTCCTCCAGATCGAGCCGCTCCACGTGCACCGAGCCGACCACCCCGGAGGTGTGCGTCACCGGCCGGCTCGGCACGTAGAAGCGCCGCACGTGGGTCGCCACGGCGACGGCGCGGCGGCGCGCGTCCGCATCCTCGAGCCAGCGACCCACCCGGTCGAAGACGTTGCGCGGCGCGCTGGCGAGATGCGCGAGCACCGCTGCGGGCGGAGGGGTCAGCTCGGATTCCGCGGCGGCGAGCCAGGTCTCCACTTCCTTCGTGGTGCGCTCGACCTCGCTGCGCAGCAGCGGACCCTCGAAGATGGCATAGCGCGCCTCGAGCGAGAGATCGGCGAGCGTGTCCGAGACGAGGCCGCGCAGTCCGGCCGCGCGCGCCAGCGCCTCGTCGAGGCACGTGTCGTCTCCCAGGTGGATCCCAGAGGTGGCCAGTGCGAGGACGCGGCGCACGCTGCCCTGCACGAGGCGCATGCGCAAGTCGCGGTTGAGCTGCGAAGCCAGCAGCCGCACGAGCGCACGCTCGAGCGCGTCGCTCGGCGTCAGATCCGCCACACCGTAATGTGCGAATGCGCGCATCAAGCTCTGCTCGAATGTGTCCGAGAGCACGCCCCCTCCGAGCGCGTACCGGCGCACGAACTCGCGCAGCTGGTTGTACACCGAGGGGCCGGGCGCACCCGAAGCCGTCGATTGGGGAGCACGGCTGAAGAGCTCTTCGATGTCGACAAAGAGGGTCAGCTCGTGGCGGATGCTGGCGAGCTCCCAGCAGAAATCTTCGGAGAGATCGGCGGGCAGTGGCGCGTCGAGAAATGCCACGAGCTTCTCGCCGCGTTCGGGATTGACGTCGTAGCCCATCAGCACACGGCGGATCTCGTCACGCGCCGCCTCGATGGCGGCGCGGCGATCTGCGAGCGCTGCCTTCTCCGCGGCGTGCAGATCGACCACCTCGCCCGCCGCGGTCACGCCGCCGAAGAAGATCTCCAGCGGATCCGGCTCCAAGCGCAACGCGAGGCGCGCGCCCTCGCGGCTGTCGATGTCCTCGCCCGCGGGCTCGATCGCGAGCAGCAGCTCTCCCGCGGCCACTTGCTGACCGCCGCGAACGAAGATCTCCTTGACGACGCCCGCGACGGGCGCCTCGAAGCCGATCTCCATCTTCATCGCCTCGAGCAGCCCGATCGACTGACCCGACGCCACGACGTCACCCGGCTGGACGCGAATCGCCACGACCATGGCGGGCGTGCCGGCCCGCACCTGGCCGGCGAGGGCGTTGCCGAAGCGATACGGGCGGCCCTCGACCTCGAGGCGCAGACCGCGATCATTGGCGTCGTGCACCACGCGCAGCGTGCGCCCGCTCATCTCGAGTATCGAGCGGTTCTCACCCTCGTTGCGCAGCTTGACCTGCACGACCCGTCCATCGAGATGCACCCGGTAACGCCAGGCACCGATCGTGAAGACCTCGAGTCGGTAGCTCTGACCGTGTCGCGAGAGATCGATGCGCTGTCCATCCGAGGCGGGAATCGATGCGGGTGAGACATGGCTCGGATCGTCCCAGAAATCGCCTCGCGCGCGATCTCGGGCGCGCTGATACGAGAGCACGGCTGCGGCAACCAGCGCCTCCACCGCGAACTCCTTGGAGCCCTGGCGCAGCAGCGGATTCTTGTCGAGCCACTCCGTATCGACGGCGGCGCTCCGGTACGCCGGCGTCTCGAGCAGATCGATGAGATAGCCCTTGTTCGTCGCGCCTCCCTCGACCACCAGCTCGAAGTCGGCCAGTGCAGCGACCAGCCGTGCGCGCGCATCCTCGCGCGTGTCGCCCACCGCGATCACCTTGGCGATCAGCGAATCGAAGTCCGCCGGCACGCGACTGCCCGCCGCCACGCCGGTATCGACGCGAATGCGCGGGCCCAGGGCGGGATCGAAACGGGCGATGCGCCCGGGCGCGGGCAGGAAATCTGCTTCGGGATCTTCCGCGCAGACGCGGGCCTCGATGGCGCAGCCGGACGCGAGGGGTGCGCGCTCGGGCAGCGACTCGCCGCGCGCGATGCGAATCTGCAGTTGCACGAGATCCACGCCGGTGAGCTCTTCCGTGATGCCGTGTTCCACCTGCAGCCTGGGATTCACCTCGAGGAACGCGAAGTCCTCGCCGGAAATCAGGAACTCCACCGTTCCCACGCCGACGTAGCCCACGCTTTGCGCCAGCCGCACCGAGCAGTCCTGCAGCGCTTCGATCACGCGCTGATCGAGACCGGGCGGGGGCGCCTCCTCGAGAATCTTCTGGTGGCGCCGCTGCACGGAGCAGTCGCGGCAACCGAGCGCCAGTACCCGCCCGTGTGCGTCCGCCGCGATCTGCACCTCCACGTGCCGACCGCCGCTCAGTCGCTTCTCCAGGAACAGGCGATCGTCGCCGAACGCCGCGTGCGCTTCGGCACGCGCAGCGCGCAGCGCCTCCGCAAAGCCCGCCTTGCGGTCGACCGCACGGATGCCGCGTCCCCCGCCCCCGGCACTCGCCTTGATGAGCAGCGGGTAACCAATCTTCTCGGCCTCCGCGTGGGCAGATGCATCGTCGCCGACCGCACCGCGGCTCCACGGAATGACCGGAACGCCGGCCTGCTCCGCCACCTGCTTCGAGGCGATCTTGTCCCCGACGGTGCGCATCACGTCGCCCGACGGTCCGAGGAAGCGGATCCCGGCGGCGACGACCCGATCGGCGAAGGTGGCATCCTCGGCCACGAAGCCCCAGCCGGGCCAGACCGAGTCGGCTCCGCATCGGTCGAGCGTGTCGAGGAGGCCCGCGTGATCCAGATAGGCGCTCACCGCGCTCCCGCTGCCGGGCTCGAGCCGAACCGACTCGTCTGCGTGTCGTACGAAGGGCGCATCTCGATCCACAGGAGTGTAGAAAGAAATGCAGCGGAGGTCGGAGCCCTCCAGCGCGCGCAGCGCCTTGACGGCGCGGATGCAGCGCAGCGCCGCCTCGCCCCGGTTGACGATTGCGAGTCGCCGGATGCGCCCGCGGCCGATCACGTCAGTCCTCCCGGCTGCGCTGCCGAAAGCGCGGGTGCCAGCCGCAGGCCGCACGCCCAGGCCACGTAGTCGCCGTGGTGGGAGAGGGAGATGGGGAGGCTCCTCCGCGTCCCGAGAATGCGGAGCTGCGGAACCCGCCCAACCTGCACGATGGAGATCGCCTCGGTCGGCAGCTCGAGGCGCCGCGCCAGTCCGGCGCGCGCAAGCGTCCGCACCGCTCGGCTCGGATCCGCGCCGGCGACGCGATCCACTCCGCTCATCACCGCTGCATCGCGCCACCACGGCAGCGCCGCAATCGCGTGCACGCAGCGTCCGCGGAGCGCGATGCGCACAGCGAGTACGCCGCGCGGGTGGTGAACGCGCCCGCAGAGCCCAGCGTCGAGATCGACCCGAAAGCGCCGGGGAGAGAAGATCGCGCGGCGATCGCGGCGGCGCAGAGCCTTGTAGGCGCTCTCCTTGGCGGCCCAGAGGATCCAGCGCATGCGATCCGGCTCCGGCGCAGCGTCGATCGCGCGGCGTTCCGCGTCGACGAAGACGCGCGCGTCGAAGCGGGGGTGATGGGCGCCGCGCCCGCACTCGGCGTCGTCGAGGTCGACCACGTCATTGCCGAGCATCGAAGTACTCCCGCTCCATCTCCGCCAACCGCGCCACGATCTGGCGCGCCACGTCCCGCGACCCGCGCAGTCCGGGGTGATCGCTCTTCGCCTCCACGAAGGCCAGCGATACGCACAGCCGATCGCCGCGCGCCGGTGCAACCGAATAGGATTCCTGCCGATCGCCGCGCAGGTAGACGCACAGCACGCGACAGCCCGGAATGCTGCGCACGATCCGACCGACGCCGTATGCGGCATTGTCCGGGTCGACGCGTCCCGTGCGGCTGCGGCCTCCCTCCGGAAAGAGCAGGCCGACCTCCCCTCGCACGAGCAGGTGGGCGAATCGCGCGAGGGTTTCCGCGAGCTGCTCCCGGCTGCCGCCCCGGACGATCGGCATGCACTTGTAGACATAGGCGAGAAAGCGCCGCGGCAGCGTAGAGGCAAAATTGCGACGCTCTGGAACGTTCCAGGGCAGCGCGTCGTAATGGAGCAGGTACCAGCCGGGCCCGGCCAGCGCCCACGCGATCAGCGCGGAATCGATCATCGTAAGGTGATTGGCGCAGATCAGGAGCGGCGCCTTGCTCTCTCCGCGTATCCGCTGATACGCCTGTCGAAGCTCTGCATGATTCTCCACCGACAGGCGCAGCCAGAAGCGCAGCAGCGCCACCACGGCGAAGGTCGTCAGTGGCGAAAGCAGACGAGCGACGCCGCGCTGGATGTCGACCCGAAGCCGCACCCCGGTGGGAAGCGTGAATGACGCGCGCGCCTGCACTACCCGATCTTGGACTCGATGAGCGCCACCGCGTTTCCGACGGTTTCCACCGAGTCAACGTCCTCGTCTGCAATTTCGATGTCGAAGGCGTCTTCGAACTCGAGAACCACGTCGACCAGACGTGCTGAGTTGACCTTGAGATCATCGAGAATATGCGTTTCCAGGCTCACCGAATCGAGAGCCTCCTGATTCTTCACATACGGCGTGAGTATCTTCACCACTTTCTCGAACACACCATGCTGGGCCATTTCATCTCTCCTCTTCTTCCAATGGTGGTGGATCAGTCTCCTGTCCATTTCCTGAACACAGCACACGCGTTGACGTCACCGAACCCGAAGCCCGCCTTGACCACGATTTCGAGATCGGGCTCTTCTCGCAGTCGGTGTGGAATCGACGCCGCGTAGGGCGCGATCTCCGGGTGCACGTCTTCGCAGTTGATCGACGGATGCACAAAGCCTCCCTCGAGCATCAACACGCAGGCGATGGATTCGATCGCGCCGGCGGCGCCCAACGCGTGCCCGATCATCGACTTCGTGGAGGTGATCGGAGGCAATCCAGCCGGCTCCACTCCGAGGGCAGCCGCCCACGAAGCGACTTCTCGGGGATCGGCGCTGGTCGCCGTGAGATGGCCGTTGATGGCGCCGACCCGCGACGGCTGGATTCCGGCATCCTCGAGTGCGGCGCGGATGCAGCGGCTCACTCCCTCGGGATTCGGCGCCGTCATGCTTCCGCCACCGCGTTGCCCGCCGCAGTTGACCGCGCAGCCGAGCACCTCGGCACGGATGCGCGCACCGCGCTGCCGCGCGCTCTCGAGGCTCTCCAGCACGAGCACGCCCGCTCCGGAAGCCGCGACGAATCCGCCCGCGGACGCGCTCATGGGCCGCGACGCACGCTCCGGCGTGTCGTTCATGCTGCGACACAGCACGCGCATGGCGTCGAATCCCGCCCAGATGTAGTGGCTGGCGCCCTCCGATCCGCCGCACAGCATCCGCCTCGCGAGACCGCGCCGGATGCGCTCCACGCCTTCGGCAATGGCTTCCGTACCCGTGCTGCAGGCGCTCGAGTTGGTCGTCACCTGGTTCCCCAGCGCGAGCAGGCCGGCCACGCGAGCCGAAATGCCGCTCGCCATCACCTGCTCCACGGAGGTGCTGCCCAGGCGCCGCACCTTCGCCTCGTTCGTCAGCGGCACCACGCGGGATGCGATGGTGTCCATGCCGCCAATGCCCGTGCCGAGCACGGCGCCCGTGTCCCAATCCACCGCTTCGTCACCCGGCGCTGGACGCGCGAGGTCCGCATCTCGCCAGGCCTCCAGGGCCGCCACGCCCGCATAGCGGTGAGACATGTTCATGCTGCGCAGCTGCTCTTCGTCGAACAACGACGCGGCGATTTCGTCGACGCCCTGCGGCACGCCGGCCACCCGGCTGGCGAATCCAGCCTCGGCCATGCACTCGTTCGCCCGGATTCCGGACGTTCCCTTGCGCAGCGCGAGCTCGAAGTCGTGCACGTTGTTCGCGTTGGGCGCGACGACGCCCATTCCCGTGATCACGACGCGTGTACTCATCGGAGAACTCCCATGCCGGAGAGCGTGCCGGAGCAGACGATCCCCCCGCCATCCCTCCGCATCTCGACTTCCGAGCGGAGCTTCCGACGGCGAAAGAAGATCTTGCGCCCGGTCGTAATGACGCGCGTCCCGGGCTCGACGATTCCACTGAAATCGACCTGCACGTCGGTGAACAGAGTGGTGTACTTGTCCGCCTCTTCCGTCCCCAGCTCCTGGCTGAGGAGATGGAGTCCGAGACCGACGACGCCGGCCTGGGCCATCGCCTCGATCAGGATCACGCCGGGGGTGATGGGCCGGCCGGGGAAATGGCCGCGGTAGAAATACGAATCCGGGTGGAAGGTATACGCAGCCACGATGGAATCGTCTCCGAGCTCGAGGATTTCGTCGATGAAACGAAACGGCTCCTGCTGCGGGATCGCGGCGAGTACTTGTTCAGGTGTCATAGAGATTGCGCTCCGCTGCGCCATGTATTTTCGCTGTCGGGGCGGACCAGGGGGGTCAGCGCTCGATCCTTCCACCGCGCGCGTTCTCCGAGAGATTCGGGTAATCGGGGTACCCGATGCCCTGGAAGGTTCCGACACGCGCCTTCTTGATCGTGTAGATGGGTTGGTCGTCGACGAAGAGCTTCGCGTCTCCGATGACCATGGCCGCGCCGACTCGCTCGAGCTCGGTGTAGCGCCGCACGTCGACCTCGTAGCGCACGCAGCGATCATGGGGACGCACCTGACCGAAGAACTCGACTTCCCCGCAGCCCAGCGCGCGACCTGCGCCCAATCCACCCGCCCAGGCGCAGAAGAAGCCGAGAATCTGCCAGACGCCGTCCACACCGAGGCAACCCGGCTGGACGGGATCCGAGAGAAAGTGGCACTGGAAGAACCAGTCATCGACGTGTACGTCGCGCTCGGCCACGATGCGCCCGCGCGAGCCGCTGCGCGCGATGGACGAGACGCGGTCAATCATCAGCAACGGAGGAGCGGGCAGTCGTGCGCCGAATCCTTCCGGTGCGTCGCCGAACAGGGTACCGTGGGCGAAGGCGAGCAAGTCCTCCTTCGAGAAACGACCCTGCTCCCTGAATTCAGCGTACTTCACGGCGTTTCCTCGAAGCGCAGCAGATAGCTCGACCAGGTCAGTCCGGCCCCGACACCCGCGACCGCCACATCGTCGCGTGGCTTCCACTTGTCCCAGTTCATGGAAATCACGCTCGCGGAGCTCGCCGCGCCCGTGTTGCCGTACCACTCCACGTTGGTGTGATGACATTCAGCCGGGATGCCGCAATGCTTGCGGACCGCGTCGAGCATGCGCAGGTTGGCCTGGTGGCCGACGAAGTGAAAGACGCGATCTTCGCACGCGAACTGCTCGCGCAGCTGTGCCAGGCAACGCGTCATGCGCTTGATGCCGAACATCTGGACGGTCCGGCCTTCCTGGCGAAAGTGCGCGCTCCGCGGCACCACCACCTTGTCCGCTCCGGCAGGACTGCTCTCCAGGCTGTTGCCGAGGATGTGGCGCGGTGCGGCGTGGCGCGTCGAGAGCACCGCGGCCGCCGCAGCGTCTCCCCAGAGGACGGCCGAGGAGCGGTCATTGTAGTCGACCGTGGTCGTGAGCGTGTCGGGTGCGACCAGGAGGACGAAGTCGGGAAGGCGCTCGGGGTCCATGAGGGAGAGCAGATAGAGCTGCACGTAGAAGCTCGTGCAGGCAGACTGCACGTCGAAGGCCGGCACCTCGAGATCGAGGAGGCGCGCGACGTTGCAGGCCTCGGCGGGGCTGTGCGTGTCGCTCGCGGAGGTCCCTGCGATGACCATGCCCACGTCGTCCGGCGCAATGCCGGCACGCGCGATGGCCATCTCGGCGGCCGCCGCTCCCAGCGCCGCGTTCGACATCTCCGCCGCCTCGAGTGCGGCAGAGAGGTCGCGGTTGCGCGTGGTGCGGATGTAATCCAGCGCGAGCACCGTGCGCCGGGAGCGAATGCCGACCCGCTCGATGATCCACGCATCGCTGGTCCCGATATCGAGATCCTCGAGAAAGCGGTTCGTGATCTCGTTGCGCGGATGCGCGTGTCCTAATCCGTGCAGGAAGACCGTCAATGGATCTCTCCCGGAGCATGCCCGGCGCCAGAATTCCGCGGGCGTCTCGGCGACGCTGCGGCGCGAGCGACGAACGAATGGAACTGTCCAAGAGGGCACCGCGTGAGCTGCGGCGTTCCGGTGCGATTGTGGCGAATTTGCGGCCTGGCCGCGCCTGCGTGCTCGATCCCCGAATCCGGCCAGGCGGACGCTCCATCCACTGGGAACCCCGGGGGGAAGCCGCTCGAGTGCGCGGCGTGACTTGTGTGGCTCAGGGTCGCCCGACGTGCGGGTCGGGTTCGGGAACGTCGGGCCCGCGCCTCCTGCGCTCCCGTGCGAGCTCGAATCTCACCCCCCGAGCTCGGAGAGCATGACCCTGAGTCACTTTTTTGTCAACCGGCTGCCGCGCAGCGACTCTGATCTAGACTCGCGGCATGGGTGGCAGCCTCCGCTCGGAGCGGGATCGCGAGGACCCCGGGATCGCGTGGCTCGCCTTCGATCCCCCGGAGCGCCGCAACGCGCTGGGTGTGAGGAGGTGGCTGCGCATCCCGGAGGCACCGCGCGCGCTTCTCGAGCAGGGCCCGCCGCGTCTTCGCGGGCGCTGATGGCCGTCTACCGACTGGACGCGAGGCTGCGTTTTCCCCATCCCTCGCAGAGCGAGCCGGACGGGCTGCTCGCCGTGGGGGGCGACCTGTCGCCCGAGCGCCTGCTGCTCGCCTACTCGGCGGGCATCTTCCCGTGGTATTCGCAAGAGCAGCCCATCCTGTGGTACTCGCCCGATCCGCGCGCGGTGCTGCTGCCGCGGGCGCTGCACGTCTCGAGGAGCCTGGGCAAGGTCCTGCGGCGCGGGCGCTTCGAGATCCGCATGGATACGGCGTTCGCCGACGTCATCCGGGCTTGCGCGGAGACGCCGCGGCGCGGCGCAGATGGCACCTGGATCACGCGCGAAATGCAGTCCGCCTACGAACACCTGCACGAGCTCGGCTACGCGCATTCGGCCGAGGCGTGGGAGGACGGACGCCTCGTCGGTGGCATCTATGGGGTCTCGCTGGGCGGCGCCTTCTTCGGAGAATCGATGTTCACGCTGCGTTCGAACGCTTCGAAGGCCGCCTTCGCGGTGCTGGTCGCGCAGCTGGAACGCTGGGGCTTCGACTTTCTCGACTGCCAGATGCACACCCCCCACCTCGACAGCCTGGGTGCGATCTTGTGGCCGCGCGCGCGCTTTCTCGAGAAGCTCTCGCGCGCGCTCGAGCAGGACACGCGGCGCGGGACGTGGAAGCTCGACGCTGCCGCGCCCTAGGCGACCGCGACCGAGCACAGGCGGCGTGATACGCTCCGCGCGCCAATGCCACGGAGGCTCGCCATGACGCCGCCCCCGATGCCGCGCGACCCCCGGCTGTCCGCGGTGGGCCCGAACGCGGAGCAGATCGAGTACTGGAACGAAACCTCGGGGCCGCGCTGGGTGGCGGTTCAGGCGCGGCTCGACGCCCAGATCTCGCCCTTCGGCCTGCTCGCCATGGAAGCGGCGCGAATCCGCGGCGGCGAACGCATCCTCGATGTGGGCTGCGGCACCGGCCAGAGCACGCTCCAGCTCGCCGAACGCGTGGGAGCCCGCGGAGCGGTGCTGGGGATCGACGTTTCGCACGTGATGCTGGCGCGCGCCCGGGAACGCGCCGCGCAGGGCGACTTCGCCCAGGTCCGCTTCACGAATGCGGACGCGCAGACACACCGCTTCGAGCCCCGGGCCTTCGACCTCGTCTATTCGAGATTCGGCGTGATGTTCTTCGCGGATCCACGCGCTGCCTTCTCCAATCTCCGCGAGGCGCTCGCGCCGGGCGGTCGCCTCGCCTTCGTGTGCTGGCAGGCGCTCGAGAAGAATGCGTGGATGCGGGACCCGCTCGACGCCATTGCGCGGCACATCGCGCTGCCCCCGCCGCCGGCGCCGCTGGCACCGGGCCCGTTCGCCTTCGCCGACGCGAAGCGCCTGCGGACGCTCCTCGCGGCCGCGGGCTTCGAGCACATCGCGATCGAAGCCGTCGATCGCGCCCTGCACATCGCCGGAGGGGGCCCGCTCGGCGATGCCGTCACCTTCCTGCTCGAGGTGGGGCCGGCGGCCGCGGCGCTGCGCGAGGCCGGCTTCGAGAAACGCGGCAGCGTGGCCGCGGCGTTGCGCGAGGTGCTGCGCGAACATCTGACGCCATCGGGTGTGATCATGGACGCAGCGGCCTGGATCGTCAGTGCAGAGCGAGCTGCCTAGGGATTCCAGCGCGTGAAGTCGAAGCGTGGGGTGCGGCGCGAGGATCGATCTCAGTCGCCGAACTCGGACAGGATGCGCTCCCGATCGGCATCGAGGTCCGGCGCCGGATCCCGATGCGACGGATCCTCGAAGGCCGAGAGCTTGATCGGGTTGCCGGCCACGCGCAGCCGGCTGTCGCCGCCCCCATCCACGGAGACCAGCATGTTGCGCGACGCCACCTGTGGATCGGCGAGCAGCTGCTGCACGTTTTGAATCGGGCCACACGGCACGCCCGCCGCGCTGAGCACGTCGAGCCAATCCGCTGCGTCCCGCGTGATCAGGATTTCTTCGAGTGCGGTCTTGAGTGCCTCGTGGTTGCGGGTGCGCAGATCGTTGCTCGCAAAGCGAGCATCGCGCGTGAGCTCGGCGCATCCGAGTGCTTCGCACAGCCCGGCGAAGATCGCGTCGTTGCCGGCCGCCACGACGATGTGGGCGTCGCGCGCGGCAAGCGCCTCGAACGGCGTGATGGAGGGATGGCGGGAGCCGAGCGGGCCGGGCACCTCCCCGGTGGCCAGGTAGCGCGCAATCGCGTTCTCGAGGATCGCCACCTGGGAATCCAGCATCGCGACGTCCACACGCATGCCCTCGCCGGTTCGCTCCCGGTGCAGCAGCGCGGCCTCGATACCGATCGCCGTGAAGAGCCCGGCCGCGATGTCTCCGAGGGAGGTGCCGACACGCAGCGGCGGTCCGCCGGGCTGGCCGGTGAGGCTCATGATGCCGCCCATGCCCTGGACCACGATGTCGTAGGCGGGGCGCTTCGCATACGGACCGGTCTGGCCGAAGCCGGAGGTCGACGCCATCACCAGGCGCGGATGGCGCTCGTGGAGCGATTCCCAGCCGTATCCGAGGCGCTGCATGGCACCCGGCCGGAAATTCTCGACGAGCACGTCCGCGCTGTCGAGCAGTCGCTCGAAGACGCCCCGATCGCGCACGCTCTTCAGGTCCAGCGCGATGCTCTGCTTGCCGCGATTCAGCGACGTGAAGTACGCGGAGCGACCCGCGACGAACGGGCCGACCGCGCGCGCGTCGTCGCCGTTGCCAGGCGCCTCGACCTTGATGATCCGGGCGCCCAGATCGGCCAGCACCATGGTGCAGAACGGGCCGGCGAGCACGCGCGTCAGATCGACGACCAAGATGCCGTTGAGAGGGCCTCGCTGGGTCACGCACCCAATCTAGCAGCCCAACTGTGCGCGCCGCGTCAGCCGCGCCCGGCCACCAGCCGTGCCTTCAGCGCGTCGAGCTCCTGCCAGAGCGCTCGGGGCACGCGATCCGCGAACTTCTCGTAGTACTCGCGCGCACAGATGGATTCCGCGAGCCAGCTGTCCAGATCGACCGCGAGCAGCGCCTCGAGCGCCTCGGCTCCGAGGGCGAGCCCGGTGGTGTCGAGGTCGTCGGGGGCCGGCAGGTTCCCGATCGGTGTCTCGACGGCATTCGCGACTCCCTCACAGCGCTCGAAGATCCACTTGAGCACGCGGGCGTTCTCCCCGTACCCCGGCCACAGGAAGTCTCCGGCGGCGTCCTTCCGGAACCAGTTCACCGAGTAGATCCCGGGCAGCCGTGCGCCGGCTCGGGATCCGATCGCGAGCCAGTGCCGCCAGTAGTCGGCCATGTTGTATCCGCAGAACGGGAGCATGGCCATCGGATCGCGCCGCAACACGCCGAGCTTGCCGCTGGCCGCGGCCGTCGTCTCGCTGCCCATGATCGAGCCGAGGAACACCCCGTGGCGCCAGTCGCGCGCCTCGTTGACGAGCGGCACCGTGCCGGCGCGACGCCCGCCGAAGAGAATGGCGCTGATCGGAACGCCCGCGGGATCCTCCCATTCGGCAGCGATCACGGGGCACTGCCGGGCAGGCGCCGTGAAGCGCGCATTGGGATGCGCCGCCGTGCTCTCGGCGTGGGGTCGCCATGGCTTGCCGTGCCAATCCCGCAGCATCGGCGGCGGAGTCTCGGTCATCTCCTCCCACCAGACGTCTCCCTCGGGCGTCAGCGCGCAATTGGTGAAGAGGCAGTTCGCCTCGAGCGTGCGCATCGCATGCGGATTGGAGCGCATGTTCGTCCCGGGCGCGACGCCGAAGAAGCCGGCCTCCGGATTGATGGCGTAGAGCTGGCCGTCGTCGCCGAACTTCATCCAGGCGATGTCATCACCGATGGTCTCCACCTTCCAGCCGGCGATCGAGGGCTCCATCATCGCCAGGTTCGTCTTGCCGCAGGCGCTCGGGAAGGCCGCCGCCATGTAGCGCACCGCGTTCCGGGGCGAAGTGATCTTGATGATCAGCATGTGCGCTGCCAGCCAGCCCTCGTCGCGCGCCATCACCGAGGCGATGCGCAGCGCGAAGCACTTCTTGCCGAGCAGGGCGTTTCCCCCGTAGCCGGATCCGTAGGACCAGATCTCGCGGGTTTCCGGGAAGTGGACGATGTACTTGTTCTCCGCGTTGCACGGCCACGAGACGTCTGTCTGCCCCGGCGACAACGGCGCACCGACCGAGTGCAGGCAAGGCACGAACGCTCCGTCGCCGAGCGCATCGAGGATCTTCTGGCCCACTCGCGTCATGATGTGCATGTTGACCACCACGTAGGGCGAATCCGAGATCTGCACGCCGATGCGGGCGATGGGCGATCCGACCGGCCCCATGCTGAAGGGGATGACGTACAGCGTGCGCCCCTGCATGCAGCCCCGGAACAGACCGAGCAGGGTCTCGCGCATTTCCGCCGGGTCGTGCCAGTTGTTCGTGGGGCCGGCATCGCCCTCGCGCGCGGAGCAGATGAAGGTGCGATCCTCGACGCGCGCCACGTCCGCCGGATCCGACCAGATCAAGTAGCTGTTCGGACGCCGCATCTCGTCGAGCTTGCGCGCGGTGCCCGCCGCGAGCATCCGGCGCATCATCGCGTCGTATTCGGCCGGGGAGCCGTCGCACCAGTGCACGCGATCGGGTGCGCACAGGGCCGCGACGCTCTCGACCCAGGCGTTCAGCTCGGCGTTCGCACCACTCGCGGCCATCCACTCGCTCCTTCGATCAAGATGCTGCCGCGCGCGAATGCCCGGCTTCGCGCGGGGAGGCTCGACGCAGTCAGACCCGGCGCCGCGGCGCCGCACTGCAAATCTCCACGGGATCGCGCTCGGACCTCCAGAATAGCGGGCCGCCGCGCGCCGCCGGCGACGCGCAGGCGCGGCTGCTGAGAGCGCGTGGCACGCGTGCCTCTCATGCGCTGGCGAAGCCTTCTGCCCCCATGGGGGCGCGTGCACCGTCCGCCGGGCGCAGCTCGAAGGGAGTCCGCGCTCGGATCCGAGCAGAGCGCGGCGACAGCCCCGCGAGGCTTTCAGCGCCCGGCGACGGGTCGGATCAGACCCTCCTGCACGACGGACACGACCAGCCTCCCGTCCCGCGTGAAGAGACGACCGGTGGCGAAGCCACGCGCGCCTGCGGCCAGCGGGCTCTGCTGGCTGTAGAGCAGCCACTCGTCGGCGCGGAACGGGCGGTGAAACCACATGGCGTGATCGAGGCTTGCGAACTGATGGGCCGGATCGAAGACGCTGGTCGCGTGCGGCAGGCAAACCGTATCCAGCAGCGAGAGATCCGAGGCGTAGGCCACCAGGCACTGGTGCAGCCGAGGCTCGGCCGGCAAGGCGCCGTTGACCTTGATCCACAGATCGAGGCGAGGCGGGCGCGCCCGCGGCCGCAACAGATCCACTTCGGTCACGCTGCGAACATCGAAGGGCTCTCGGACGAGCCACTCGCGGACTTCTTCGGGCAGCTTGCTCGCGAGCGGCTGCACGACCTCCCGCCAGGCGGGCAGCGACTCCGGATCCGGCGCGTCCGGCATCTCGGGCTGATGCTCGGGGCCGCGCTCTTCCCGGTGAAAGGAGGCCTCCATGTGAAAGATCGCCTGACCGTGTTGGACCGCGATCACGCGGCGCGTGGTGAAGCTGCGGCCGTCTCGGGTGCGATCCACCTGATAGAGGATCGGAGCCCGGCGGTCGCCCGGCCTCAGGAAATAGGCGTGGAAGGAGTGCGCCTGCCGTGTCTCGACGGTGCGTCCGGCGGCGACGAGTGCCTGCCCGAGCACCTGACCGCCGAAGACCCGCTGCCAGCCCTTCTGTGGGCTGTGGCCGCGAAAGAAGTCGACCTCGAGCTCCTCGAGGTCGAGCAGCGAAAGCAGGCGCTCGAGCTCCGACGACATGTCGAGGGAAGCGTATCGGACGCGCGCCGGGTGATACACTCCGGGCATGCTGAAGCGCCTGTTCTCGGAGATGGCCGAAGATCTGCGGGCCGTGACCCGGAACGATCCGGCGGCTCGGAGCACGCTCGAGGCCCTGCTCTGCCACACACCGCTGCACGCGATCTTCATCTATCGCATCGGCCATCTGCTGCACGAACGCCTCTCCGTGCCACTGCTGCCGCGCATGCTCTCGGCGTTCGGCCGTTTCTTGACGGGAGTGGAGATCCACCCGGCGGCGCAGATCGGGCGGCGCTTCTTCATCGACCACGGCACCGGCGTGGTAATCGGCGAAACGGCACAGATCGGCGACGACTGCGTGCTGTTCCACAACGTGACGCTCGGCGGCACTGGAAAGCACCGGGGCAAGCGACATCCGACGCTGGGCGACGGCGTTCTCGTCGGAACGGGTGCGACGCTGCTCGGACCCATCGCGGTGGGAGACGGCGCGAAAGTGGGCGCCGGCGCGTTCGTGCGGATGCACGATGTCCCGCCCGGCTGCACGGCGACTGGCATGCCCGCCCGCATCGTCAAGCGGGCCGGCGTGCGCGTGGACGAAGAGCTGCCCCGCACCCGCCTC
>JAOUNA010000044.1 GCA_029881215.1 Myxococcales bacterium | reverse complement strand
CGTGTGCTCTTCCGATCTCGCGCAAGCACCCTTCACCGCGAATCCCCGCGAGCTGCCCGGCGGACTCGTCAGCATCTGTCTGGCGCTGCTCGCGATCGGCGTGGTCGCATTCGTCGGCGGCCTGATGACGGACGCAGCGACGGCGTGGCGCGCCTTCCACGTGAACTTCCTCTACTTCGGGCTGCTGTCGCAGGCCGGACTGTGTCTCGCCTGCGCCTTCGTGATCATCGGCGCGCGCTGGGTCGGCCCGATCCGCCACGTGGCGGAGGGACTCGCCGCCTGGGTGCCCATCACCTTCGTGCTCTTCCTGTTCGACAACTTCTTCGGCCGCGAGTACATCCACACCAATTGGATCCACGGGGCGCCGTTCGGCAAGGAGGCATGGCTCTCCTTCGGCCGCGTCTTCTGGACGGACGCGGCGATCCTGCTGGTGGGCGCGCTGCTCACGCTGGCGTTCCTGCGCGCCTCCTTCCGCCCGACGCTGAAGGTGGCCGCCGAGAACGCGACGCGCGCCAAGGGCATGTTCGCGCGCTGGACCGCGGGCTGGCGCGGCGACGAGGCCGAGGCCGCGATCTCGGCGCGCCGCCTCGGCGTGCTCGCGCCCGTGATCTGCCTGGTGTACGCCTTCGGCTTCAGCGTCGTGGTGTTCGATCAGGTGATGGCGCTGCAGCCCGCCTGGTTCTCGACCATCTTCGGCTGGTACGTGCTCTGGGGCGGCTTCCTCTCCGGCGTGGCGGCGACCGCGCTGATCAGTGTGCTGCTGCGCGCGACCACGCCCGGCTGGAAGAGCGAGATCACCGCGCCCCGTCTGCACGACCTCGGGAAGATGGTCTTCGCCTTCTCGATCTTCTGGATGTATCTCTTCTTCGCGCAGTACCTGGTGATCTGGTACGGCAACCTCCCCGAGGAGACGCAGTTCCTGCAGGCGCGCCTCGGCACCCAATTCCTCCAGGACACCTGGTTCTGGGCGTCCGCGCGTCTCGACGAGCCCTACGTGAAGCTCGCCCTGATCGCCTGGGCGGCGTGCTGGATCGCGCCCTTCCTCGTGCTGCTGGGCCAGCGCCCGAAGCGCACGCCGTGGATCCTGGGCAGCGTCGCGGCGATCGTGCTGGTTGGCTTCTGGCTCGAGCGCAACGCGCTCGTCTGGCCCGCGCTGGTTCCGGACGACGGCGCCGCCTGGTTCGGTCCGATCCAGCTCGGCATCGCGCTGGGCTTCCTCGGCGGCTTCATGTTGATCTTCCTGATCTTCAGCCGCGTGTTCCCGACCCTGCCCTTGCCGCAGCGGTCGTGAAGCCGCGCTAGGCTCGACGCGTGGAGTTCGGGCCGGGCGGTCACGAGGATCCGGAAACGACGTTTGCGCTCGTCGGGCGCCCGAGCGCGCTCCGGCTCGAGGCGGACGGCCTGCACCATCCGCGCACGCCGCGCGGCGGCGGCTTCGCGTTCACGCGCTACGAGGACATCACCCACCTCGGCACCTCTCCGCGCGCGCTCTGGATCGGCACGCGCGAATCCGTCTACCTCGTGGCGCGCAAGCGCTTCGTGGACGAGCGCGATCCCGAGCGATTGGTGCGCGCGCTGCTGGCGCGCATCGCGCGCCGACCCGGCGGCGACGCGCAGCTCGCGCACATGGCGGAGCTCGAGCAGCTCGCGCGCACTCCCGCCTCGCTGCGCGCCACCTACGGCCTGATCATCGCGTGCCTGCTCGCCTTCGCGCTCGAGCTCGTCGTGGGCGACAGCGTGCACGCCGTCGGATACTACAGTCCGCCGCTGGTCGCGGACGGCGACTGGTGGCGGCTGTTCACGGCGAATCTGCTGCACGCCTTTCCCGCGTTTCCCGTGCACCTGGTGCTCAATCTGCTCGGTCTCGTCGCGCTCGGCCCTCTCGTGGAGCGCGCGGTGGGGACGCCGCGCACGCTGTGCGTGATCGGCGCCGCGGGCCTGGCGTCGATGATCGCGAGCGGCCTGCACAGCTCCGTCGGTGTCGTCGGCGTGTCCGGCGTCGTCTTCGGGCTGCTCGGCGCGCTGCTCTGGCTCGAGTTCCGCCGCGGCGACCAGCTGCCCGCCTGGTGGCGCATCCCCCGGCGCGCGATCTTCGTGGTGCTCGTGGTGAGCGCCCTGCTCGGATTCGCGGTGCCGATGATTGCGGGCGCCGCGCACCTGGGCGGCCTGCTGGGCGGCGGCCTCGCGATGGCGTTGATCTGCGGCCCGCAGCTCGGCGCCGGGCCGAGCCCCGCGTGGGTGCGCGCCGCGGCGACTGCCGTCGTGCTCGCGACGGGCGTGGCCGTGGCCAGCGCTGGCTTCGAGATCGCCCGTCCGGGCGACTACGCCGCGCGCCAGACCGCGCGCCTGGCGCACCTGCCGAACATCTCGGCAGGAGAGCTCAACAATCGCGCCTGGATCATCGCGGTCGATCCCGATTCGAGCCGGGAGGAGCTGGAAGCCGCGTTGCTGCTCGCCGAGCGTGCCGTCGAGGAGACGCAGCGCGCAGAGGCGGCGATGCTCGACACCCTGGCGGAGCTCCAGTTCCAGCTCGGGCGCGCCGAGCAGGCCGTCGAGACCATCGACGAGGCAATCGCGCAGGAGTCGGGCGAGGCGCACGCGGACTACTACCGCGAGCAGCGGCGGCGCTTCCTCGGCGAGCGGGAGGCGGACGATCGGCCGGAGCTCCCCTCGGTCCCCTGGCGCCTGCTGCCTCGCGCGCAGCCGGAGGAGGCGCCGGGCCTCACGGTGTGATCTCGTCGCCGTCCGATGCGATCAGGATGCGCCCGTCGTAGCGATCGTCGACCACGCTGGTGATCTGGAAGTCGTAGACGGGGGGCGGGCGCAGTCGGACCAGCACCAGGGTGCCGGCGCCCGCGCGCCGCGCGAGATCGCCCACGTCCGCCAGCGCGGTGTGCAGCGCCGCCTCCGCGCGCAGCATCTCGGGGTCGGTTTCGACGCCGAGCTCCTCGGCGAGCTCCGGCGTCGGCACGAAGACCGCCTCGTGCACGAGCACGTTCACGCCGCGGGCCAGCGCGATCAGCGCGTCGGGCGCCCAGCCCGCGCCGCCCACCACGGCGCTCCGCTCGCGCCACTCGAAGCGGTAGGCGAATGCCGCGGTGGGGCCCCCGGGCAGCGCTCCGGCGCGCACGCGCAGCGCGCCCAGCTCGGCCTGCCAGCCCTCCGCAATTTCTTCGACCGCGAAGCCGGGGCCCGGCCCGTCGAGGCCGACGCCGCGCGCGCGCGCCTCGACGCCGGCGCGCGTGCTCGCCTCCACGGCTGTGGCGAGCGCGCGGGTGCCCACGGGCCCGCGCAGCGCGAGCGGCTCGCGCCGGCCCGCGATCCACCCCATCACCAGCAGATCGTCGAGGCCGAGCGTGTTCTCCGGCAGCAGGCTGCTGAGCAGCACGGTGTCGGGCTGGGAGACGGGAATCTGCGCGGCGCGCAGCGATTCTGCGACGCCGCGGCCCGCATCCACGAGCAGCACCCGCGCGCCGAGCGCCAGCGCGGTAGCCGGACCGCGGCGGTTGTGGTCCTCGTGGACACCGCCGGTGCCGAGCGTCACGAGGGTCAGGCGCTCGAAGGTGCGCGGCTCGAGCGGGCGCACGCCGGCGACGACCGCGTCGTAGCGCCAGGCCGCGCAGGTGAGCGCCCAGCTCACGATGCCCACGGCGAGGGCGATGAGCAGGGCGATGAGACGGAAGTTGATCACGCAACCGATCCGGAGTGGGTGAGGAGGAGCTCGGAACGAAAAAAGCCCCGGGAGCAGGTCGGAGACCCTTTCGCGGCTACGGCAACCGCGCTCCCGGGGCGGTGGCGCTGGGAACCGTGCGTCCCATTACGCCGAGATTGTGCAATTCGGCATGGCGTCAGGACGCCGCCACCTCACTCGCCGTAGAGCTACGTTGATACACCGAATCACCTCCGTCCCGGCGTAGGGAACACCCAGCGAGGCCCAGACCTCGCTTCCTAGCCCGGTTGCCAGGGTGGTCGCCGATCCCGCCCCTCCGGGTCGCCCGACACCGCCGATCCCAATGATCGACGCCGCCGAACTCGGGGACGAGTGAAGCCCCCTTGTGGACAAGACTATCGGACACATCGGCGGGCGACCAGATCCGCTCCGGCGCCTGTGTCCGCCTACCTCTATTTGACCGCCAGCGGATTGATCGGGTAGCCGACGGCGCCCAGCGCGGGCAGCAGCGGCGCGCTGAGCAGGAAGGCGTAGTCGCCGTCGTTTGCGCACGCTTCGGCGAGCGTGTCGAGGTGGAACATCTCGCCGAGCAGCAGCCCCATGTGGTGCAGCGCGAGCTGGTGCAGCGGCCGCGAGCCGTCGCCGGCCTCGCCGGGAATGACCTCGACGCTCCACGTGTCGCTGGCCAGCGCGGCGATCTCGCGCTCGTGGAGCCAGCGCGCGCAGCGCACCGAGAGTCCCGGCGCCGGGCCGCCGCAGTAGGCGTTCCAGGATCCCTGGTGGAAGCAGCGCGTCAGCCGGCCGGTGCGCACCAACACGATGTCGCCCGGCTCGACTGCGACGCCGAGCGCCTCCGCGCAGTTGTCGAGATCGCGCGCCTGGATGCGCGTGCCGTCGTCGAGCCACGGCCTGCGCAGGAAGCGCGGGAAGTCGAGCAGCACGCCGCGGCCGATGACGCCGTCCTGGATCGCGTCGCGCCAAGCCCCGGCGCCGTTGCGCCTCTCGGCCTGCTCGCTCGCGCGTCTTGCCTTCGAGGGTCGGTCGTAGAAGACGTTCGACTGGCTGCACCACTGGGTCGCCAGCGCCGGCGCTGCGGCACCGGCCGCCGCGCGCTCGGGCGCGGCCGTCTCCGGATGCCGTGCGCGGCGGTCGAAGGGCAGGGCGCAGGAGATCACGAGGCCCAGGCGCGGCAGGGCACACGCGGCCCGCACGCGCGCGCGCGTGATGAAATTCAGCGTGCCACGCGCGTCGTCGGATCCCCAACGCCCCACATTCGAGTAGCGTTCGCCCCACTCCTGAATCTTGGCCGCGTCGACGATATCCAGCATGGTCAGATCACAGCACCGCCGCCGTCATCGCGCGATCTCCGCCAGGCGCGCTTCGACGCGGGCAATGTCTCCGGGCACGTCGACGGGCAGGCTGCGCCAGCCCTCGACCACGGCGCAGCGGATGGCGTGGCCGTGCTCGAGCGCACGCAGCTGCTCGAGGCCCTCGGCGCGTTCCGCCGGCGTCGGCGGCCAGTGGACGAATTCCAGCAGGAAGGGCCGCCGGTAGGCGTAGAGCCCCACGTGCTGCCACAGCGCGGGCGCCGCCGCGTCCTCGCGCACGTAGGGGATGGGGCTGCGCGAGAAGTAGAGCGCGCGCCCGCTCCGATCGAGCACCACCTTCACGCGATTCGGGTCGTCGCGCGCTTCCGACTCGAGCGCGTGTACCACGGTGGCCATCTCGACCTCGGGGTCGGCGCGGAGCGCCTCGACGGCGGCGTCGATGGCGAAGCCCTCGATCAGCGGCTCGTCCCCCTGGATGTTCACGACGATGTCATCGTCGAGCTGCAGCGCCACCTCGGAGAGCCGATCGGTGCCCGTCGCGTGATCCGCGCGGGTGCGCACCACCACCGCGCCGAAGCCGCGACACGCCGCTTCGATGCGCGCGTCATCGGTCGCGACGATCACGGAGCGCAGGCTCTTCGCCCGCCGCGCTCCCTGCCAGACGCGCTCGATCATGCTGCGTCCCGCGATCCGCGCCAGCGGCTTGCCCGGAAAGCGCGACGCGGCATAGCGCGCCGGAATCACACCTACCGCCGTCATGGCGCCATGCTACCCGAAGGGTAAATTCCCTGCCGACACGCACCGCGCTCGGATCCGGCAGGCCGCGGCCCGGTCGCCCGCCTGCGGGTCGGGTGGCGCGAGAGCGCGCGGAGGAGCCATGAGCACGTTCGGAATCCTGGTGGGTGGGGGCCCCGCGCCCGGCATCAACGGCGTGATCGGAGCGGTGGCCACGCGGGCCCTGCGCCGGGGACACCGTGCGCTCGGCATTCTCGACGGCTTCCAGTGGATCATGCAGGGGCGCACCGACCGGGTGCGCGAGCTCGACGAGGAGGGCGTCGAGCAGATCCACCTGCAGGGCGGCTCGATCCTGCGTACCTCGCGCGCGAATCCGACGAAGGAGCCGGCCCATCTCGCGAACGTGGTGAAGTCTCTCGACGCGCTCGGCATCGAGTATCTGGTCAGCATCGGCGGCGACGACACCGCGTCGTCGGCCAACCGCGTGGCGAGGGCCGCCGACGGGCGCATCCGCGTGGTGCACGTGCCGAAGACGATCGACAACGATCTCCCGCTGCCCCACGGCATTCCCACCTTCGGCTTCGAGACCGCACGCGAGCACGGCACGACGGTGGTCGAGCGCATCGCGATGGACATGCAGACCACCAATCGCTGGTTCTTCATCGTCGTGATGGGACGCTCGGCCGGCCACCTTGCGCTCGGCGCGGGCAAGGCGGCGGGCGCGCCCGTGATCGTCATTCCCGAGGAGTTCCCGCGCCGGCCGATCCAGCTCGAGGACGTGGTGCGCGTGCTCGAGGGCGCGATCGTCAAGCGCCTGGCGCGTGGCCGGCCCGACGGCGTGGCGGTGATCGCCGAAGGCATCATGGAGTACTTCGACGAGAACGATCCGATTCTCGCCGAGGTGCCGCGCGACGAGCACGGACACATCCGCCTGGCGGAGGTACCCATCGCGCGCGTGCTGCGCAGCGCCGTCAGCGGCGCGCTGGCGAGCCGCGGGGTGAAGGTGACCATCGGCGAGAAGGACGTGGGCTACGAGCTGCGCTGCGGCTATCCGTCGGCGTTCGATCGCGACTACACGCGCGATCTCGGGGTGGGGGCCGTCGACACGCTGCTCGACGGCCAGTCGAGCTGTCTGATCACGAGGCAGGAGGGGCGCATCGTGCCCATCCCGTTCCTGGAGATCATCGACCCCCAGACGAACAAGTCGCGCGTGCGCGGCGTGGACGTGGCGTCCGATTCGTACCGCAGTGCGCTGGCGCTGCAGGAGCGCATCACCGCCGAGGATCTCGCCGACCCGGAGCGGCTGGCCGCGATCGCGGCCGCCGCGCAGCTCTCGCCCGAGGAGGCGAAGCGGCGCTACGCCCCGCACTGAACGCGGCGCGCCCTCGCGGGGCGCGCCGCGCGCTCGGCGGCCCGTCGGGGTAGAAGCCCGCCGCCCCGCGTGATACACACGCTGCATTCGCGGCGGCCGCGAGCGGGAGCCAGCGCAATGCACGAGCACGAGATCCCGGGCGAACCGGGCGAGAAGACCCTCGAGCGTCAGATTCGCGCCTTCCACTGGGTCCGGCTGCTGACCGAGCTGCCCGGGCGCCTGGCCGGCGGTCCGTTCGAACGCGAGGCGGCGGACCGCGTCGAGGCCTGGATGCGCGAGATCGGCTTCGAAGACGTGCGGCGCTCCCCCGTTCCCTCGCGTCCTCCGGCGGGCCTCGGCCTGGCGCTGCATCTCGGACTCGGCGCGCTCGGCTGCTGGCTCGGCGGCGCCTTCGGCCTGGTGCTGGCGGGCGTCGCGCTGCTGTCGTTCCACCGCGAGCAGCGTGTCGGGGTGCGGGGTCTCGGGGCGTGGCTCGGCGCGCGCGAGTCGCTCAACGTGGTGGCGCGCGCCGGTCCCGAGCGGCCGCGGCGGCGCGTGGTGCTCACGGCGCACATCGACGCGGCGCAAGCCGGTCGCGTGTTTGCGAGGCGCCACGTCGAGCGTCTCTCCCGCTGGCTCGGGCCGCGCATCGCCGCCTCGCGCAGCGGTGCGCTCGCGCTGCCCGAACGCCTGCTGTGGGCGGCGGCGCTGGTGGCGGCGGCATCGGCGCTCGGCGCCGACGGCTGGCTGCTCTTCGCGGCGCGCTTCGTGGTGGGAGGCCTGCTCGTGCTCGGCGGCGTGGTCATGCTCGAGTGGGGCTTCGCGCCGCCCACGCCCGGCGCCAACGACAACGCATCCGGCGTGGCCGCCATGCTCACCTGCGGCGAGCAGCTGCTGGTCCGGCTGCCCCCGGACGTCGAGCTGTGGCTCGTCGGCACCGGCGCCGAGGAGGTGGGGCTCTGCGGAATGCGCGCCTTCCTGGACGAGCACGCAGCGTGGCGCGCCGATCTCACGGCCTACGTGAACTTCGAGTGCGTGGGAGGGGGTGCGCTGCACTGGGTGCGCAGCGAGGGGGGGCTGGTGCGGCACAGCCACGCGCCGACGCTGACGGAGCTCGCGCGACGCCTGGCCCGCGGCGGCGCCTTCGCCGAGATCACGGCCGTCGATCTCGCGGCGAGCACCGATGGCGCGCTGGCTGCGGCGCGCAATCTGCACGCGCTGTCGCTGATCTCCCTCGAGGCGGACGGCGTGCCCCGCAACTACCACCGCGCCGAGGACACCGCCGAGGCGCTCGACATGGAGCTGGTGGTGCGCGCCGCGGATTTCGCGGATGCGGTGGTGGTGGCGTGGCTGCGCGGCGCCGCCGATCCGCTGGCGATCGTGTGAAGCGCGTCCGCGCCGGCGTGAAAAGCCGAGGAATGTCAGAGAGTTGAATCGATGGGGACGGGGGCGGAGCGGCGCCCGCGCCGCGCGCTTTCGGCGCGTGAGGGCTCCGGTACCCTTCGCGACTGTGGCCGCTCAGCGGCGCGCACGGGAAAGTGAGGGCGCATGCGGATCCTGATCGTGGGCGCGGGTCTCGTCGGCTCCACGCTGGCAGACAAGCTCTCGCGCGACGGGCACAACGTCTCCGTGATCGACTCCGACGCGGACAAGTTCCGCGAGCTCTCGGACACCATCGACGTCCAGGTGCTCGAGGGCAACGGCGCCACCGCGACCATGTTGCGCCGCGCCGGCATCGAGGAGTCCGATCTCGTCGTCGCCACCACGGACTCGGACGAGGTCAACATCGTGGTCGGGCTGCTGGCATCCGCGCTCTTCCACGTCGGGCGCATCGTGGTGAGGCTCCGCGATCCGTTGCATCAGGAGACCTTCGATCTCATCAACCAGGCGAATCCCGTCGATCACGTGCGCGTCAATCCGGACGGCGCAGCGGTGGATCGCATCGCCGCACTGCTCGCCGTGCCCGGTGCCGTCGACGTGGTGTCGTTCCTCGAGGATCGCCTGCTCGTGGCGGGCTTCCGGATCCACAGCCAGTCCGACTTCGTCGGGCTGCGCGTGTCGGACATGAACCTCATGTTCGCGAATACGCCGACGCTCGCGGTCGCGATCGAGCGCGACGATGACTGGGTCATTCCGCACGGCGAAGAGGTGATCGCCAGCGATGACCTGGTGTATTTCGCGATCTCGCGCGAGCACATGGAGGGCGTGCTGCAGCTGGTGGGAGTGGCGCGCGACAAGCGCCAGGACGTGATGATCGCGGGTGCGACGCCCATCGGCCTCGAGCTCGCGCGTCGGCTCGAGAATCTCGAGGTGAAGGTGGTGCTGATCGAGGAGGATGCGGAGCGCGCCCAGGCCGCTTCCGACGAGCTGCGCCAGACGACCATCATCCAGGGCTCGGTGACGAGTCAGGGGCTGCTCGAGGAGGAGGAAATCACCCGGGTGTCCACGTTCGTGGCCGTGACGGAGGATCACGAGACGAATCTCGTGGCGGGGCTGCTGGCCAAACGCCTCGGCGCGGGGCGCGCCGTGGTGCTGGTAGACAATCCGGAGCTGGTGAATCTGGTCGGTCAGCTCGGCATCGACGCGATCATCAGCCCGCGGGTGCTGGTCATCGGTCTCATCCTGCAGCACATCCTGGGCGGGCGCGTACACTCGGCGGCGCAGCTGCTCGAGGATCGCGTGGAGATCGTCGAGGCGGAGGTGGCGAAGGGCAGCGCGCTGACGCGCGCCACGCTCTCCGAGGTGAAGCTGCCGCGCGGCGTGCTGGTCGCCGCGCTCGGCCGCGGCGACACGCTGCTCGTGCCGCGCGGCTCCGACCGCGCGGAGCCGGGCGACCGCGTGCTGTTGATCACCACCACCGAGAACGAGCCCCTGCTGGCGCGCTTCCTCAGTGAATAGCGGGCGCGCGCGCTAGATGCGCAGACGCGGGCGCGCGCGACGCGCCGAGATGGCGTGCAGGATCGCACCGAGGACCATGCCGGCTGCCAGGATGCCCGCGCCCGTGATCCACTCCGGCCAGCGCGCGCCCGCGCGCAGCTCGAAGTTCTCGCGGCTCAGGCGTTCGAGCGAGGCGCGCTGCCCCGCATCGCGTCCGGCGATCTCTTCGTTCTGCTGCGTCAGGCGCTCGACCTCGCTCTTGAGAGACGCGAGCTGCTCGCGGGACTCGGACGTCTGCGCCTCGCTCTGCGCGAGCCGCACGCCCGCCGGCGCCTCCCCCTGCAGGTAGCCTTCCGGGATCCAGCCGTCGCCGAGCGATCCCACCCGAATCTGCGTCCAGCCCTCGGTGCGGTCCAGGATCTGAACCGCATCCCCGGTCTTGACCACGCCCACGATGCGGTACTGCACCCCGGGCCCGGTGCGCAGGTTCAGGCGCAGCTCGTCCTTGACCCAGGCGGTCTCGGCCGGCGCGCTGCCCGCGATGCCGAGCGCGCTGCCGCCCAGCAGCAAGATTGCGGCCCAGCGCGCGCGCTGACGTGTGGCTCGATGTCGAGGTGTCGGCATGGACTGTGCTCCCCCCAGCCCGATCCATTCGCGACCGCATTGTATCCGGCCACGTCTCATGGCCCAGCGTCCGCCGCCGATGCGGGGCGCCGCGCGCGCACTGAGCGACTGGCTCCCCGGGTAGGATTCGAACCTACGACCCAGCGGTTAACAGCCGCTTGCTCTGCCAGCTGAGCTACCGGGGAATCGACTCAGGCGGGGGATTCTAGGGGCTGGGCCCCGAAAATCAACGCAACTCCGCCCCCTTCGGAACATCGACGGCGATCGGCTGCGAGGCCGGCGCGCTGCTGCCGTCGTTGCGCTCGAGCGTGATCTGGTAGCGATAGCGGCGGCCGGGAACCACGTTCCGATCCACGTAGTCTCCCGTTGCGGAGAAGGCCGTCTGGCGCCGCGTGAACCACGCGCTGCGCACCACCCGCGCGCCGCGGAAGCCCTCCGTCGTGCGGGGCGCCCAGGCGAGGTGCACGCCGTCGGCGCGGAGCTCTGCGGAGAGTCCGTAGCCCTCGCTCTCGACGCGCACGGTCTCCGAGGGCCGGCTCGTGAGCCCGTCGCGATCCACCGCCACGAGCGCGTAGTGCGCGATCTCGGCCGCGCCGACCTCGCCGTCCCGCGCGCGCCGGGCCTCGGCCGGAACGGAGGCCACCAGCGTGGCTGCGCCGCCCGGCGGCACGCGGTACAGGCGGTACTCCGCGATGTCGGCCTCCACATTCGGCTCCCAGCCGAGCAGGTTCGCGCCGAGCTCGCGTGCGGCGACGCGCAGGCCGAGCGGGGGCAGCGGCTTCGGCTTGGTCACGGCACGCACGGGGGCGGAAACCGGGCCGATCGCACCATCGGGGCTGCGCGCCGCGACCCGGTAGTAGAAGACGCGCAGATCGCCCAGATTGGGATCGACGTAGTTGGTGTCGAAGCGCCCCTCGAGCCACGCCACCACCTCGTAGGCGCCTTCGATCGTCGGGCTGCGCTCGACCACGTAGCCGGCCACGATCGGATTGTCCGAGGCGATCCAGCTGAGCGGCACCTCCCGCGGCTGGTGGCTGTAGGCGCGCAGGCCTTCGGGAGGATCGGGCAGCGGCGCGGTGGTTCCGACGACGACGGGCGACACCTGACGGGAGATGCGGCCGTCGGGTGTGAACGCGCGGATGCGGTAGAAGCGCGTCGCGCTGTCGTCGAGCACGTGCATGGCGTCGCCGTGATCGACGTGTTCGATCGAGCCGCGCCCCCAGATCGCGGCGAGCCGCGTGAAGGGACCCTCGCGCGCCTCCGCGCCCTCGAGCAGGTAGCCCCCCGTGTTGCCGCGCAGCAGCGGATCCCACTTGAGCGGGATCGCCCGATACACGCCGCTGGTGGCGCGCAGGCCCTTCGGCGCCGGCAGATCCGCGGCGGGCGATTCGAGCAGCGTCGGCTCGCTCTCCTGGAGTCGCGCCCACCAATCCCGCGCGTGCGCGCAGCTCCCCGTGCTCAGCGCGATGCCGAGCAGGCAGAGGTGGACGCGGATTCGCATCGCGCGCTACCTCCCTCCGCCGCCGTCCGGGTCCGCGCGCAGCCGTTTCAGGTTTTCGAGCTGTCGTTCCGCGCGCGCGATGTACGCCTGGATGCGCTCGTTCTCCGGGTCGATCAGCAACGCGCGCTGCCACAGCGCCAGCGCGGTCTCGAGCCGTTCGTCGCGAAAGGCCTCGCGGCCCTCCTCCACCAGCTTCTCCACCTCCCCGGCCAGCTCGGCGCGGATGCGCGCGCGCCGGCGCTGCCACTCGGCCGCCAGTGCCGCCTGGAGCTGCCGCTCCTCGATCTCGTACTCCGGATCGAAGGGATCGAGCCTGCGCAGCCGCTCCAGGGATTCGCGCGCCGCGTCCAGATCGCCGCGCTTCGCGTCGCGCTCGTACTCCTCGCGCAGCGCGTTCTTGCGCGCGACCAGCTCGCGCGCGAGTCGCTGCACGTAGGCCAGCGTCGCGTCGTCGCTCGGCTGGAGCTCCAGGGCCAGGCGGTACGCCAGGATCGACTCCGCGAGTCGCCCCTCCGCCTCGAGCGCCTCTGCGTCGCGCTTGTAGCCCACCACGAGGCGCTCGAACTCTTCTTCGACGGCGGCGATGCGCGCGGTCACCGCGTCGTGCTCGCGATCGTCCGGCGGCACGTTGCGCCAGATCTCGAGCGCGCCGCGCCGATCCCCCTCCCGATAGCGGTCTTCACCCTGGTCGAGCGGACTCGCGCAGCCGATCCCCAGCAGCACGAGCGCGAGCGGAACGGTGCGCTTCATGCGCCGGCCGGTGCATCGCCCTCGGCCGTCTTCGAGCGCGGCGTGTCGATCTCGACGGCGTAGACGTGAACGGGCTCCTCGCGACCAGAGAGATGGCGCTCGCCTTCGAAGCGCAGTCGGGCGGCGCCGCGCACCCGGCGCTGCACGGCTTCGGAGACCAGGATCTGACCCGGCTCGGCCAGCTTCTCCAGTCGGTGGGCCACGTTGACCGCATCTCCGATCGCGGTGAAATCCGTGCGCCGATCCGATCCGATGTTCCCCACCACGACCACGCCCGCGTGGATGCCGATGCCGATCGCGACGGGCACGCGGTTCGAGCCGCCGCGCTCGAAGGCGCGCACGTGCTTGTTGCGCCTCTCGATGCTGCGCGCGATCTCCACGGCGGCCGTGACGGCGCGCAGCGCGTGATCGGTGTGGGGCACGGGCGCGCCGAAGTAGGCCATCACCGAGTCCCCGATGAACTTGTCGATGGTTCCGCCCCGCGCCAGGATCACGTCCGAGATGAGCTGGAAGACTTCGTTGAGCAGCGCCACCACATCCTGGGCCTCCATGCCCTCGGACAGTCGCGTGAACTGGCGGATGTCCGCGAACAGGATCGTGACCTCGCGTTCGATGCCCGCCTGCTTGACGCCCTCGGAGGTCTCGAGCAGCTGGTTCAGCACGTAGTCGTCGACATAGCGGCCGAAGGCGCGCTGGATGCGCTCCTTCTGCTCGAGCGAGTCGCCCATCTCGTTGAACGCGCGGGTCAGCTCTCCCACTTCGTCGCGCGAGGTCGGCGCGACGCGCACGCTGACGTCGCCCGCGGCGAGCCGCTCCACGCCGACCCGCAGGCGGCGCAGGGGGCCCACCAGCAGCGCGACGAAGCCCACGCCCGCGAAGACCCCGAGCACGGTCACGAGCACCGCGACGGCCGCCAGCTGGCGCGTGCTGCTGCGCACCACCGGATCGACCAGGATGCGAAGATCGAGCTCGATCTGCGCCTGGCCGACCCACACGTCGCTGTAGGAGATGGGCGTCGACAAGCGCATGCGCGGACCCTCGCGACTCACCTGGACCGGACCCGCGTCCGCGTCCGACGGATCCATCCGCGGGATGCCGCTCGCGCCACGCTCCGCCGGATCGAGCGAGGCGACCACCGTGCCGCTGCGTCCGAGCAGTCGCACGGCCACCACGCCCTCGGTGGCGCCCACCTCGCGAATCAGTCGCTCGAGCAGGAGCTCGCGGTCGAAGTCGCCCTGATCGGCTTCGAGCAGGGGCTCCTTCGCGGCGCCGGCCAGGTTCACGACCAGCGCCCTGCCGCGCTTCTCCACCTCCGCCTCCAGCGCGCGCCGTTCGTGCTGGGTCGCGATGAACGCCAAGCCCACACTGGCCACGACCAGCAGCGTGACCACGAGCGCACTGAACTTGACCTGAAGCGATCGCAAGGGGGGTCCGCCTCTTGCGTGGTGGGGGCTCGAGCGACCGATCCCCGCACGGGAAGGGTCGCGAGGCCCGAGGGTATCGGTCGCGCCCCACAAAGGCTAGCGAGGCGTGTGGAATCCCTGCCTCGGCTGGGGTGAGAAGGACGCGGGAGCGGGCCGCGCTAATCGATGCGGATCTCCAGCACCTCGAACTCGCGCGTGCCTTTCGGCACGTGCACCGTCACCGCCTCGTCCACCGTGCGGCCGAGCAGCGCCCGCGCGATGGGCGAGCGGATCGAGATGAAGCCGTTGGCGGCGTCGGATTCGTCCTCTCCCACGATGGTGTAGGTAACCTGCTCCTCCGTCTCGGAATCGAGCAGCACGACGGTCACCCCGAAGCGCACCTGGGCGGTCGAACCCACCAGCGGGTCGATGACCTGGGCGCGGGCGAGCTTGTCCTCGAGCTGCCGGATCCGGCTCTCGATCTGGCTCTGGCGCTCCTTGGCGGCGTGGAACTCCGCATTCTCCGAGAGATCGCCGTGGGCGCGGGCTGCCTCGATCTCCTGGACGATCGTGGGGCGCTCCTCGGCTTTGATTCGGCGCAGCTCCGCTTCGAGCTTGTCGTAGCCCAGGCGGGTCATGGGAACGCGATCCTTCATACTCACTCACACTCTTCGAGAGCCCGATGGGCACCCCCCAACGCGGAGGGCTTTGGTCTCGGAACACCGCAGCATCCGCGGCGGCGGAATCGGGCATCGGCGCGGGGCCCGGTACACTGCGCCCGAGAAACACATCGAGCGTCCCGCGGGGGAGCGGGACGCCGTCACCGCTCCAGCCTACACGGCGAGCCCGGTGTGTCAACGAGGACCTGCGTGAAAACCCGATCCGATCCGCCGCCGAGGCCGCTCGAGGCCGCTCCGCCCGCCGCGACGCCCCAGGGCTGTGGGTGCGAGACGTCCGTGCGCCCGCATCCGCGCCTCGTCCCGACGGCCCTCGTCTTCTACGCGGTGATGCTGGCGCTCGCCGCGCTCGGCTCGTGGCTCGCCGGGGCCTCGCTGTTCTACGCCAGCCCCGAGGCGGCCCGCGCCGGCGTGCATTGGGGCCGGGACGCTGGGACCGGCCTCGCCGCCGCCGCGCTCATGGTGCTCGCGTCGCAACAGCTCACGCTCCGCACGCGCTGGGGTGCGCGCACCGCCCGGGCGCTCGGCGCGCTGCTCGGCTACCTCGACTGGCGCCGCTGCCTGCTGCTGGCCGCGGCCAGCGGCGTCGCCGAAGAAGCGCTGTTCCGCGGCGCGCTGCAGCCCCGCGTCGGCCTCGTGGCCGCGAGCCTGCTCTTCGGCCTCGCGCACTTCGTGCCCCGGCGCGAGCTGCTGCCCTGGACGCTGCTCTCGCTCGTCGCGGGATTCGTGCTGGGCGGGCTCTTCGCGGCGACCGGCAATCTGCTGGCGCCGGTGCTCGCGCACGCCGTCGTCAACGCCCTCAACTTGCGCTTCGTGTCGCGGCGCTACGCCCCGCGCTGAGCGCGGCGCTCAGTCGAGCGCCGCGATCGCGTCGATCTCGATCTGCGCGCCGAGCGGGAGCGCCGCCACCTGGACCGTGGCGCGAGCGGGCGCGGGATCTCCGACGAAGAAGCGCGCGTACACCGCGTTGATGCGGCCGAAGAGCGTGAGATCCGTGACGTAGACCGTGGTGCGCACGACGCGCTCGAGTGAGCTTCCCGCGGCGGTGAGCACCGCGTGCAGATTCTCGATCACGCGTTCCGTCTGCGCTTCCACGTCGCCGTCGATCCGCTCGCCCGTCTTCGGGTCGAGCGGTATCTGGCCCGACGCGAACACCAGATTCCCGTGCACCACCGCCTGCGAGTAGGGCCCGACCGGCGTAGGGGCTTCCGACGTGAGGATCTTCTTCATGCCGCTTGGCTCCCTCCGCGCGTCGAGTCGTTCAGGCGTCGAACCGCTCGGGTTCGGGGAGCAGCCGCTCTTCGAGGACGCGGAGCAGGTAGCCCAGCAGCATCAAGTTCGGCAATCGCTTGCGCGTGTCCGCGTCGATGTCGCTCGTGGACCACGTCTCGTCCACGTACGACGCGAAGAACTCCAGCGTCTCCAGCGGAACATTCTTGGCGAGCATCTCGTTGATCTGGTCGATGCCGAGTTCGTCGAAGATCTCGACGAGCTCCCACGCGAGCTCCTCGCGGGTCAGCTCGTCGTTGCCGTCGGGTCTCATGGATGTCACCTCTGCGTAGATCGAGCTCGCGTCGAGTGATCTGGCGGTGAGGACTCTCTTCGTGAAGATTCCCGTCGGGAGGCGATTTCCGTCGCGGGAATTCGCGGAACGCTTCGTTTCGAGCGGTTGGGATCGTGACAGCCAGCGCGTGCAATGTCAATGAATCGCTGCATGCGCTGCGGAACGATTCACGCCGCAACGGCAACTCTCGAGCAGGTCGTGCGCGACGCGGAGTGCGCGCGCCGTGCTGCAGCGACGTCGCGCGCGTGCGCGCTTTTCGCCGACACTGCGGGCGCTCCGGACTCGAGTTGCCGGTAGCGCGTGCGCCGACTTTGCTCAGATTTCGCGTCCGGCTTCGCCGCCGCCGGGCGCGTCCGTGTCGTCTTCGTGGGCCGCCTCCGCGGCGGCGAAGACGGTCTCCCGCACGTAGATGGGCGCTCGGGTACGCAGGGCGATCGCGACGGCGTCACTCGGACGGGAGTCGATCTCGACGGTCCGATCCCGCACGCGCAGCGTGAGCGTCGCAAAGTAGGTCCCGCCCTTGAGCTCCGTCACGACCACCTGCGTCACCTCGGCGTCGAGCCCGCGGATCAGGTTGCGGGCCAGGTCGTGCGTGTTGGGACGCGGCGAGCTGCGCTCCTCCATCTCGAGGGCGATCGAACGCGCTTCCGCCGGACCGATCCAGATGGGGAGCCAGCGCGTGCCTTCTTCTTCTTCCAGGACGAGCACCGGAGCGTCGTGGATGTCCACCGCGACGCTCTCCACGTGCACGAGCACGTTGTGCTCCGCTTCCGGTCCGTCCCCGCAGGCCGTCAGCCCGAACCCCGTCGCAACGAAGGCCGTTGTCAGCAGGCGTGCGCAGCGCAACATGCCGTCTCCCGCGACCATCCTACTCCCGCGCCGGTTTCCGGTCGAGCGCGACGTGCCGCCGTCCGCGCGTCGCCTGCGCCCGGGCCGGGATCGGCGCGCGCACGGGGATCGGTGGAAATGGTCGGGGCGACTGGATTCGAACCAGCGACCTCTTCGTCCCGAACGAAGCGCGCTACCAAACTGCGCCACGCCCCGAGAACTCCCGCGATCCGGCGCCGAGTATGCCGCCTCCCCCTCGGCTCCTCAAGCAGGGCTGCCGCGGCTCGCCCCCTGTGCGTCGCGTCGCAGCGCCGCGATGGCCTCGCCGCGATCTCGTGCGCCGAACACGGCCGTGCCGGCCACGAAGACGTCCGCGCCGGCCCGCGCCGCCCGGGCGATCGTCTCCGGCCCGATGCCCCCGTCCACCTCGATCGCGACGTCGAGCTCTCGCTCGTCCACCCAGCGCCGCAGGGTTTCGATCTTCGGAAGCGTGCTCTCGATGAACTTCTGGCCTCCGAACCCCGGATTCACGGTCATCACGAGCACCTGGTCGACGTCGGCCAGGATCGGCTCGACCGCCGCCGCCGGCGTGGCGGGGTTCAGCACCACTGAGGCGCGCGCGCCCGCCTCGCGGATCTGCGCCACGCTGCGGTGCAGGTGCGGGCAAGTCTCGGCGTGGATGCTCAGCGTCGCCGCACCCGCCCGGACGAACTCTTCCACGTAGCGTTCGGGCTCGACGATCATCAGGTGCACGTCGAGGGGCAGC
>JAOUNA010000043.1 GCA_029881215.1 Myxococcales bacterium | reverse complement strand
GCGCGCATGTTCGGCGGCACGATCGCGCCCACCCAGGTGTTCCACGCGGGGCCGGTGCCCATCCCGAAGCCCCAGTAGGCGGCGGCCGCGAGAAACACCGTCGCGTAGGAGACGCGGCCGAGCAGCGCACCTCCGATCAGGGGCAAAAAGCTCGCCGCCTGCAGCACCGCGCACAACACGACCCAGCGTCGGTGCGAACGGAGCAGACGCACGCCAGCGGGGGTCGAGAGCTGGAGCACGGACCCCGCCAGCAGGGGCACCGTCGTGACCAGGCCGGCGGCAACCGCGCCGAGCCCCGCGGCGAGCACGAAGGCTGCGAGATACGACTCTCCCAACCCCACCATGACACTGAACGACACGCCGTCCCCGACGATCGCCCGGAGATCGCGTTGCAACCGATCGGTGTGATCCGTCCGTGCGTCCATGCTGCGTGGGGCTGCGCCGGCCAAAGCCTGCGGCTCCGCCGGATGCCCGCTCCCGAGATCTGGCCGCGCGCAGCAGGGGCTCGGGAGGTGGCTCGCTTCAGCGCTCCTCCAGAGGTGTGACGAGAAGTCCGTGCGGGCCCGTGTAGCGTCCGCGCGGTCGATAGATGCGATTGTCTGCGTATTGCTCGAGGATGTGCGCGCACCACCCCGCAACCCGACTCATCGCGAAGACGGGCGTGAAGAGATCCTCGGGAATGCCGAGCGCGTCGTAGACCGTGGCCGAGTAGAAATCGACGTTCGGAATCAACCCCTTGCGCTCCGCCATGCGCTGCTCGAGGCGCTCGCTGATCTCGTACAGTGCGAAGCTCCCGGCCTCCTGCGTGAGCCGCTCACTCATGCGTTTGAGGATGCGCGCGCGCGGATCGCCTTCCTTGTAGACGCGGTGGCCGAAACCCATCACCTTGCCGTGTCGGGCGAAGCTCTCTTCGAGGTACGCATCGACCTGATCGACGCTGCCGATCTCGCGCAGCATGCGGATCACCGCCTCGTTCGCGCCGCCGTGCAGCGGCCCCTTGAGCGTTCCGATGGCCGACATCACCGACGAGTAGATTCCGGAGAGCGTGCTGGAGGTGACCCGAGCCGAGAACGCCGAGGCGTTGAGCTCGTGGTCGGCATGCAGGACGAGACACACGTCGAAATCCCGCACCCGCTGCTCCGACGGCTCGCGATCGTCGAGGCCGCGAAGGAAGTTCCAGGCCAGCGATCGCTTCGCGGCCGGCTCGAGCGGCCACAGACCACTGCGCGCGCGATGGTAGGCGGCGACGATGGTGCCGATGCGCGCCGCGAGTCGCATCGCCTTGTTGAGATTGGCTTCGGGTGTGAGCACGTTCGCGTCCGGATCGTGCAGGGAGAGACCGGCGACGACGGCGTGCAGGAAATCCATCGGATGCACGCGTTTCGGCAGGCCGAGCAGCCAGACGCGCGCCTCGGGCGGCAGCGCAACACTCGCGCCGAGCTGCGCCTGCAGCTGCTCGAGCTCTGCGCGCCGCGGCAGCCGCCCGTGCCACAGCAGGTGCACCACCTCTTCGAAGCTCGCGTGTTCGGCCAGATCCTCGATGGTGTAGCCGCGATACAGCAGGGTGGTGCCCGCGATCGCGCTGATCGAGGTCGAGCAGGCAACGACACCCTCGAGTCCGAGATCGACCGCGCCCGAGTATTCTTCCTGGGGAGCCATTCGCTGGAAGATCGTATCGCCTCGCCTCGCCAAGCGCGCATCGGGCGCGAGGCCCCGCTGCGAAGAGGCGCGCCGCGGGACGGCGCGGCCCGTGCCGGGGGCGTCCGGAGCCGGGCGCCGCGCACGATCCGCGCCGGCGTTCGCCGCTTGGGCCGGCGCTCGCGGGGGAGCTTCCCGGCCGCTCCGGCGTGTTCTATACCTGCGACACGGCTGCTCACCGGATCCGTCGCGGGCGAAGCCAGGTCGGCGCAGCACCCGATGGCGGCGGGCTCGAGCGCCGAGGCGAGGACCCCCAAGACCGCAGGCATCGCTCTCCGCCCGGGCGCTCGCAGCCCCCGGGAGGTGCGTGCCGAGGGCGCGATCCGCTGCGGCGGGCTCGGCGAACTGGTCGGCTAGAGGATGAAGAGGAGATTTGAGCCATGCGAAGAACGAGCTGGGTTGCGGCAGCGGCGGCTGCGCTGTTGATGTCCGGCGTCGCCGGGGCGCCGCGGGCACAAGACGACGACGTGAACAGCTGCCGTCAGGCCTGCTTCGAAGACGAGGAGCTCTGCTACGAGAGCTGCGACGCGGAAGCGGATCCGGTGGCGTGCGAGGAAGCCTGCCAGCAGGCGCTGGACGCGTGCATCGAGACCTGCGGCTGAGCGGCCCTTGGCGCGACCGCGGCGCGCCGGGCGCGCTTGCGGTGGCTTCGCAATGGCGTGGCGGAGAGGGAGGGATTCGAACCCTCGATGGGTTTCACCCCATACTCCCTTAGCAGGGGAGCGCCTTCAGCCACTCGGCCACCTCTCCGAAGCGCCCGAGCATAACGCGTCCCCGCGTCGAAATCCGGATTTCCCACACCCGCGGCGCCGCGAGCACTCAGGGCAGCTCCCGCGCGCGCTCCGGCTCGATCTTCAAGCTCTTGCGCTGTTCCCGCTGCATGCGTTCGCGTTCCGCCGCGCGCAGCCGCTCCACGACGAGTGCGTCGTCGAAGTTGACGGTCCACTCGCGCTGCGCCCAGCTGCCGTCCGACGTCCGCGCGCGGATGCTCAAACGGTTCGCGCCGCCGACGAAGGCGAGGCGCGCTTCGAAGCGACCCTCTGCATCGATTGCGGCGCGGCTCGCTGGCCGCCCCGTCGTGGTGTTCTGCACCACGACTTCCTCGACGGTGGGCAGGGGCAGCGCATCGAGATAGGCGGTGCCGAGCGCCGGAGCGGGCACCCGGCTGAAGGCGCCCTGACAGCGTGCCACCACGCTCTGCACGAATTCGGACGGGGCCTCGGCGAGCCCGCCCAACGCCAGGAGATGCACCGCGACGCCCTGCCTGTGCGCCTGATCGGCGAGCTCGAGCACGCGGCTGCGAAATGCCGACGCCCCCTGCGCCGCGGCGCCGAAGGGCAGCGCGCGACGCCCGTCGCTGGCGATCACCAACACCTTGCGAGCCCGCTCGCGGGCCCCGCTGCCCGGATTGCGGCCCGCGAGCTCGGCCAGACCGAACTCGAACGCCGAGGAGAATGTCTGCATGCCGGATGCGCCTCGACGTCGCAGCCGGGCGAGGCCCGCCTGCAGCGCGACGCGGTCCGCTGTGAGGCCGATCTCGCGACGTGCGCCGGTGCTCTCACCGGGCCCCGGCGGTGCGTTGGGGTAGGAGACGATCCCGACGCGCACCGGGCCGAGGCGAGCCTCGAGCCGAGCGACGAGCTCCCCCGCCGCCCGGAGCTGTGCGTCCAGCAGATCGACGTCTCCGTCGCGCACCGAAGTAGAGCGATCGACGGCGACCACCACATCGTAGGCGGCGCCTTCCAGACCCTGCATCCGGACGCTTCCCCGGACCGCGGCCTCGGGCGTCTCGCTGCGGAACGGCCGGTCCGCGGGCGGGTTCGAAACGACGATGTCGGAATCGCCCGAAGTCAGGCGCAGCGGTGAGACCGCGCAGCGCTCCATGATCTCGGGATCGAAGACCTCGAGGCCCACGACCCAGACGGCGGGCGGGTCGGCATCGGGCGGCTCGACACAGCGCCAGCGAATTTCATGGAGCAGCACGCCCGCATCCTCCGTCTGGCACGACTCGACGGGAACCCGCGGATGCAGCGGGTGGCGCTTCCAGACGCTTCGATCGCGATCCCAGACTTCGAGATCGATCCGCTCTCCACGACAGTCGCCGCGGGGATAGAAGACCTGAACCGGATCCGCTGCGGCGCGTTCCCCCGCGGCCTCCACGCGCTGGGGCGCGCCGAGAGCGAGCAGCACGGCGCAGGCGAGACACGAAGCGACCGTGACGAGTCGGCGAGGCGGCGGGTGCGTGGCGTGCATCGAGAGGGATCCAGGCGAGGGTTGAGCCGCGCAACAAGCTAACGGACCGGACTCTCCACGCCAGCCGCCGCGGGCGTGGACGCGAGCGCCCAGGCGGCGCCGGGCGCGGCCTCTGGATAGCATGACGGCCCATGCGCCTTCCCCGCACGCTCTTCCGCTACATCCTGCGCGAGGTGATCCAGTACACGCTGATCGGTCTCGCCGCGATCAGCGTCATCCTCGTGACGCGGAATCTGATGCGGATGCTCGACTGGCTGATCGGCGCGGGCTTCGCGGGGTCCGACGTGCTCACGCTGCTGCGCCTGCTCGGCACGATGGTCGCCTCCTACACGCTTCCCATCGCGTTCCTCTTCGGTGTCCTGCTCGCGCTGGGACGCATGGCGGGCGACGTCGAAATCATCGCCATGCGCGCGTGCGGCGTGGGCATGCGCCAGATCAGCGCCCCCGTGCTGCTGCTCGCCGTGCTGATCTCCCTCTTCACGGGCAAGATCGCGCTCGACGTGGAGCCCGCGGCCCGGCGCGAGATGACCGCCGCGGGTGCCTCGATGCTGATGCGGGGCGCCATCATCGAACCCGGCCGATTCACCAGCATCGGAGAGCGACTGCTGTATGTGGAAGAGCGCGCCGCCGACGGCTCCCTGCGCGGCATCGTGATCTCGGATGCCTCGAGCCCCGAGCGACCCGTCATGATCTTCGCGGAGTCCGCAGACATGGCGCTCGACGAACGCCGGGGAAGTCTCACGCTCCGCCTGCACAACGGCGATCTGCACCTCGAGCCTCCGGCGGATGCAGACGGCCGCTACCAGCGCATCGCCTTCTCGCTCTTCGAATACGAGCTCGACGTGGCCGGGAATCTCAAGAACACCGAGAACCCCCGCGCGCGGGAGATGAGCGTGCGCGAGCTGCGCGCAGCGATCGCGCGCATCGAGGCGGGCGACACACAGGGGCTTCGCGAAGAGGAGCCCGTCACCTACAGCCTGCACCTGCAGCGCCGCATCGCGGCGCCACTCGCGCCGCTGCTCTTCGGGCTCCTCGGCGTGCCGCTCGCCATGCGCCGCGCGCGCGGGGCCCGATCCTGGGGCGCGCTGCTCTGCGCGCTGATCGCCTTCTCGTACTACCTGCTGCTCTCCTTCAGCGAATTCACCGCCCGCCAGGGCTGGCTGCCGGCGGCGCCCGCCGTGTGGCTCCCGAATCTGGCGTTCGCCGGCCTGGCGTTCTGGCTGCTGAAGCGCAGGCCCTTCGAGGGCAGCTGAGCGAGGCGGCCGGCAGCCGCCGGCGAAGCGCGCGTGGCGGAGAGGGAGGGATTCGAACCCTCGAGGGCTTGCGCCCTGGCGGTTTTCAAGACCGCTGCCTTCAACCGCTCGGCCACCTCTCCGGACGCGCCATGGTAGCGCGCGGCCGGAGTCCTCTTCGCGACGCCGCTGCAGCGTCGCGCATTTTACACACCGATCGGTGTCTGACCAGCCGCAGGCCGGATCGCTGCGCTGCGCGAGAGCAAGTCGGGGAGCGGCGCACGGCCGTTCGGAGCGTCACGCGCGCGAGACGGGACGAGGCGATTTTCCCATGGGGATGCTCGAGATCCCCGCATCGAAGCGAGCTCCCGGGCAGGCCAGGGGAGTCAACGACACGTTCGAGCGCTAGGCTTGAGGGTTGAACCGGAGGTGTCGATCGGACCCCCCATGGATTCCTCGATCGATGCAGACCCGGCAGGCGGACCCAGCCTGCTGGTCGTGGACGACGACGAGCTGATTCGCGCGCTGCTGGCCAAGGCGTTGCAGTCGGAGGGTTTCGCGCGCATCCAGACCGCTGCCAGCGCCAAGCAGGCGCGGGAAGAGCTCGCCAAGTTCGGCTTCGACGTCGTCGTGACCGACATCAGCATGCCGGACGGCGACGGCATCGAGCTGATGCAGTGGGCAAAGGAGCACACCCCCGGTGCGTCCTGGATGGTGCTGACGGGGCACGCGACCCTCGACGCCGCGGTGCGCGCCCTGCAGCTCGGCGCCTTCGATTTCGTGACCAAGCCGCTCGAGGGACTCGCCGGCCTGCGCAACTCGGTGCGCAACGCGCTCGATCACCGGCGCCTGGTCGCCGAGCGGGATCATCTGCTGGCCGCCCTCTCGGAACGCAACGCCCAGCTGGCCGAACACATCGAGCAACTGGAGGCAGCCTGCTCCCTGCTCGACCGGAATGCCGAGATGATCCGGGTCGATCTGCACCGCGCCGCCTTCATCCAGCAGGCCCTGCTGCCGCGCGAGGCGCCGCGTCTCGCCCAGCACCGGATCCATGCGATCTATCGGCCCTGCGAGAACGTCGCGGGCGATCTCTACGACATCGTGCGCCTCGACGATCGACACCTCGCACTCGTGGTGGCAGACGCCGCGGGGCACGGACTGAGCGCCGCCATGCTCGCGGTTCTCTTCCACCAGCGGCTCCCGCGCGAGCGCGCGGTGATCGGCGGCGCAGCGGCGCATCCGGCCGAGATCCTGCGCAGCGTGAATCACGCCCTGGCCTCCGGTCTGACCGCGCCGGGGCTGTTCGTCACCGCCGCCTGCTGTCTGCTCGACACCGAGAGCGGTCGGTTGGAGATGGCGTCGGCGGGCCATCCGCCGCTGCTCGTGCGGCGGCGCGATGGTCGCGTGGAGCGCTTCCTGCACACCGGTCCGGCCCTCGGCCTGTATCCGGAGGCCACCTTCACCCAGCACACCTCCACGCTCGCACCGGGCGATCGACTGCTGCTGCATACGGATGGCCTCTACGAGGGCCTCGGCAGGGACGTCGACGCCGCGGAGGAGCGGCTCGCCGCGCTGTTCGAAACCGAGCCCGACGGAGAGGCGTTGATCGAGCGGATCCTGAGAGACTCGCGCCCCCCCGGTTCGGATCGGGAGCGCCGGGAGGACGACCTCACCCTGGTCGTGCTCGATGCCGCGCCGGGCCGGTCCATCCTGGACAACGGCGCGCTGCCGCGACCGCCGGAGCGCGTGGATGCCGGCCGGCGCGCGCGCAACGACGTGCTGATCGGAGACGATGCCGGTCGCGTGGCGCTGTGCGTCCGCGGTCGCGGAAGCTGGCGGCAGAGCGGCGCCTTCCACCGCGCTTGCGCAGCGGCGCTCGATGCGGGCCGCCCGGTGACGCTGGACCTGACGCTCTGCGAACATCTGGACAGCACCTTCCTCGGCACGATCCACGAGCTCAGCGAGAGGGCAGAGAGAGACGGGCGGGAGCTTCGCGTGCAGGGCGTGATGCCCCCCGTCGAGAAGCTCTTCGAGGAGCTCGGCCTGCGCGCCGTGCTCGAGCGCAGCGTCTCCACGCTGCTGCCCCTGCCCCAGGGCATGAAGCCCCTCGCCGAAGCCTCTCCGGATGCACCGGTGGCCGGATCGCGCATTCTCAGTGCGCACGAGCGCCTGGCGGCGCTCAACCGCGAGAACGCGCGAGAGTTCGACCCGCTCCTCGAGCAGCTGCGCCGGGAGCTCGCGGCGGCCACGCCGCCTGGGACGCGCTAGACGCGAATGCGTGCGCGCACAAGGCGCCCCAGCCTGGTGACGCCGCAGCGCCGTGAGGCATCCTGACGCGCCGTGTCCGGGGTGCCATGGGAGGAGCTCCGATCGATGGCGATGCGACTGTGCGCGCTCCTGGCCGTACTCGTGCTCGCTGCCGGCTGGGGCTGCGGCGACGCGCGACGCGCGGCCGCGCGGCCGACCGTGCTGCGCATCCAGACCACCTGGACGAACGGCCCCGGCGAGACACGGCACAGCCCGCTCGGAAGCGGATTCGTGATCAGCAGCGAGGGCCACGTGCTCACCGCGCAGCACGTCATCGAGAACGGCCGGGCGCGGCGCGGCGCAGGCGCGCAGGAGCGTCTCACCGCCGCGATCCCGAGCGACGCTCTCGCGGGGGAGGGCGAGGCGAATCGCGTGGTCGAGCTCTCTGTCGTATTCGAAGAGCCGGCGCTCGATCTCGCCGTGCTGCAGATCGCCGCGGACGAGCTCGCGCCGCGCGCCCCGGCCGGCGTGCGCCCCGCGATCGACGCGCAGCTGATCGCGCGCCTGTCGCTCGAGGTGGCGAAGGTGGGAGCCCCCGTCGCCCTCTCGGGATATCCGGGCGGACGGCAGATGCCCAGCACGATCGCCGGACGGCTTCTCGACGAGCGCATCCTGAGCGCCTTCCAGGTGTACCGGGAGCCCGCGCCGGGCTGGATCGCGCAGCTGCTCGCCCGCGGCGTGTATCTGGCGGATCTGCGCACGGAATTCGGATACAGCGGCGGGCCCGTGTTCCTGGAGGCATCCGGTGCCGTGATCGGTCTGTGCGTCTCGGTGCTCGCGTTGTCGGACACCGAGAACCGGGCGGAGGGCCCGCTGCCCGATCCGCTCGGCACCGGCGCCACGCTGGTGATCCCAGCGCGCGAGATCGCCAAGGCGCTCGATGCGCACGGGATCCCGTGGCTCGCGTCCGGCTGATTCGCGCGCGACTTCAGCCGGCGCGCGGAAACGAGCCGATCCGGCACTCGACCTGGGGCGTGCTGCGCACCTGACGGATCACGAAGCGCCCCTCCGCGTCGGCCCCTTCGCAGGCCAGGCCGGGCGCATCGAAACGAATCCAGACGGCGCCGCAGCTCTGACGCACGGCGAGAACGAACGTTCCGTCGGGAGCGTGCTGGCCGCGCGACAGCGGGTAGCGGTGCGTGGTGCCAAGCGCCGGAAACCAGCCGAGCTCGAGTGTCCTGGCCGCGCCGAGCGCCGCCTGCGGACGGATGTGCACCGCGAGCGGACATCCTTCGAAACGGGCGATCGCCAGGCCATCGCGGCGCCAGTCCAGGTGGAAGCCGAGCCACGCGAGATGCTCGACGTCGGCCGGTCGCCCGTAGAAGATCACGTCCTCGAAGCGGGTCGCCTGCGCCGCCATGTAGACGGTGACGGCTTCGCGCAGGGCGAGATCTTCCGCGCGCCGCGGATCGGAGAGCACCAGCGGGTAGCGCGGATCGGCCTCGCTGGGGAGCGCGGCGCGCGCGTCCTCCCGCAGGCGCAGCGGGTGCAGCGCCGGATCGGAGACGAAGGCGTACGGCACGACACCACCCTGGGACACGGCGTAGAGCTTCCCCAGGTTGAGCAGCGGCACCGCGTACGGCACGAGCGCGCGGGCGCTCTCGAACGGTCGGCCCAGAAAGGGATCGAGCACGATGGGCAGGCGCGGCCCGCTGCGCACGATGGGCGCCTCGAGACCGGCCAACGCCTCTCGACTCCGCGCGGCGAGGTCGCGGTGATACTCGTAGGCCCAGCCGCTGGCAGCGAAGGCGAACCCGCCCAGCGCGACGCCGAGCGCGCATCTCGCGCGACGCGCCCGGAGGCGCTCGATCGGAAGCGTGGCGACGAGCACGCAGACCGCGAGCGGTGTGAAGCGCACGGAAAAGAAGTGCCAGACCTCGAGATGCAGCGGCAGCAGCGCCGCCGCCGCGAGAAGAAGCCCTCCCGCCGCGAGCAGTGCGCGATCCACCGCGCTGCGCCCGCGGCAGCCAGACACGAGCCCGAGCACCAGCGCCGCGCTCGCGAGCAGCGTGAGCGGCCAGGCGCGCCAGGCGGGGCCCGGCATCAGACACCTCCCCAGGGTCCACCACGCGGGGCTCTCGTGGACGAATTCGCTCGCGCCGTCGGCGCCGGAGCCGCCGGCCGCGATCTCCATCCAGAGCACGCCGGCGGCGATTCCCGCGGCGGGCGCTCCGAGCAGCGCGCCGCGTGCGAGCTGGCGAACGCGCCGGCCCGGATCCGCGTGAAAGGCCAGCAGCGCCAGCACGGCGATGCCGGTGAGCGCCGCCGCCATCACGTGGAGCAGCGCTTCGATCAGCAGGAGGATCGAGAGGATGGCGCAGCTGCGCGCGTCTCGAAGATCGCTCGCGACGGCGAAGGCAAGCACGAAGAGACCGAAGGCACTGGCGAAGTAGAAGGAGAAGAAGCCCATGTAGAGGCTCCACTGCAGCGAAGCCGCACCGAGCGCAACGCCGAGCCAGCTGCGTTCGGGTCGCACGGCGCGCACGAAGACGAAGGCGCCCAGCGCCCACGCGAACACCATCAGCGCGAGCGCGCCGCGCGCGGCGAGATCCCAGGGAAGCCACGCGTCGAGTGGCGCGAAGACGACCGCGAAGCCGTAGCTCGAGAGCGGGAGATTCGGCTCGAACCAGCGCCCCCAACCGGTTTGGGGATCCTCGAGGTGATTGGCGGCGTGCACCGTGAAGATGTGCTGGGGCCCGTCGTGGGTCGGGAGATAGGCGACGCCGGCCACGGCGCCCGCGACCGCGAGCAGCAGGAGCAGCTCGGCTGCGAGGGGAACGCGCTGCCCCGCGAAACGCATCGAACGGCTGTCGTGCACGCTGTGCACACTCCTCGGAAGCGGCGCGGTCCGTCGTGTCGCTAGGCCGGGGCCACTCCCGAGCCCGCCAGCTTCTGGGCCGCGCGCACGCACAGGTAGTCCATCGCCAGGTGCGCGCCGGCCAGCGCCGTGATCGCCCCGACGTCGTAGACGGGAGCGACTTCCACGAGATCCATGCCCACGAGCCGCACGTCGACGAAGCTGCGCAGGATCTGCAACGCCTGGTTCGTGGTCAGTCCGCCCACCACGGGAGTGCCGGTGCCGGGCGCGCAGCTCGGATCGAGACAGTCGATGTCGAAGCTCAGGTAGGCCCGGTTGTCGCCGACCTTCTCGTGGATGGTGTCGATGCTCGCCTGCAGCGGATGGTTCTGGACCCAGTCTGCGTCCAGCACGGTGAAGCCGTGATTCTCTCGCGCGTAGTCCGTGCGAATGCCGATCTGGACGGATCGCTCGGGATCGATCAACCCCTCCGAGGCGGCGTGCCGGAACATGTTGCCGTGGTCGTATCTCCCGGACTCTTCGTAGGTATCCGTGTGGGCGTCGAAATGGATGAGGGAGAGCCGTCCGTGATGCCGGGCGTGCGCGCGCAACAGCGGCAGCGTGACGAAGTGATCCCCCCCCAACGTGAGCAGCGACTTGCCCGCAGCCAGGATCGCCTCGGCGTGGGCCTCCACCTTGCCGAGCATCTCCTGCGGATTGCCAGACTCGAAGAACACGTCACCCCAATCGATGACACCGACGTGTTCGAAGGCATCGAACGGCCACGGCCAGTGCCGACCCCAGGCGAGCTGCGCCGAGGCCTCGCGCACGCCGCGCGGTCCGAAGCGCGCCCCGGGTCGGTTGGTGGTGCCGAGATCGAAGGGCACGCCGCTCACGACCACGTCCACATCCGCGGCGCGGAAGTCCTTGCTGTATCGGCGCCGCATGAAGCTGAGCGCACCCGAGTAGGTGGGCTCCATGCCGACCGCGCGGTTGTCGGCGTGCGAGAAGGCGCGGTCGCACTGCTCTTCGACGGATTCGCGATCACCCGCCACGGATTCCTCCCCTTCTGTGCGCCGCGTCAGGCGCGCTGCACACTCTGGCTCACGTCGGGCCCCACGATCACCTGCCCCCCGTCCACGACCAGGGTCTCCCCGGTCAGGAACGAACAGCTGTCGGAGGCCAGGAAGAGGATCGCGTTGGCGATCTCTCCGGGCTCGCCCGGGCGATCCATGACACCGCAGTTCTCGAGAGGCCGACCCGGCGGCGGAATGTAACCGACCGTCATGTCGGTCCGGACCCAGCCCGGCGCGATGCAGTTGACGCGTATGTTCCAGCGGGCGAAATCCACGGCCATCGAGCGCGTGAGACTGTGAATCCCGGCCTTGGCCGCGTTGTAGTGCCCCCCGGACGCGTCGCTCTCGATGCCCGCCACCGATCCCACCGTCACGATGCGACCCCGGTTGCCCGTCTTGCGCATGGCGCGGGCCGCCTCGCGCCCACACAAGAAGGTGCCGCGCAGATGGATCGCCATCATGCGGTCCCACTCCTCGACGCCCATGTCGGCGAGATTGATCTCCTCTCCCGCGATGCCCGCGTTCGCGACCATCACATCCAGGCGTCCGAAGCGGCGCACGGTCTCGTCCACCAGGCGCGTCACGTCCGCCTCGAGCGCCACGTCACCGGCGCTGCCCTCGACCTCTCCGAGCCCCCGAAGCGCCTTGAGCGCGGTCTCCACGGATTCGGGGTGGATCGACGAGATCATCACCCGCGCGCCCTCCCTCAGGAACGCCTCCGCCGCGGCCCGGCCGATGCCCCGCGAGCCCCCGGTCACGATGGCAACCTGGTCCTTCAATCCGAGATCCATATTACACTCCTTTGTGTCTATCCGTGGACCCGGACGCGCCGGGCGCGATCGCGCTCGCTGGCACGAAGGCATCGAGTCCGTCGGCGGCAAGGATCTCGCGCGCGGCGCGGCGGCCACTGGTGTACGCGCCGTGCACCGTCTGATAGTGGGGAGCCGGCGCCGTGGCCTCGCCCGCGAAATAGAGGCGCTGCCCGATCGGCGTGGCCAGCACCGCGCGCCGGCCGGCCGCTCCCGGCTTCGTGTAGGAATAGGAGCCGAGGGAGAACGGATCCCGCACCCAGTCGGCGAGCGTCCACCAGCGGAGACGCCGGCGGGCGCCGACCCCGGGAAAGGCGCGCTCGAGCCAGCTGAGGACCTGCTCGAGGCCGCCCTCGCGACCGAGGTCGCTGAGCATCTGGGACGCGCGGCCCACGCTCCAGCACTGCAACGCGGGCATGCCGACGCCGGGGGCATGGGGATCCCAGAACGAGACGCGCCCGCCCTCGGTGCTCCAGCTCTGCCGCGCCGCATCGCGCTCGCGCCAGAAGCGATCCTCGAAGAGCATGGGCACGACCACGACCCGACCCATCGGCAACGCGCCGATCGCGGCGCGCTTCCAGCCGGGCAGGGCGGGCGCGAAGCGGATGCTGCCGGACTGCAGCACGCCCGTCGGCAGCGTGACCAGGACACGTCGCGCCGCGAGCGCCTCGAGCCGCCCCGCGCGCTCGTAGGCCACGCGCACCCCGGCGTCGCCCCACTCGATGCTCTTCACCACGGAGGCAAGTCGGATGCGATCTCCGAGCGGGCGCGCAAGGCCCGCCGCAACGACGCCGTAGCCGCCCACCACCTGATAGTTCTCGTCCGCCCAGACCTCCCAGGCCGCGCCGTCCTGCAGCGCGGCTTCGAGGCTGACCTCGTCCGCCTCGGCCGACCAGGTGTAGGCCTGCTCCGAGGCGAGCTCGCGCTCGACACCCTCCAGACCCAGCCGATCCAGAAAATCCTGCAGCGTCACGTCGCCGCCGCGGAAGTTCCGATAGCCCTCGAGCAGGCGCTCGCGAACGCGCCGCTCCAGATCCGAATGGGGCGGCAGGAAGGACCCGTCCCGCTTCTGGAACCAGCGATTCCAGCCCGTCATCGGCCGCGTCTCGATGCCGAACTCGCGGATCAGCTCCCAGGTCGGCGCGCGCGAGCCGTGGATCATCTGCGCGCCGATCTCGACCCCGTGCGGCGCCGGATCCGCGAGTGTGTGGATGCGCCCGCCGACGCGCTCGCGCGCCTCGAGGACGATCACGTCGAGTCCGGCCCGATGCAACGAGTGCGCCGCCGTGAGCCCGGCCATGCCGGCGCCCAGCACCACCACGTCCGGGGCGCCGCGGGGCGGAAGGCTTGTGCAGCCGGGCAACGCGAAGCCGGCGCCGATCAGCGCCGCGCCGCTGAGAAACGTCCTGCGATCGACGTGCCTCATGTCCTGCTCGCTTGTTGGTCGAGTGGGGCCGCCACGCTACCGGGCGAGGCGCGCATGCAGCAAGTGCAGTGCTCGCTGCGCGCCAGCCGGCCCCGCCCGGATCCGGCTGGCGCGGGATGCGCGGGTGCGGCAGCGCTCGCGCAGCGGGTGCGCGCTGCGCGAAGCCGCCCGCCGCACCCCCGGATGCGCATCCACAGAGAATCGGCCCACGAGAAGAAAGCGGTTACAATTCGAGATGTTGAATGTTGGATCTGCGAGTATTGAATGTCCCGGCGGCGCGTGCGCTCGTCGGCGCAGCGAGCGCCGCGCGCGTTTTCTCCGATCGAATGCGCGAAAACTCCCACGCGGGGACCGAGGGCTTTCCGGGCGCGCTATACCGTGGTATATCCGCCGGACTTCTCGCCTTCGAAATGATTCGAACCCATCTCGTCCTCGGGAAAGCTGCTGACATGTCACGACGTACCATCCTGCTTGCTGTCGCGTGCTGCCTGCTGCCGGCCGTGGCATCTGCGGTCGAGGACTGGAGAGACTCTCCCTTTCACCGCTCGGGCTTCTACGGGGGCCTCTCGGGCAGCTACATGTTCGACCAGGGCTTGCAGGAATCTCTCGAAGACTCCTTCACTGAGGCCGCGGAGAAGTGGAACAACGCCCGAACGGATCCCAACTCCCCGCTGAAGAAGACCCAGGTGGCGAGCTCGGGATCGGTCGGAATCAACGGGCGCCTCGGCTATCGCTTCACGCCCTGGATTGCCGGCGAGATGCAGGTGGAGTACATGCCGCCGATCCGCGGAGAAGTCGGCGTCACGAACAAGACGTTGGAGCAGACTTCGAGCGGTGCGACGCTCGTCATCCCGAGAAAAGTCGAGACGTTGACCTCCACGCACGAGATCATTTCGGCGACCCTGAACGCCAGGGTCTTCTTTCCGTTGGGTCGCGTGCAGCCCTACGCGCTGGGTGGCGCGGGGATCATGCACTCGCAAACCACCGGAAACTACCGATCGTATTGCATCCAGACCCGCAACTGCTCCGATACCGATCCGCCGTTGGACGCGGGCTCGGGCATTCTCGAGGACGGTTTCGATTTCGGATTTCGCGCGGGCGGGGGTCTGGATTTCTACGTGAACGAGAACGTCGTGTTGAACTGGGAAGTGGGCGCGGTGCTGCCCATCGGTCAGCTCCAGAATCTGAACTACTACGTCTTCACCTGGGGCCTGCAGTACCGCTTCTGAACGCGCGGACCCCGGCCGGACCGCGTCGGGTCCGGCGGATCCTGCGCGCCGCCGCGCGCGAGAGGGTCCGAACATGGATGCCCAGAAGCTGACGAGGTTGCGCGAGCTCGCCGAGCGCGATTCGCTCGAGGCATTCGAGCCCGGGGTGAAGGCGGTGGTTCGCGGCCATCTCGAGCGCCTGGCCAGCGCGCCCACCTTTCCCGCGCTCCTCGACGCGCCGCGCCGGAACGACCCCGGAGATCTCGACAACCTCGAATGCGCGTTGATCGGCGTGCCGTTCGACCTCGGCGTCACCAATCGTCCGGGGGCCCGCTTCGGGCCGTCCGCGCTGCGCGCGATCCGCTTCGTGGGACCCTGGAACCACGCGAGCCGCATCGTGCCGTTTGCGCTGTGCCAGATCGCAGACGTGGGCGACGTGCCGATCCCGAGCATGCACGACCTCGAGGCCGGCATCGCCGAGATCGAGCGCTACTTCGAGCGCGTGGCGCGCGCGGGCGTCACGCCGATCAGCGCGGGAGGCGATCACTCGATCACCTATCCCATTCTCAAAGCGCTGGGACGCGGCGAGCCGCTCGGCCTCGTGCACGTCGACGCGCACTGCGACACGGAGGGTGCGAGCGGAGGCAGCCGTTTCCACCACGGCGGGCCCTTCCGCAACGCGGCCCTCGACGGCGCGCTCGACCCGGAGCGCAGCATCCAGATCGGCATCCGCGGCATGGCGGAGCTGATGACTCGATTCTCCCAGGACAGCGGTATGACGGTGATCCACGCGGAGGACTTTCGGCGCCTCGGGGTGGCGGCGGTGATCGATGCGGCGCGCCGCGTGGTCGGCGACGGCCCCACCTACATCTCGATCGACGTGGACGGCATCGACCCGGCCTACACACCGGGCACGGGAACGCCCGAGGTGGGCGGATTGACACCGCTCGACGTACAAATGCTCGTGCGCGGCCTGCACGGACTGCACCTCGTCGGCGGAGACGTGGTCGAAGTCGCGCCGGCCTACGATCCCACGAGCAACACCGCGCAGGTCGGCGCGGCGCTGCTCTTCGAGATCCTCTGCGTCGTGTCCGATTCCGTGGCGCAGCGGCGCAGCACCCCGACGGCGAGGGCCGATTGATGCGAGCCGGCGCTCAGGATCCTGCTTGCGGCGCGCGGCGTGCGCCGCCGCGATTCTTCGAACCCTGCCTCATCCGATCGCGATTCTCGTCGAATTGCTTCTGCTGATCCGGCGTCAGCACGAGGCGCATCTCGGAGATCCAGCGAAACTGATCGGGGCTCTCCTTGCGCAGCTCGCGCAGCTCGTCGGCGTGCTTCCGCACGCGCTCGGCATCGCCGGCCTGGCGCGCCTCTCGCATCTGCTCGCGCAGCTCGTTCATCTTCTGCTGCTGAGTCTCGAGGCTCTTCACGTGGGCGGCCACGATCTCGTCCATGTGCGCGCTCTGGTCGGCGCTGAGCTCGATGTCCTGCAGCAGCCGCCCGCGAAAGTTCTCGGCTCGCTGCGCGTGCGAGCGCGCGCCGCCCGCCCCCGCTCGCGGCGGCGGCTGCTGCCGCTGGACGGCTCCGCCCGCGGCCTCGGGCGCCGTGTCTTCCTGTGCCTGGCTCGGGCTCGCGAGGAGCAGGGTGCCCACCGCGAGCAGAACGAGGATTCGTCTCATGATCTGCACACCTCGCTACCCTCCGACGCGCGTCGCGCACGCCGGACCGCCAAGCGGCCGTCGAGGCGCGACCCCGTCGGACGGGAGCGCAGGAAGCTATCAGGGTGACGCCCGAACCTCAACAAGATCCGCAGCCCGGCGGCGGCGCGGCGCGCGCGGTCGGCCTGCGCACCCGGCTCGTCTACGGCCTGGGGGGGGCCTCGACGGGCATCATCAACAACGGCTTCCTGGGCTTCTTGCTGCTCTACTACAACCACGTGCTGGGCGTGCCCGGGGTCTGGGTGGGCTGGGCGCTGGCGCTGGCCCTGGTGTTCGACGCCATCTCCGATCCCCTGGTCGGCTACGCCTCCGACCACCTGCACTCGCGCTGGGGGCGCCGCCACCCCTTCATGTACTTCGCGATCGCGCCGCTCAGCCTGCTGGTCTACTGGATCTGGAACCCGCCGGCCTCGGTGCTGGGCGACCCGCACGCCCTGTTCGTCTTCCTGGTGGCCACGGGCATCCCGATCCGCCTGCTGCTCACCTTCTTCGAGGTGCCCCACGCGGCGCTGGTTCCGGAGCTCACGGATGACTACGACGAGCGCACCAATCTCGCGGGCTGCCGCGTGGCCTTCTACTGGTTCGCGCTCACCGCGCTCACCATCGCACTCTACGGATACTGGCTGCGCGACACCTCCGAGCATCCGGATGGCCTGCTCAATCCCGGCGGTTACGGACAGATGGGCATCGCGAGCGCGCTGCTCGTCTTCGTCTCGATGCTCGCGTCGGCGGGCGGCCTGCACCGCTTCATTCCGCGGCTCAAGCGCCCGCCCGAGCGCGGGCCCCGCTCGCTCACCGCGATGTACCGCAAGGTCTTCGTGACCTTCTCGGATCGCTCGCTGCGGGCGCTGCTGCTCACCTTCTTCCTGATCGCCAGCGCCAACTGCATCGCGAACGCGCTCTGGGCGTACCTCTACTCCTACTTCTGGGGCCTCAGCACGGCGCAGATGTCGGGGCTCGCCTTCACCTGGGGCATGAGCGGCGCCATCGCGCTGCTCTCGGGGCCGCTGCTGGTGGCGGGGCGCGAGAAGAAATCGGTGTGCAGCGCCATTCTCGTCACGGGACTCGCGCTCTCGGTGACTCCGATCTGGCTGCGCCTCGCGGACCTGTTTCCGGCGAACGAGAGCGGCTGGCTGTATCCGATCCTCTTCGTCCACTCGGCCATCGAGAACACCGTCTACGTCATGCTCTACGTGATGGTCGCGTCGATGATGGCCGACGTCGTGGAGGGGCGGGAGATCGTCACGGGGCGGCGCGAAGAGGGCATGCTCTACGCGGCGCAGACCCTCATCTACAAGATCACCTCGGCCATCGGCATGGGTCTAGGCGGCGTGATCCTCGACCTCATCCACTTCCCGAGCCAACCCGATGTGGCCGGCGTGCCGGCAGAGAGCGTGCGCAGCCTGGGCATGGTCTACGCGCCGAGCGTGTGGGTGATGTACGCGCTCGCCCTGCTGGCGCTCACGCGCTTCCGGCTGTCCCGCTCCGACCACCAGGCGCACCTCGCGCGCCTGCGCGCAGCGCGCGCGCGCGACGGCGGCTGAGCCGCCCCCGGCGTGCAGC
>JAOUNA010000207.1 GCA_029881215.1 Myxococcales bacterium | reverse complement strand
ACCGGGCGTTTCGCCGCCGCGGGGCGAGCCTCGAAGTCCATCATCACCGTCTGACCGGCGTCCGCGGAACGCACGGGCGGTATCGCTGCTTCCGCGTCGTCGAAGACCGCTTCGAGCGCCGAGTCGAGGTCGGCGCTCGCTGCCGCAGCAGCCGGGCGGGCGGGCATGCCGACGCGCGCGCGCGGCGTGGCGCCGAGCGCCCCCCAGCCGAGATGGGCATGCGCGCGCTCGACGTCGGAACGCGTGATCTGGCTCCGGCCCTCGAGAAACGCTTCGAAGAGCGCGTTGTCGGCCAGCGTATTGATCAAGCCAGGCGCCCCCGCTGCACACGCGCTCAATCCGAGCATGGCGTCCGGGTGGACGATCTGCGCAGCGCCGCCGGCGCGTTGGATGCGATGCTGTACGTATGCGGCCACCTCTTTGGCCGAGAGGGGCGCGAGCGTCGTGCGGACCTCCACGTGGTGCGCGAGCGCCGGATTTGCAGCCAGCGTACCTTCCAGGGAAGGCTCCCCCGCGAGAACGACCGACAAGACGCGCCGATCCTCGTACTCGAGCTTCACCAACCCGCACAGCTCGGTGAGGGTTTCGTTCGAGGCGAGCCCCTGGGCGTCATCGACGATGAGCACCGCGTAGCGCCCATCTTCGCGAATGATCGCCAGGCGTTCGTAGATCTGGCCGATCAAGGACTCGCGCTCGTTCGCCGGCTCTTCGACTCCGAGCTGGCGCGCGAACCGCGTCAGCAGCCAGTCCGAATCGGCGCTTCCGCGCAGCACGACCATCATGCCGGCCTCGAACACCTCCTCCTCGAGGTCTTCGTACAGCTTTCGCGCCAGCACCGTCTTTCCCGAGCCCACGCCGCCAATCAGACACACGAGGCCCTTCGCCTGGCGGACGGCGCGATCCAGCCGCCGCAGCGCATTCATTTGCGAAGGGATCGCCATGAGAAACTTGTCGTGGTGATCGTTGCGAAACGGATCCTCGGCGAGGCCGAAGTGATGCAGATAATCCACAGGCGTTCCTCACACGAAGGAGATCTTCTTTCGCTTCTTCCTGGGCTCTGAGGAGCCGCTCGCCGCGGGATCCGACGCCGCCGCGCCCGAGCGGGACGCCGGCGGCGACGCGGGGTCCGCGCCCGTGTCGTCGTCGTCCACACTGGCGTTCGCCTCGGCCACGAGATCATCGAATGTCTCGCCCGGATCGGGCTCGCCGCTCGCATCGTCCTCGAGCGCATCGGAGATCACGTCTTCGAAAGACTCGAACTCCGCCGGCTCTTCGGCTGCCGCTTCGGGCTCGGGCGCCGGCCCCAGCGCCGCCAGGATCTCCGTGACACCACAGAAATCCGGATCGCTGGCGGCCACCGCCTCGAAGCACTTTCGCGCGCGAGCCATGTCGCCGAGCGCCTGATAGGCGCGCCCCAGCTCGAGGCGTCCGGCGAGCTTCTGCTCGTCGTCCAGCTCGGGAGAATCGACGTGCTGGGAAAGATGATCGACGGCCACCTGCGGCTGCCCCGCTTCGAGCGCGCACACGCCGATCAAATGCAGGCACTCCACGCGCCGTCCGGGCGCGTGCATCGCCACGCGAAATTCCTGGATGGCGTCATCGATCAGACCCATCTCCTTGTAGGCGATACCGAGATCGTAATGGGCATCGTGATCGCCCTCGCCGAGGGTCTCGTTCACGCCCTTCTTGAATGCCTCGAAGACCGCGCTGAAGCCATCGTCGGCGACGCCGCCGCTGAATGACGATCCGGCCGAACTGTCGTCGAAGGCGTCGCTGAGCTCGGCGGCGAGGTCGAATCCGTCGCCGCCCGCCGCCTCGTCCGCCGCCGGCGCGAAGCCCTCGGGCGCTGCCGATGCGAGCGGCTGCGCGGGCTGGGGTGCCGCCGCGCCTTCCGCGCCGCTCGATTCGACCGCCGTATCCACTTCGGATTCCGGATCCGCTTCGGCATCGTCGGCATCGTCGGCATCGTCGAGATCGAGACCCACGAGATCGCTCGCGCCATCGCCGAGGTCGATCTCGTCCTCCTCGATCAGAATCTCGTCGTCGAGCTCGGGTGCGGTCTCGTCGGCGATCCTGCGCGGCGCTCTCGGCGCATCGAGCTCGACACCCTCGGGCGGGGTGTCGGCCTCGGCGATCTCAGCGGGCGCCGCGGCCGCAGCCTCCACCACCGCAGCCGCATCGCCGCCGCGCGCCGCCATCACCTCACCGAGGCGCACCAACGCGCGCGGATGATTCGGCGCGACGGACAAGACGCGCTTGTAGATCACCTCGGCCTCGTCGTGGAGGCCCTGCTGCATGTAGAAGTCGGCTTCTTCCAGATCCTCGAGGATCTGCTGGGCCGAGGCGCTGCTCAGGCTCGCGCTCTCGATGCTGACTTCCGGCAGGCTCTCCGGAACGGGAGGCGTTTCGAAGGGAGCCGCGGCGGCCTCCTCGTCGTGCTCTTCTTCCACATCGATGTCGATATCGATCTCGATCTCGTCGCTCTCGAGCTCGGCGTCGAGCGTACTCTCGCTCTCGTCCTCCTCCGCAGCGAGCGACTCGGGCTCCGGGTCGACGGATTCGGGCTCCGGCGGCGGGGCGGCCGGCCGGGGATCGAGCGATGCGGCCGCTGCCTCGTCGAGTGCGGCGATCCGCCCGCGCAGCACCGCGATGGCCGACTCTTCGCCTTCCTCACGCGCGCGCTTGACGGCCCGCAGGAACAGCTCAACCGCTTGCTCCGTGTTCCCGTTGTCCGCGTACGCCTCGCCGAGCTTCTCCAAGGCGAGCCTGTGATCCGGCTCGCCCGCCAGGACCTTCTCGAGGTGAGCGATCGCCTTGTCGCGCTTGCCGTAACGCAGATAGACGCTCGCCTCGGCGAGCAATTGCTCTGCGTCGAGGCTTTCAGAGAGCACGGGCTCGGGACTTACCGACGGCGCGACTTGCGGTGCGTCCGGCACCAGCGGCTCGAGAAGAATCTCCTCGCCGATCTCCAGCTCGTCGGCGGGCGCCCCGGGCTCCAGATCCTCGGTCTCGAGCTCGGGCAAGCCACCCGAAAGTGTGTCCCCACCGACACCGGGGATCATCTCCGACTCGAGCAGAAGCTCGTCCTCGGGAAGCGCGTCGCTCCCGAGCAGGCTGCCAGCGTCGAGGGATGCCTCGCCGAGCCCCGCGCCGGAATCGCCATTCACGGCCATGGCGCCGGTGGGCACGTAGCGCTGCAGGATATCGCGGGCGTGGTCGTCATCGCCCCGCTTGCGATACAGGTCTGCGAGGCGCTGGTACACCGCGGACATCTCCGCATCCTTGCTCTGACTGCGGTAGACGTCGGCGAGCAGTTCGTAATACTCCGGCTCGTCGCCAGCTTGTTCGAGCGCCCGCTGCGCAAGGGGCTCGGCTTGCACCGCGCCGCCCCGCGCCAGGAGATTGCGCGCGAGGCGCATCATCGTCTGCGGGCGATTGGGATCGACCTCGAGAATGCGCTGATACACCTTGGCGGATGACTCGACGTCTCCCTGGCGCTCGAACTCTTCCACGACATAATCGTATTCGGCGATGGCCTCCTCGCCGAGACCTTCCTGGCGCAGCAGCTCGGCGACCTTGATCCGACTCGTGGTGTTCGTCGGATCGATCGTCGCCATCTTGCGCAGCAAGTCGAGCGCTTCGCGCTTGTCGCCCTGGCGATGGAAGCCATCCGCTGCCGTCTGCAGCGCGTGGATGGCCTCCGCCGTCAGCCCCATGCGCTCGTACAGCTCCGCGAGCGGTTGATAGGACTCGAACCGGTTGGGGTCGAGATTCAGGATCTGCTTGAAGACCGCGACCGCGCGCGCGTCGAAGCCCTCTTTGGTGTACTGATCGGCGACCTTCGTGTAGGTCTCGATCGCCTCTTCCACCTGCCCCCAACGCCGATGGGCGTCACCGATCTCGAGGCGCAGCTTGGCGTCCCTCGGATCGAGCTTGACGAGCTTCTGGTACTCCTTGAGCGCCTTGTCCTTGGCGCCCTTCTGAGCCAGCTTCCGCGCCGCCTCGAGGATTTTTCGCTTGTTCGCCGCCAACGAGCCGCCCGACAACAGAATGGTCCACGGCGCCGGACATTCCGGTGCTTGTTTACCTATCGGTTGCCGAGAGGTCCCCTTGAGATTCCCGCGGGGATTCCGCCCCATGCGGTGAGAAACCGGGATCCCGCTGGCGGGCCGCCTCACGGGCCTGACGGCGTTCCCCTTCCGCGAGATGTCCCGACTCGAACGAAGCCCCGAGCGCGGCGCCGAGACACGCAGCACACACTTCTCGGAGCGCTGCGTCCGACGTCGAGACGCCCAGCTCGCGGAGACTCGTCGCAGCGCCGCTCACCTGCCCGGCGGCGCGGGCCGCGACGCAGGGATCGGGGCGCACGCGGATCGAGCCGTGCTGGAGCACCGCGCCCCCGCTGCGGCGCTGCGCGCTGCCCACGAGCTTGCGGCCAGCGACGCAGATCTCCTCCGCGGCGGCCTCCGCGAAGCAGTCGAAGCGCGGAGCCCCCCACGAAGGCGAAGACACCGCGCTCGCGCGCACCGCCGCGACGCCCAGGCTGCGCAAGGCCTCGCACAGCGCGTCCGAGACGAGTCCGTAGGAGGCCTGCAGTCCGCGCGGCAGGAGTCCGGCGGGAGCCGCCACGGCGTAGGTGAGGTCGCCCCCGTGGAGCACGGCACGCCCTCCGGTCACCCGCCGCACGATGCCCACGCCCGCCCGCGCACACGCCGCGCCGCGCGCCGTGGAAAGGGTCTGCGCGTATCCGAGCGAGAGCCAGGAGCCCCGCCAGGCATAGAAGCGCAGCGTGGGCGGGCCGCCGCGGGCCGCCGCGGCGAGCAGGGCTTCGTCGACGCCCATGTTCCAGGGCCCGCTTCCCGCGCCG
>JAOUNA010000206.1 GCA_029881215.1 Myxococcales bacterium | reverse complement strand
GCTCGTCGACGTCGCGGTGTTCAGCGGCCAGCTCGAATCCGATCACACGGTGATGGTCAAGCCCGAGATCGAGGGCATGGTCGCCTCCATCGAGTTCGAGGAGGGACAGTCCGTCGAGGCGGACGCGGTGCTGTTCACGCTGCGCAGCGCCGAGCAGATCGCCCGACTGCGGGAGGCGGAGGCGACCCGCGATCTGGCGCGCACGCGCTGGGACCGCGCCAAGCAGCTGGTGAGCCGCGATGCCTCGTCCCTGGCCGCGCGCGACGTGGCCAGGGCGGAGCTGGAAATTGCGGAAGCCCGCGTGGATCTCGCGCGGCTCGAGCTCGAGCGCACGCGGATCCGCGCGCCCTTCGACGGCGTGCTCGGGCGCCGCCTGGTGGACCTCGGCGCGCGGGTCGAACAGGACACCGAGCTGGTGCGCGTCGACGCGGTCGAACGCCTGCAGCTCACCTTCGGCATCCCGGACGAGGGATTGTCACTTGTGCGTGTCGGGATGCCGGTGCGGGCCCGCGTGCGCCCCTATCCGGAAGAGACGTTTGCGGGCGAGGTCTTCTTCGTCTCGCCCACGCTCGATCCGCGCAACCGGCGCATCTGGATCAAGGCCTGGATCCCGAACGCGGAGGGCCGTCTGCGCCCCGGACTCTTCGCCAACGTCGACCTCGAGCTGCGCCGCATCGAGAGCGCCCTGGTCGTGCCCGAGTCCGCCGTGGCGGTGGACCGCCTGGGGCCCTACGTGTGGCGGGTCGACGCAGAGGGCGTGGCGACCCGCCAGCCGGTGGAGCTCGGCCTGCGCGAGGGGGGTGTCGTGGAGGTGGTGCGCGGCCTGCGCGCCGGCACCTCGGTGGTCACGGCGGGGGCGCACAAGGTCTCCGAGGGTGCGACGGTGCAGGCCTCGACGGAGCCGCTGGTGGTGCGCGCGCCCAGCGCGCCGCCCGAGGCATCGGCGGCCGGGGAAGGCACGTGAGGATCTCCCAGATCTGCATCGATCGGCCCGTCCTCGCGTCGGTGATGTCCCTGCTCATCGCCATCTTCGGCACGCTCGGCCTCACGCGCCTGCAGAACCGCGAGCTTCCGGACATCGACCCGCCCGTCGTCTCGATCGTCACGATCTTCCCCGGCGCTGCGCCCGAGGTGGTGGAGACGTCGGTGACGGACGTGATCGAGGATCAGGTCAACGGCATCCCCGGTGTGAAGCACGTGACGTCCGAGAGCCGGGAGGAGGTCTCGAGCATCACCCTCGAGTTCGATCTGGACGTGGATCTGGATCGGGCCGCCAACGACACGCGGGATCGCGTAGCCCGCGCGCGCAGGCGACTGCCCGACGAGGTGGAGGAGCCGGTCGTCGCCAAGCAGGACGCCGACGCGTGGCCGGTGATGTGGCTCGCGCTCTCCAGCGAGCGCCACAGCGGCATCGAGCTGACGTCCATCGCGGAGACGCGCATCGTGGACCGGCTCGCCAAGCTGCCCGGCGTCGCCAACGTCATGCTGGGCGGTGAGCGGCGCCTCTCGATGCGCCTGTGGCTCGACAACCGGACGCTGGGCTCCTACGGCCTCACCGTCGCCGATGTCGACGCGGCGCTCCACCGCGAGAACGTGGACATCCCGTCCGGCCGCGTGGAGTCCGCGAACACCGAGTTCGCGGTGCGCAGCCTGGGCGAGCTGCGCAGCGCGGCAGACTTCGAGGATCTCATCATCGGCAGCTTCGCCGGCGATCTGGTGCGCCTGCGCGACGTGGCGCGCGTCGAGGTGGGCGCCGAGAACGTGCGCAAGATCGTGCGCGTGAACGGCGTGCCCGCCCTCGGCCTCGGGGTGGTGAAGCAGTCCAAGGCCAACACACTGGACGTGGCCGAGCTCGTCCGGGCAGAGGTCGCGCGGATCGACCGCGAGCTGCCGCTCGGCGCCACGCTGGAGCCGGCGTTTGACTCGTCCAAGTTCATCCAGCAATCCATCGACGACGTGACGCGCACGATCTTCGAGGCCGCCATCCTGGTGGTGCTCGTGATCTACGTCTTCCTGCGCAGCGCGCGCGCCACGCTGGTTCCCGCCGTGGCGATCCCCGTGTCCGGGCTCGGGGCCTTCGCGTTCCTCTACTTCGCCGGGTTCACCATCAACACGCTCACGCTGATGGGCATCACGCTCGCCATCGGGCTCGTCGTGGACGACGCGATCGTCGTGCTCGAGAACATCACGCGCTGGGTGGAGTCGGGAACGCCGCGCATGGAGGCGGCGCGCCGCGGCATGCAGGAGATCTCCTTCGCCGTGGTCGCGGCCACGGTGTCCGCGGTGGCCGTCTTCCTGCCGCTCACCTTCCTCACGGACACGACCGGCCGGCTGTTCCGCGAGTTCGCGGTGACCGTGGCGGCGGCGCTCAGCGTGTCGGGCTTCGTGGCGGTGACGCTCTCGCCCGCCCTGTGCGCCCGCGTGGTGAAGCGGGGCGAGGCGGAGCGCGGACTCAAGGGCGTGCTGGCGCGCTTCTTCGCGCGCGTGGCCGAAGGCTACGCAGCGCTGCTGCGGCCGGTGATGCGGCGGCCGGGCCTCATCACGTCGCTCGGCGTCGCGTGGCTCGCGCTGGGGATCGCGCTCTTCGGGACGATCGATCAGGAGCTGATGCCGGGCACGGACCGCGGCTACGCGAACGTGAACACGCAAGGTCCAGAGGGCAGCACCATCGAGTACATGGACCAGTACCAGAACCAGGCCGAGCAGATCGTGCTGCGGACGCCCGAGGTGGAGCGCGCCTTCTCCGTCGTCGCGCTGGGACTGGGGACGCCCGGCATCGTCAACGAGGGGCGGATCTGGGCGTCGCTCGTGGACGCCGACGAGCGGGAGCGCAGCCAGCGCGAGGTGGTGGCGGATCTCGGCGCGCGCCTGAACGGCATCGCCGGCATCCAGGCGCGGGCCTACGAGCCCTCGCCCATGCGGGGCGTCGGGGGCTCCGGTGTCGAGCTCCTGATCCAGGGCCCCGATCTGCTGCAGCTCGCCGGCGTCGCGGAGGCGCTCAAGCGCCGCGTCGCGATGCTGCCCGGCTACGAGAACCCCTGGGTCTACGTGTACCTGAACAAGCCGCAGCTCGACGTGGAAATCGACCGCGAGCGCGCCAGTGATCTGGGCGTTTCGGTGCGCGACATCGCGACCACCCTGCAGATCCTGCTGGGCGGCCGCGACCTGTCCACGTTCAAGCTCGGCGGCGAGACCTACGACGTGGTGGCCCAGCTCGACCGGGGCGAGCGCAACGAGCCGAGCGATCTGCTCGACCTCTTCGTGCGCAGCCAGACCGGAGAGCTGATCGAGCTCGCCGCGCTGGTGGACGTGCGCGAGACCATCGCGCCGCGTGCCATCGACCACTACGACCGCCAGCGCAGCGTGTGGTTCAGCGTCGATCCGGACCCCGCGCGGGTGTCCCAGGGCGAGGCCATCGAGACCGTCTTCGCCCTCGCGCAGGAGCTCCTGCCGGCGGAGGGCGCCTACGCGGTGCGCCTCGTGGGGGAGTCCGAGCAGTTCATCGAGGCCGGCGCCGCTCTGGCCTTTGCCTACGGCCTGGCACTCCTGATCGTGTATCTCGTGTTGGCGGCGCAGTTCGAGAGCTTCTTCCACCCGCTCACCATCCTGGTGGCCGTGGCGCTCTCGTTCACCGGCGCGCTGGTCGCGCTGCTGCTGACCGGCGCGACACTCAACCTCTTCAGCAAGATCGGGCTGGTCATGCTGGTGGGGCTCGTCACCAAGAACTCGATTCTCATCGTGGAGTTCGCCAATCAGCTGCGCGGCCGCGGCTACGCCCTGGTGGATGCGGTGATCGAGGCGGCGCAGACGCGCTTCCGGCCGATCCTGATGACGGCGCTCGCCACGATCGTGGGCATCCTCCCGATTGCCCTGGGGCAGGGAGCGGGGGGGGACTCGCGCGCGCCACTCGGCATCGCGGTGGTCGGCGGCATGTTCTTCTCGACGCTGCTCACCTTCCTGATCGTGCCCGCGGCCTACGTGGTGATCGAGCGCCTGCACCAGCGCGTGCAGTCACGCAGCGAGTCCGCCTCGCAGGCGCTGCCCGCGGCGGAGGGCGGATGAGCGCGCGCGGGCAGGCCCGGCGCAGGGTCGCGAGATGAGCGGGCTCGAGGCGATCGCCCTCGGCCTGATCCAGGGGCTCAGCGAATTCCTGCCGGTGTCGAGCTCGGGGCACCTGGTGATGCTGCAGGCGCTGCTCGGGCTGTCGCTTCCGGGCGTCGCGGTCGAGGTGACGCTGCACGTCGCCACCCTGGCGTCGGTGCTCGTGGTCTACCGCCGGCGCGTGACGGGACTGGTGACGGGCGCCCTGTGCGGGCGTGGTGATGCGCTGCGCTACGGGATGAAGCTCGGGCTGGCGACGCTGCCGGCCGTGCTGGCGGTGCTCGTCGCGGGCGACTTCCTCGAGGCCCAGTTCGAAGCACCCGGGGTCGCGGGCGTGGGTCTGCTGGTGACCGGGGCGATGCTCTGGACGACGCGCGGCACGGTGGGCCGCGCCCGCGCCGAGGAGCCGAGCTGGAGCGCCGCGCTGCTGATCGGCTGCGCGCAGGCCTTCGCCATCCTGCCCGGCATCTCCCGCAGCGGTGCCACGGTGGCCACCGCGCTCGCGCTGGGCGTCGCACCCGCCGCGGCCGCGGAGTTCTCGTTCCTGATGAGCGTGATCGCCATCGCCGGTGCCGCCGCGCGCGAGCTGCCCGCGATCGCCGCATCCGGCGCGGGCAGCGCGCTGGGGCCGCTCTGCGTCGGCGCCGTCGTGGCGCTGGTGTCGGGCGTCGCGGCGATCTGGCTGTTCGTGCGCCTGCTGCGCCGGCAGATCTTCCACGCCTTCGCCTACTACACGTGGGCGGCGGGCGCGATCTTCCTGCTCTGGCTGGCGCTGCGCGGCGGCTGATGT